>NZ_CP084470.1:0-300000 GCF_020405205.1 Natrinema salinisoli | reverse complement strand
CAGAATTTGAGTAGAACGTTCAGTTTCTGCTGAATACAAAGCGTAAGTAGCTCACGGAGCGCTCATCATGCGTCGTCCAGTCCGTGCCGCAACGCCCGCCAGCCGAACCACAGCATTCCGAGAACGAGCCCTGTCACATGCGTTGAGACCGCCACGCCATTCGGTCGGGGCTCAAGACCCGCGAACCGCTGGACTGTCGCCCACGCGTCTGCGGTCAAGTAAGCCAAAACGAGCAGAATCCCGAGTCCGACGATCACTTCCCTCGCATCAAATAGAGTCGGGTAAAAACTATTTACCGAGGGAAGTGACTAGTACAGAAACAATGCCTGATACGTCTCTGCTATCTCTGTCTCCTAGTAACCGGGTTTCTCGACGGGAACTGCTTGCTACAACCGGTATGATCATCCCAGTTTCCGTTGCTGGCTGTAGTGATACAGTCTTATCGAATGGATCAGAAGGAGAAGGGGATACCATCGAGATCATGGTTGAGAACCGGACGGATGACCGTGCCCAGATCGGAGTCCGAGTTGAGGATGACGATGGAGAGGTGCTATTCAGCCGTGTATACGAGCTTGAATCTGGTCACCTTGACTCCTCTGCTGGAATTGAAACGACCCCGGCAACGGTAACAGCATTCACTCCAGACGGTGTCTCCGCTACATGGGAGTACGCACCTGATCTGGACATGGACTGCGACGGTGAAGATATCGGGCTCACATTACAGTCAGACGGTTCGATTGAATCCTGGTACGCCTGCTAAGGACTGGATCTGAACGTCTACTATAACTGTATCTTGTCCGATTTGTTCTGAGAAAGTTTTTTGATGGCGACAGGGTAGGGGTGAGTCAGAAGGCCGTCAGGTATTTCTCTCCATCATGGCTTCTCTAAGCCGAGTGTGAGCCCTGAAGTTGATCCCAATCTCCTCCACGTCGGATTTCATGCACTGCCGTTCGAGGTTGCACTGGTAGATGAGACGGGTCAGATCGTGTTCGCTAACGAAGCATGGAAAGCGGTTTGGCAAAGTCAACGGTGCGACTCACGACGCCTATTGGATTGGAGAAAACTATCTGACTGTCTGTCGCCAGGCCGACGACCCGGTTGCGACGACGGTTGCAGACTCTCTTGACGCGATGCTCGCTGGCGATCGAAGCCATTTTCGACTGGAGTACCCGTGCCATCCGCCTGACGATCAGCGGTGGTTCCTTCTCGAGGCAACGACGGTCACCCATGACGAGACCCGGTACGCTATCATGGCTCATGTCGATATCACCGCTCGCAAGCAGGCAGAACTCCAGCGAGATACACGGATCGAACAACTGGAAACGATCGTCAACGTCCTCTCTCATGATCTCCGCAACCCACTTAGCATCATCCGTGGCTACACCGAGCAGCTCGGGACAGCAGAGACGGATGGCGATGCAGTTGCAGCTATTCAGGAAAGTATCGGCCGGATGACCGAACTGATCGATACGACCCTCGCATTCGCCCGTACACAGGGAGTGGATGACCTAACCCAGGTCTCACTGGCAACGATCGCTCAGGAAGCATGGGACCAGACGCCGACCGCCGATGCGTCACTGGAAATCGAAGCGTCTCAATCGTTCGTTGCTGACGAACACCTCCTCCGGCAGGTGTTCGAGAACCTGTTTCGGAACGCTGTGGAACATGGTGGACCATCGGTCACCGTCCAGGTGGGAATAACTCGCGGCGGGATATACGTCGAGGATGATGGGCCGGGGATTCCAGCTGAGAAACGTGAACGGTTACAGGACCAGGATGTCTCGCAGGATGCGAAAACCGGTCTTGGCTTGGCAATCGTCCGTGCGATCGTGATCGCCCACGACTGGTCGTTCTCCATACACGAGGGGCGGGACGGCGGTGCCTGTTTCGAGATTTCCGGGATCGACTCCATTGAACAGGTCTGAAACCGGCGTCGTCGATTAGGAGAGGCCGCGGATGGCGAGGAAACAACCGAGATAGACGTGGCAGAGCCGCCGCGGGGTGAGACGCAGGACGAGTATTTCTACGTGGAGTTTCTGGACGAGTAGACATTTTCTTGTGGATCCCGTGGATCGGATTCACCACGGGGTAAGACACAGGAAGACTTCTTCACACCGGAGAATCAGGACACGTAGTGCTATACAGGAGAATGAGTGGCCGCACGAATCTACCGGTGCCCCGTACGCATATCTGACTGGTCGATGTAGGTCGCCAGGCATGACTCCAGAGACTCCTGACGTAACATTTCACCGGTCAGCCGACTTTGATGCGGCGGCACCGACACTGATCGAGGGACTACCAGGGCATGGATTGGTTGCTTCGATCGCTGTCGATCAGATCACCGACCAACTGGGCCTTGAGCAGTATGGGGCGATCCGGTCCGATACCTTGCCACCCGTTGCTTCCTTCACGGACGGTCTGGTCCAGGACACGGTACGCGTCTACGGTGGTTCGGATCCTGATATCATGACGTTGCAGAGTGATGTCCCGATACCAGAGGACGCGTTCTCCGATCTGAGCCAGTGCGTACTGGAGGAGTTGGTCGAGGACTTTAACCGGGCGATCTTCCTTGCTGGTGCACCGGCCCAGTCCGAGGAACAGCAGGGCAACGTTGTCGGCGTGGCAACGACCGAGGACCTGAAAGCAGAACTCGAGGAGGCGGATATCGCACTCGCAGAGGAAGACGGTGCTGTGAGTGGCGTGACCGGTGCACTCATCAATGCGTGCTATCAGGCGGATGTTCCGGCAGCGCTGCTGCTCGTCCGGGCGGACCCACGGCTCCCGGATCCGGCCGCGGCCCGGTCCGTGATCGAGAACGCGCTTGAACCGCTCGTTGAGTTCGAGATTGACACCAGTGAGCTACAGGAGAAAGCGGAGGAGATTCAGCGCCAGAAACAGCAAGTTGCACAGCAATTACAGCAGGCGCAGGGCCAGCAGGAAGAACCCGTCCGGGGCATGTTTCGATAGGAGAGCATTTCGATCGGGGGAGATCACGCTGTCCCCGGTATTTCGGTTACTCGATCGCATACGTCGCGATTTCTGATCCACCG
This sequence comes from Natrinema salinisoli, assembly GCF_020405205.1. Lineage (NCBI taxonomy): Archaea > Methanobacteriati > Methanobacteriota > Halobacteria > Halobacteriales > Natrialbaceae > Natrinema > Natrinema salinisoli. The sequence continues at coordinate 296,950 of NZ_CP084470.1, read as the reverse complement.
CATGCCGGACAGTACTCTGTTCGCTGATCCACAGTCGTTCCACAGTGCCGGCACTCATGGATCACGTCCGCGTATTCGGGTTCATCTGGACGTCTCGGTTTCCCATCTATCGAAACCGCTCGTTTCAGCCGCTCCCATCCCCCCATATTAAATCACTCGTGCCTGTTTCACCAGTAACTCGGAAAAGCGTTTCGCTGATCTCTCTACTCGCCGTCCTGCGATATTCGTCTTAATAATACGGAGCGGCGTTTCGACTCAGATGTCTTCAGGTGGCTCGGTGACGCGGAATTCGCTGTCAACCTCGTAGAGGTAGCCACGCTCGAGCAGCCGCGTCAGTGCATGGTCAGCATCCCCCTGTTCAAGCCTGATCTCGTCAGTGGATCGCAGCACTTCGATCGCCTCGTCACGAGGAATCGCCAGGACGTGGCGCTGACTTTCACCGTGTTCCTGCCTGGTGATGTGATCGCAGAGGATATTGTATGCGTCCAACACCCAATCGGGGAGCGGTGGACGGGGATCAGTGGCCAGGGACATCTGTCAGATCACCTGTCAACAGACCGTTCCAGATGATCGGGCTTAACTATATCCCCGATCTGGCTGCCAGCTCTGGACTTGTAACTGTTCACAGACTGACCGAGTATGAATGGTGTCACGTACTAGTATCTCAGATTAGCATGAAACCGCAGCACGATTTCTTAATCTAGAACTGCTCGCGAAATACACGTTCAATATAGTAGGAGGACTTGCTGTCGATATTACTAAATCGTTTCTCTACTCGGATGCGTTAAACACTCCAATGAGATCGGAGAAACGGATTTATCGGAACTGAATGAAAATATAATAGTGTCGATAGCAGACTATCTCTCGCAATAGATTCGGTCAGTTGTGTCCGCGGTCGCCGGGGTCGCGGATACCCCGATCAAGTGAGAGATGTCAGTGAGAAACCGCCGACAATTGAACAAGGAAAGGCTCCATCTGGCTGAGTTCCTCTGTTGGCTCCACGACATTCCGGTCAATATCGTAGATGACAACTCCTGCCTCAGCCAGTTTTGGAATGTGGACGTGATGGAGATCCGCGTGAACTTGCTTCACCTTTTCGCCGGGAATCTCCGTGATTTCCTCATTCTCCTCCCATTCGACAACCTCGTTCCGGAGATCGGAGAGGGTCAGTGCCCGGTCGTGAGTGAGGAGCAAATCGAGGACTGCGCGACGGCGATCGTGAGAGAGTAGAGTAAAGATTGTGTCGAGTGACAGGCTGTCTACCCGGGAAGCCATCTCACTGCCTTCATTTGGGGATTCCGTAGTCACATAGGGAATAACGGCTCGAATGGACAAGGACATTGGGGGATCCGCTGTCCTTAGGACTGGGAATTTCACAGGAAATCGCAGAAGTAGGAGCGGTTTTAGCAGTTCAACGAGACACGGCTTAGAGCAGCATCTGTATCTGGAGGGAAGCTACTCCCCGTCTTCGCCGGTACTGGGTGCAGGGCCGAAATGATTGAAAGGTTGGACTTTCTCATCCTTCACAACCTCGGTACTCACAATTTCGAGACCGAGATCATCAATTTTCTCAGCAACAGTATCGACTGCAGCTGAATCCTCAGCGATAGCCTCAATATGAAGGTTATTTGACCCAGTCATCATCTCCCGGACAGTAACTGTTCCAACTATCTCTAAAGCCTCTTCAGCGAGTTCCGCACGCTCGGCCGGTGGAGCCCGACAAATGATGAACAGATGGAGTTGGTAATTCGCTGCTTCATAGTCGATGTGGGGATGGTACCCTTGAATCACCCCCGATTTCTCTAAATTCTCGATCCGGTTCCGGACGGTACTGGCAGCGACGCCTGCTGCCTCGCCCATCTCTTCGGCAGTCGTCCTTCGTGCATCTTCTTGGAGTTCATGGAGAATTGCTCGATCGACCCCATCAAGCTCTATTTCAGGCATAGGCCTTGTAACAGCGTCTCATCAAAGAACATTTTCTGTGTAGCACTTCTCACATCAGCGACTAACTCAAAAGGGAGCACCGCTAATCGAATCTATGACCATTGAAGCCTCGTTCACTATCGATCAATCCGACTTCCCACTAAGTGCTGTTTTTGAGCAATTACCTGACTCCACGATCGAACTGGATCGGGTTGTCCCAACGAGTGAGGCTGTTATCCCCTACTTCTGGATTCATGCCGATGACACCGCCAAACTTACAACAGACCTGAGTAACGATCTCGGGATTGATCAGGTGAAGGTAATTGATGAAGTGGAGGAGGAACAGATGTTTGTTCGGATTGACTGGAACCTCGCCCATGAGAGCGTTCTCACGGCGGTTGTCAATACTGATGTCAATCTTATCTCAGGCATTGGAAATAATGAACAGTGGACATTCGAAATCCGTGCAGATGAGCAACAGGAAATATCGGACTTTCAAACATATTGCCAAGATAACGACATTCCAATCGAACTTACTCAACTCCACGCTCTCTCAACACTCAAGTCGGATCGAGAGTATGATCTGACAGAGGGACAACGCAGTGCACTAGTACTGGCGTACTCCCGAGGTTACTTCGACTCACCGCGGGGTGCCACACAAGATGATCTCGCCGACGAACTCGAAATCAGCAGACAAGCGGTTTCATCACGGTTGCACCGCGGTCTTCGACGGCTCGTAGCGAGTACCCTGATAACATCTGACGAGTGACGATTATCTACGTATATAAAAGGATGTTGCGCGAGTAAAATCCAGCGTCAAACCCGTAGAGCCCCTCTATTCTGGTGATGCAATCCTCCCAAAATGCGATCGGAGCCGTCGAGATCGTGTCCTCAATGGACAACGTTGAGTTTGACGTGGACGAGGACACCTTTCGAGCGGAGTACGACAGCAGTCGTGATCAGCCAAGTCTAGCAGTAGTTGCCGCGGTAGCTGGGGTCAGCAATACAGAACCGGAGGAACTGACGCCTCTCCATTCGGTGGTCAATACAAGTGCGCTCAATGACCTATTCTCCCCGACAGGCAACGCACGCCAGAGAAACGGCTGTCTCTCATTCTCCTATGAAGGGTTTGATGTGACCGTATTCGGCGAAGGAACAGTCGAGGTCAGCCCTGAGGGGAATGCGTAGTCTGCACCCCTTTAGTCCGAACACGTCCAGACGATTTCGATGTCACATCGTCCGAGAGAGGAACCTCGAAAATACCAGAACGAACTTCGGGAGAGGAATGGAGAATGACAGTAAGTGAACAGTCATCTGAGCATAGCGAGCAGTTGGTAACAACTCTTCGAAAGCAAAAGGAGCGGGTGGTTTTGGCACTCGTAGAGGAGAAAACGATAGACACTACCCCAATTCTTCGGGGCGATGAATCCCTTAGCACTGAGGGTTACGTCACCCTCGTCTACGAACTACATCACGTCGAACTGCCCGAATTAGAAGCTGATGATATCATCCAGTTTGACCATCATCAGGACGAGATAACACGAGGAAAACGATTCGATACTCTATCACTCGAATAATAGTAAAAATTTTGTCAATACTTATTCCAGTAAGGAGTATAGCAGCCAAACGCCCCCGGCCGGTTTCATAGAAGGACTAACTCACATGGATGACTCGGTTGACCGCCCCGGCCCCGAGTCGGATCGCATCGTTGAACGAGAGGAGACGTACGATCACGAAGAACACGGAATCGTTGAAGTCACAGGAATCTGGAGGGGTGTCAAACAAGTCGACACCGCCCGGAATACAGATCAAAAGGACGTGATCATTGTGCGCTACTCGGCTAAGCAGGAGGGCGAATCAATCGATGAACTTACCGACACATTAGATGAGTTCATCGCTAATATCGATTGAGAAGTGGATCGAGGGCTTTGTCAATTAGTTCAGTCTGGTACTTTGTACCTGATCGGCGAGTATCGTACACCTTGATGCCCTAACCGCTGTTATACATACCCAATCCAACATATGTCTCGGGTTGCCGGTTGCATCATTCCGGTTTCTCTACCAACTACATCCCACTCTTGAACCCGCCGCGAAATGGTGACAACCGGGCATTACAGATAAGGTATATAAAGTATTTAACAAGTAATTGTAGGAAGGACCAGTTGTGCCTACACCGCCCTCTATTTCATCAGCACACTCGGTATCTGAGTACATCACCGATGGCGCTCATATCGCCGCGATCCTGCTGATCTGGGGTGTTATCGCGGCATTCTTTACGTACGGCGTGAGCAACTGGGGTGGTACCGGGGGCCTCTTAGAGACGTTCGGTCTACAGATCGGAGCTCTTGTCGCGTTAGCAGGGTTGCTTAACGCCATCCTTTTCGTCCTATATCGGTCGATTGATTACTAGCACCAGTACATGTACCACCTCTAGTAGCTCCTGAAAGACCAGTACAGAGACGATCGCACGACTGGGAAAACGCTTTCAAGGGCTACTATAGGAGTCGGTTAGTTAGCATCTCTACTGAACAATCTTTTGTTGCTACCCCTGTAATAAGGAGCCAGGTTACTCCTCTTGTGTTCACAGCATCCTTTTCTGTGGCATTCGCCGATTCAGAGGCAATGAAGGGTGGGGAACGCAATCGACTCGTGGCAGCGTGCGAAGACTGCGGGTCGATGTATGCGGCTTTCAAGCGACCGAACGGTGAGATACGACCGATCGGGAACCGGAAGGGATGAGAGATATGCGTCCTGCGGGGGAACAGAGTTCAGGCCGTTCCCAACGTTCTCGGACGAAACCAGAGAAGCGAATGCTGACTGACCAGTATCTCCCAACTCCTGTAACCACGGGGGAAAGACTCTTGACCAGTTCATCTCTGAAACGGTAGGTCGGACAGGGAGAGGAGATCTGAGGTGCCTCTGACGGTGACAGGGGTGATCTCGTGTCGATTGAGATGGTGTGGTGGTGAGAGGGGGATACAGGGCGGCTCTAGCCAGGCACAACGTGGGATTCAGGGTTATGCTGTGGCACTCGGAAAATCTCTCTCAGCGGGTGATGAAGGTTTCTATGAGGGATACCTATACCAACCAGAGATTGCAGCCTGTCATCTCAATCCGGCAGGATCACGCTGCAGGTAGTGTGAACGAGAACGTTGTTCCCTCACCTGGTTCGGAGTCGACCCAGATTTCGCCACCGTGGCGTTCGACGATCCGCTGAGAGAGTGCAAGCCCGATCCCGGTACCCGGATGCTCCTCCCGGCTGTGAAGCCGCTGGAACACCTGGAAAATCCGGTCCTGATCCTCAGGGTCGATCCCAATCCCATCGTCACGAACTGAGATGACGTATTCCGATCCATTCTGCTCGGCTGTGATCTGGATTTGTGGTGGCTCATCACCGCTGTACTCGATCGCATTACTGACCAGGTTCTGGAAGACTTGCTGGAGCTGGCTATGATCGCCATGGACCTCCGGCAAGGAGTCTGCTGTGATCTTGGCATTGCTTTCTTCGATCGTCATCTGGAGGTTCTCACGTGTATCTTCAAGGACATCCTCTAAATCGACCGGTTCGAACGGGTCGCCCTGTGTTTCAACTCGTGAGTACTGGAGCAGGCCGTCGATCATCTCACGCATCCGCTCTGCGCCATCGACAGCAAATTCGATGAACTCTTCCGCATCCTCGTCAAGGTCGTCAGCATAGCGGCTTTCGAGCAGTTGCAGGTAACTGGTGACCATCCGCAGCGGCTCTTGCAGGTCGTGTGACGCAGCGTAGGCGAACTGTTCGAGGCGTTCGTTGGATTCTTCGAGCTGCCGTTGTGTCTCTTTGAGTTCCGTGATATCTTGGACGACGAGCATCCCCGCATAGATTTCATCGTCGGCGTCCCGGATTGGCAGCGTATAGGCGAGCAGGTGGCGGTTGAGATACTCGATCTCGAACGAGTTCGCCTCACCGTCGAGTGCATCGTGGAAGTACGGTTCGACTTCCTCGACAATGTCGGACGGATAGAGGTTGGAGATACGATTGCCGACCCGGTCCTCTGGATCCACGCCGGTTGCATCCATAAGTTCGCCGCCAGCAGCCGTGTACCGGAGATCGTCGTCGAACAACGCGACGGCACCGTTCGGGAAGTTCTCGACAAGCGTCCGGTATCGGCGTTCACTCTCCTCGAGTTTGCGCCGGTTCTTCTTGCGTTCCGTAATATCGCGTAACACGCCGATCCGCTGCTGGTTCTCTTCATTCTGTGAGAGTGGTGTGAAGGAACCTTCGACCGGAACGTGGCGGCCGCTCGCAGTCTCAATCGTTCCCTCCAGCGTCGGATCGGTGACATCGCCCTCTGCAAGTCTTTCCCGTAACTCACGTCCTTGCTGGATCGTCTCCTTGTCAACGACCAGTGATGCGTGCTCACCGATCAGTTCATCACGATCATAGCCAGTGAGCTCTGAATACGCTTCGTTGACCATCGTGAACCGCAACTCGTCATCAAGGACGTAGATCGCGTCGTTGATTGTCTCAACAATGGTTTCATACTTTGCCAGTTCCTGCTCGTATTCGACCTGGTCAGTCACATCGCGGAAGTAGATCGACAGACCGGACTCAGATGGGTAGACATTGAACTCTAACCAGGCGTCGAGTTCATCCCCGTACACGTTGAAGCTGACTGGCTCCTGCGTCTCCATTGCCGTCTGGAATTCATCCCAGTATACGCCCTCTGTCGCCTCGGGGAACACGTCCCAGACGTTTCTCCCGAGCAACTCCTCTCTGGGTTGTTGCATGATGTCGGCGGCCCGCTCATTGAGGTGCGTGAACCGCCACTCGTCATCAATCGCGTAGAAGGCGTCGGAGATCCGCCCAAGGATTTCGTTGAGTTCGGTCTCAAGTTCCGTCTTCCGCTGCTCAAGTTGTTTCTCCCGTTCTTTGAGTGCAGTAATGTCCTTCGCGGCCGTGACAACACGGTCGACCGATCCGTCGGATCCGAAGAGCGGGGCCGCGTTTACCCGGAACTGCATTGGGTCGCTGTCCGGTGGGTCGATCGTGAGTTCTTCGTCGAACACCGGTTCTCCGGTTGCAAGGACACGGGCAGACGGCGTTTCCTCTGGGGAAACCGGCTCACCATCTGTGTCGTAGATTTCCCAATCCTCGGCGTCGTCCGGTTCCTCGATGAATTCCTGTTCAGAGAGGCCAAGAACATCCTGTGCCCGCTGATTCGCCATCACTGTCTTCCCGTCAGCGTCCTGCACGGCAATGGCGACCGGTGCCGTCCGTAACAGCTGTTCAGTTTGGTTGTACTGGCGGCGGAGTTGCTGTTCGCGTTCTTTCTGCTTGGTGATATCGTCAACAGAGACGACGACTCTCGGTTCGTCATCTTCCTCGGAGTCGAGTGGCACGGCATTGAGCGAGAGCCAGCGTCGACCGATCTCCGGGAGTTCAACCTGGCATTGGTAATCGTAGACCGGGTCGCCGGTATCGGTGACCTGTGTCCACGGCCACTCCTCAACCGGAATTGGCTCGTCGTCAGCGTCGTAGATCTCCCATGAGTCGACACTGTAGTCCGGGAGTTCTGTGTCGTCACTACCGATCCGGTCGAGCATGCGCTGGTTTGCGCGGACGAACTCACCGTCACCGGTCACCACACAGATACTGGCCGGGACGGTCTCGAGGATCTGTTCGGTGAGATCGCGTTCTTGTCGGAGTTGTTGTTCGTATTCGCGTCGTTCGGTCATGTCACGCGTGACCTTCGTGAACCCTCGAAGTGTACCGTCATCGTCACGGATCGCAGTGATGGTGACGTGCGCCCAGAACCGGGTGCCGTCGCTGCGGACGCGCCAGCCTTCATCTTCGGTACGACCTGATTCCGCTGCTGCCTCGAGGTTCTGTTCAGGGACTCCGTCAGCGGTTGCAGTATCCGTGTAGAAGGTGGAGAAGTGTTCGCCAACGATCTCGTCCTCTTTGTAGCCCTTGATCCGTTCAGCGCCCTCGTTCCAGCTGGCAACGGTGCCGTCAGGATCGAGCATGAAAATCGCGTAGTCCTTGACAGCGCTCACGAAGGACGCAAACTCCTCTCTGTCGATCTGGTCAGGTAGCTTCCTGGATTCGGGCCGCCACCAGACCCGTGTGCCATCGCCGATCTGTCTGCTCTCGATTTCACCGTTATCGGCAAGATCCTCTAAACTATTCTGTGCAGTTTGCCGCGGACAGTCGAGGGCTTCGGCGGTTTCGTCAGCAGTGATCGGTGTCGACGGCTGATCGAACTGAGTAAAAACACCCCGCACCTCCTCCCGAGTGACTTCCGGAGTTGAACCGGGGAATCCCATGGACTCGTATATAGACCTGCCCCGGTAAACGCTTGGCGTTGAGACAGAGATGATCGCGGAGAAGACATGTCCACTAAGTGTGACCGGGAGGTTGCGGTAATCCGGGAAAAGGATCTGGAACTGGTGAAACTGTGGCAGGATGCCGTCAACACCCACTGGACATCGAACTTTCACACACTGACGTCGTCCCTGTCGAGGACGCGGATTCTGCGTCCGGTCTTGGTTCGGGGGCCGACGGATGCTACTAAGCCGTGGACTACCGTCACGTTCCGATCTCCGTCCTTCAGGGCAGAGAGTTCGTCACGGGTATGAGGTAAATGAGCGTAATCTTCCCGATTCGAGACCGCAGCTCTTGCAGTACCAGATGGTTGCTTTACCGGGTCCGGACGGAGAACTGTTCGTCTTTCTCGTTTTCTCCCCGATCCTTCCAGAGTCGCACGACGGACATTTGGCTTTGCTTCTCGACGGCATATATTCTGATTGAGGAGGGATGGACTTCCCCGTATCTACAGCACTCGTACCTCTGGTTGTTCACCGCGGTTCTGGTGGCAAACTGGGGCTACCGTCACGTAGACCATACGTCCATTGTAACTGACGGACAACATCGTTTCTAGATGCCGTTCATCGCCTGTAAGGACGACCGCACTATCATCCCCCAAGATGTGGACGATGGCGACACCATCTACTGTACCAGCTGCGGTGGTCCGATGCGGGTACGCGGTCCATTCGATGACGGCCGGGCACGGCACTTCTACCATATCGAGAACGTCGGCGGCTGTACTGCGGCCGGAGCTACCGGTGATCCGGGACCGGCCGAGTCCGAAACCCACGAGAAACTGAAAGCGTTTGCCGTCGCCGGGTTACGCCGCCGGTTTGACGACTATACACGGTGCGACCCGGAGATCACGATTGATGTTGCAGCGACGGAGACCGCTGTGGATCAGCGCCGGGCCGATACCCTTCTCGAGTTCGACGATGTCGGTCGGTTCCATCTCGTCTGACTGCTGTCCGAGCCAGTCCGGTACCATATGGTCGAATCTGTTCTGGAGGTGACCGACGACATCGAACAACGGCCGTCCACCCAACTCCGGATTCGGATAGGTTAGGTGGTCGGCGTCAGGCGCTGTATCGGTGTCGTGATCGAGGATATCTGGCATGGACAGATCGATAGAGGGGCCGTACCCGGTGAACCGCTGCACCGCCCAGAGCGTGGGCAGGGCGATGGCCAGCACGCCAGTGACGAGGATCACGACGTCAACGATGATGATGAAGACGGCGGTGACAGTGGACGCGATCAGTTCGGGATACAGGACAGCATCGTCGGACCGGGCCAGGTACCGGGAGAGGCGGAAGCTCCCGATGAAGGTAACACCTAACAGCAACCATCCAAGCAACTGGACGAATACATTTATTCTTCCTGTGTGGCTGTGTAGCAAGGCTGGCCGCAAAATTGTTTTGAGGTATTAAAGAGAGTGTCTCCAGTATCCGAAGGTCTGGGACAGGGATAATCTCTGTGTATGGCCGCTGGAATGGGGATTCTCTCACCTCTCGTACCGGAAGGGGCGATATTCGATTGCTCCGTGGCTCTGTGTGTTGGTTTTGAAGACTTATTTGATCTGATTCCTATGTAAACTTCTTGCCAGTAGGTGAAATGGGTTCTACCATGAACCGGCGGCAGTACCTGATTGGAGCTGGGACGGGCATCAGCACACTCCCGCTTGTGTCATCCAGTGGTGGGGCGACCGGGCACATCTCTATCGACATCGTCGAGACGAATGCTCCACTCGAGGGTGGTGATCTCCTCGAGATGACTGCCGAACTTGAGAATAGCGGATCTGCTGATGAACGGGTTGACCTGGACTTCCTCATTGGTGAGGACGCAGTAATGGTAGGTGAACGAACGGTTCCAGTTGGGGCAGGCGAGACACGCACTGTTGATTTTCTGCAATTTCGGACGTATCCGGTCCGCGGCGATGACACGTTCCCGGTACGGCTTGAGACTGGGGTCGACACGGCCGAGACAACGGTCACTGTCACTGGTGTCGACCCGTGTGACGCCCAGTATACGTACCCTGATCGCAGTCAGAAGCTAACAGTTCAACCAGAGACGACGATCATCTTCGAGGTTGATGCCGAACTGGTACAGCAGCAAGGCTCCACACACTGGTATGTTGACGGCGACTACGTCACGACGCCGGCCGGACCGTGGTCTTCAACGTATTTCGCTGACGTTGGTCGGGAACTCTTCACGCACACGTTCGACTCAACAGGGTCACACCTCGTGGATACGGCCGTGACTGCTGACGATGGGAACACTGCCTCACGCTGGGAGGTGACGGTAGCTGAGGATGGACTTGAACCGCCAACCGTCGATGCTACGCGGCCAACCTCGCGTGAGCTTGCTGCCGACGAAACAACCACGCTCGAACTTGATGTGTCGAGTGCTGCCACCGAACTGGACCGTGTCGTCTGGTGGATGTCCCAGTCGGACGTGATCCTTGGTGTGTCTGATCTTACTGGATCTAGTGACACCGCCACGATCCAGGTCGACGGTGGCTGTCATACGTGTCAGATTGAGGCATGGGTGATCGACGAGAATAATATGCATGCCTCGGTCAGTCCGTGGCAGTTCGAAGGCTTCGGTGCAGGTGATGATGGCGAGAACGGTGGAAGCGTTACCGTGAGGATTCAGGGGACGAATAGCCCGGTGACCGGTGGTGAGGTCTTGGAGGTGGACGCGACACTCGAGAATACGGATACGTCAGAGGTGACACGTGAGGTCGCTCTCGTGGTCGGTAACAACCCGGAGACCGTGGATACTCAGGCGATGACGGTTCCTGCCGGTGGAACAGAGCAAATCACACTCGTGTTTGAGACATATCCGGTGAAGCAGGACGATGAGTTCCCGGTACGCGTGGAAACCGGAGAGAGTACAGCTGAGCGTGGCGTCTACGTGCACGGGACAGAATCGTAGGTATACGCGACGCTGTTGAAGAACGACTCTCCATGTTGATGAGGGGATCTAGTATTAGACTCTGCGCTATGCGTGATCGCTGTTCCGGCGGTAAACCGTCTTGGCAATCTGGATTTCTCCGTGGTGCAGGTAGACCCACGTGAGGATACCCAGGCAGGTCAGCCCGATACGGAGCAGTTTGAACTCGAGATTCGCCAGCAGTGTATCTTGTGTGATCTCCACGATCGCAGAGACGTTGAACTCCCCTCTCGTCACGCGTCCATGGAGGAACTCGATCAGGATACGGCCAAAGTGAATCCCGACAGGAAGCGCCAATCGATCAGTAAGGAGATATGCCAGCGCGAACGGAATTCCAGTGAGAGCGGCGTCAAGTGCTACTACGATGTTGCCGCGAAGCGGGATATGGTAGACGCCGAACAGCAACAGGCTGACCACGGTGGCAAGGATAACAGCCACTTGCGGTGAAACGCCGCGTGCAGTAAGTCCTTCCACGAAATTACCGAGCACGATACGCCGGTAGACAACTTCTTCGTAAATATTCCCGAGCAAGAAATAGCAGATGAACAGTCCGAACACGGCGCCCAGTAGAAGCGGTCTCTCAGGTCCAGTAATACTGGCAGCTGTGAGGGTAACAGCTCTAATTCCGCGGACGTCAGCCCACCATACCGATACCATGATCCCAAGTAGCGTAATCACGATCCCGGCAGCAAACTCTCGCATCCAATCCCCGTCGACAGTCAATCCGAAGTTCGTGTACTCCCGGTGTTCGAGTGTTGCTGCGCTCCAGACTGCCACCCCGATCAGCACGGCATACAAGACGAACTGCCCAATAGAAGCCAGGAGTACCTCGGTACTGGAGTGTGCTTCTGTGACTGCCTGAACGATCAACCCGAGTAATGCGGTCCCACCGAGGAACAATACGAGCGTCACTACAGCGGGCAACACGCCCCGAAGACTTGCACGGATACGTGTCGAACCCCGTTCACGAAGCAGCTGCATCTACCTGACAGCAACCACTCCATCAAGTATAACGTCCGTCATGCGGGTTGGCAAGTGTTCACCCATCTCTGTCAGCACCTACTGGTTTTGGATGATTCTCGTAGACGGCCTCACCAAGCGTGTCCTTGTGACCTTCGTTTGGTCCACCAGCAATGGTCAGCAGGCGGGCGTCACGGAGATGGCGTTCCACATGTTTCTCGGTGGTGTAGCCGATCCCGCCATGGAGTTGTAGCGCATCATTCGCATTATCGACAGCGGCCTGGGTTGCAGACACTTTTGCCATACTGAACTCGCGAGTAATATCCTGTCCCCGGTCTGCCTTCTCTGCTGCTCGTAACGTAAGCAACCGTGCCGTGTCAACGCGTTCAGCCATCTCGCCGATCTGCCATTTGACTCCCTGGAAATCAGCGATAGGATGGTCGTATTGTTCGCGCTGCTTCGTGTACGCGACTGTCTCATCAAGCGTAGCGCGAGCGATGCCAACACCACGGGCGGGGACATTGACTCCAGTGTTGACCTCACCACGCTGGATGTATGCTTCACCTGGCTCGCCGATCCGCTGGTCGTCTGGTACGGTCACGTCGGAGAGCGTTGCTTTCGGTGATTTCACTGTATTCGCACCGAGTGTGTCCCAGACAGTTTCGACCGTGAAATCGTCTGTGGGGACGAGAAAGGCACTGATGTTGTGCGGTGCTTCGTCATCAGAACCGGTTTTTGCGTACGTGAGGACGTAGTCAGCATGGCGAAAGTTAGTGATCCACCGCTTATGGCCGTTTAACACCCATTTATCACCGTTTTTCTCCGCGGTTGTCTCCATCTCCAGTTTATCGCTTCCGGCGTTCGTCTCGCTGAGCCCGAGTGCACAGACCGTGTCGAAATCGGCCATCGACGGCAGGAATCGGTCTCGCTGTTGGCTGGTCCCGAACTGTTCTACGATCGTTGCAACGCCGAGGTGAAGACCGAGTGCACTGGCAACGGGCATGAGTGCAGCCGATAGCTCTTCGATGACGAGTGTGAGTTCGACCAGTCCTTCTCCCATCCCTCCATACTCCTCGGAAAGCGTGAGACCGGCATATCCCCGGTCACCTAACTCGTCAAGGATTTCGGTAGGATGCTCTTCGTTTTGATCCAGTTCGATAGCTTCTGGCTTGATGGTTGTCTGTGCGTATTCACGTGCCTCATCGCGAAGGGCCTGCTGGGCCTCTGTAAGCTGAAAATCCATTGTTTCTGATTCGAGTTACAGCCGAGTGATTAGAAATGATTGGGCCGAATATCTCTCAACGGTTTAAAACAGCGGCTGATCGACACAGTAGCATTTTCCGTAGCGGTCATCCGCGTGCAGCCATCCAGAGACCGATTCCGCCCATGAGAACGCCGGGAAGCATTGCGATGAATCCGATTACAAGAAATGGGAGGTCAGCGATGCCAGTTGGGTTGATAACCAGCTGCCAGGATACAAATAGCGGTATGAGCAGGATTGAGACGACGATCCCGGCTATGATCAGCGGCCAATCAGATATCATGTTACCGCCTCAAACGAACGGGTCCTACTTGGAGTGGAGACGGCCGTTGATTGGTGATTAAACGGCCCTATGGCCGTAACGGGGGATAGCCACCTCGCTACACTGCTCCTGAGGAGACTGCCTGTGTCGTTGATTGAGCGCATCGGTAACTGCCTTGGAGCGGATTTGGGGAACTGATTGCTCCGAATATTTCCAGCGGATTTATCAGCAGCGTGCGTACGACCAGAAATCCGTGGTAACGCTTTTCAGGTCGTTCGCCAAACTGGACGCCATGAAACGTGTTCGGATAACCATCTACCCGCAGGATTTGGAGAATCCGGCGCTGTACAGGCGTATTACGGAAGCTCCGTATATCTCTGAGGTGCAGACTGTGAACTGGAATAACAAGACTCCTCCAGCCGGATTTCTGCTGTGGATTCGTGGTGATTATCGTCGTCTGGAAGAGGAAATCAAAGACGATCCGCAGATCTCGGACTACGATATTCTTCCACTCACGGACAATGAGTGTCACTGTTTTCTCGAAGGGACAGGACCGGCAGATGCACAGGAACTTTGGGCGAACTTCAACCGTGGGAGTTTGATGACGATTCCGCCTGTTGAGTGGAACGATGATGGCAGTAGTACGTTCGCACTGATCGGTACTGAGGAGGATATTCAGGCCGCAGTTGATGGTGTACCGGGGGACATCCCGGTTGATGTTGAGCGGGTGGGTGGCACATCGGTCCGTCCCGAGAGTGTTCTGGGAGAGTTGTCGGATCGGCAGTGTGAGACGGTTGAAACGGCGGTGGATGTCGGTTACTATGATACACCGCGCGATGCGACGATCACGGAAATAGCAGAGGAGATGGAGTGTGCGCGCTCGACTGCTGCGGAACACCTGCAACGAGCGGAATCGAAGGCGATGATCTCTCTCTTCGAGACGTGAACCATTACGCCGGTGATGCCACAAAAAACCCGCTGGATGATATAAACCCCTCAGAGGTATTCGGATCAATCGTTTCCTTGATGAAGCGCTAGGCAATACCCATGCGAAAGAACGTCGACAGCATTGATCGGATCGACTGCTTCTATTTTGATGGTTCGATCAATATCCTGAATCCGACTCAGTTCAAGGATATCTTTGATTACCTCCACGAGTACAAAGATGATTCAAACGATGTGCTTACCACGGTCAAGGAATCAGAGATCAATATCGCTGACTTCGATCGGTTTGTTGATTCGGTGAGAAACGATCGACGGGCCCTATGGAAGATGCGGGAGATCAAGCGGGTCGGGATTTACAATAATTTGTCGCGGGGTGAAGTGGAGCAGATTGTTTCCGATTTTAACCTCTCAATCGATGTTGAGGAAGGTGACGGGAACGAAGACTGGGCAATTGCGATCCCTGACCTGCGGAAAAAATGGGACATCATCCGGCTACTGAACGACGACCACCTGTACTCGGACCTTTCAAAAGACCGGTACCAGGTATACGGAAAGGACAATCGCTCATAGCCGGTCATAGAACGGATGAAACTGCTTTTTATAGAACAGGAGAATTGAACGAACTTAGTCAGCGGATTGGTGGCCAGGTCCGGGTTGTTCGTTGTCTGTCTCGGTTTCCTGAAGCAGGCGACGGCCTTGGCGGGACAGATCCTTGAGGAAGACCGGGATATTGACGGGGCCGTCGTGTGGACCGGGCGACCGGTAGCAGACGATCAGTGACCACATGATGGCAACGCCGGCCGAGCCGAGTGCCGAGAACCGCATCCCCATTGTAGCGTACGTGATGGTGTAGATGCTGCCGATGGTCATGGACGGCATGCTGGAGCCGAGCGGGATCTGTGCTGTTTTGTCTCGCAGTGTCGGAGCGAGGAAAACGATCGAGAGAATGCTTCCGACAAGGAAGACGAGGTCTTGCCACATCATCAACAACCACTACTCAGCTATGAGTAAAAGTTTCTCGGTGCTCAGCCAGTGCCCATCATGGTACCATACCACGCTGAAAGAGGGGTAATTTAGACTGAGTAAAATAATTCGTTATATCGGCCCTGGTTGATCAATTTTAGCGTGTTTTTTCCCGTATTCTCCCTAGCAATAACCTTTATTATTAGACACCATGTATCGGTGGGTAGATGAGGTGATGACAACGAATAACACCCTGGTCAACTCCCTACGACGCCCCTAAGATCAGAAGGCCGCTGTGACCCTACGCCTCTGTGTTCCTGCACGCGGCTGTGTACTGGAATACGTCAACCTCTGTAATTCGATTTCCTTCATCTATGTCCTCCTAGTATGCAGTAGAAGCGTCTTCTCGGCGATACTCTGGACGGTACTCGGAAGTAACGGAGAAGCACGCAGTCAGACATGAATCAGATCGAGACGTTCATATAGAAGATACATATGCTTTGATTCGGAAAAGAAGTCAAATACAGATTCGTTGAAGTCTCACCCGAGATGCACGACCTCACCGGCTTCCAGCGCGACCTCCTGTACGTCATCGCAGGCTCAGACCAGCCGTCCGGCCAAAGCGTCAAGGATGAAGTAGAACAGTACTACAGTTCCGAGATCAACCACGGTCGGCTCTACCCGAACCTCGACACCCTCGTCAACAAAGAGCTGGTCGAGAAAGGGCAACTCGATCGCCGGACGAACTACTACGCCATCACCGACGCAGGTGAAGAACAGATTCAGGAGCGCCGGGAGTGGGAGGACCAATACGTTGAACTTTGAGGGAGATACCTGTTTCCGGATGATCCGCATAGTCTCCGAAACCAATGGTTTCGTCAACAAGAAGGCTTATACTGGAATAATCGCGTTCTCAGAGTATGTCATCTGAGGGAAGTCTGACAAATCGCATCACAATCGTTGGCAGGGGAGTACCATCGAACTACGAAATTAGCGTCGACGGTGAGATCGAATTGGTCGGAGCTGACCCGCTCGAGGAAGCAACGGTCGTCACAGACCATGCTGCGGAAGGCGCGATCGAGACCGGTGTAATGCGGTTCCAGTTCTCCGGCGAGATGGCGAACGTCCACCTCGTTGATTGGAACGGTACTTCTGCACCGGAATCGCCGAGTACGCCGGAAGTCCATGTCGATTACGGCGTTCCTCCTCGAGAGAACAGTAACTGAACTGGTGACAAAGATGTTTCTACTGCAACCAATCGCCGGACGCGGTTAGGGAATTCTGTGAGTGAGTGTCAACCAATGACTTTCCCGTATGGCGGCCTGCGAATACACAATGGCATCACTAGATGTCCAGCAGCCAGCATCAGCCATCCAGTGTGATGAGTGCGAGTCTGCTGTCCAATCTGGAGGCCAGCAGGCTCTGTCATTTCTCCTCTTGGATCAGCTCACGATCCCCGTTATCAGCTGTGACGATCATCTCGAGCAGTTCTCCTCGGTCTGCGAGTTAACCTCCGAGGATCCAGCTAATCTCCTACACCACAAACCAGCTGGCGGTCTCCCGTGTCCCAGTTGCCGCCTTGCACCGTATAATGCGCCACATCCCATGATACAGGTCCAGGACGGTGCACTTGTCCCGATGGCGTGTCCGAAGCACCAGTCAGAGATCGTTCAACGGTTCCAGACCGGACTCCAAACGCAGCAACAACTAACATCCGGTCTCAATACTCCTGCAGATTCATCACTGTGAATGGCACAGAAACCGATCTTGCCGGAGGCAAGGTCCCATCAGTCTTTCACCGCTCTGGGGAAGCACCACGGTCGTGCCGGATAGCCACGGTGGTGACTCACCACGCTCACCTGTGTGGATATCAGTGCGAACCGGATAAAACTCTCAGATGATGATTCTGAGAGTAGCGACAAGCCATAACACGTCCTCTACACAAAGCATATACCTGCTTGACAATCCTGGTTCTATATGCGTCGCAGAAAGCTTCTGAAAAGTATCCCCGTGGCTACAATTCCCTCTGTCGCTGGCTGTATGGGTGCCAACATGGAATCAGGCTATTCCTTTTCCTTAGTCCCAATTCAGTCCGAGGAGGTCAGAGACCGTATGACAGGAAGCAAAGACGATCTGGTTCCGTCTCCACTCGTTATCGGTCTTATTGATAAACTCCTCAGTGGTGATGAGGTCGATCTTGAAGTCAGGGATATCGAAATTTTGGAAAACACATCCTATAACGCATTTTTTCATTATGTCGATGGAGGATCGTTCTATAGAATTGGTGAGAAAACACTTGAGAAAGGGACGGTCACTGGACTGAAATACGAAGTCTCGCGGAGTGGAACTGAGCAAGATATCTCAGAAGAAGACGTGCTTCCGATGTCGGACCTGCCGTATCATGATCAATGGCTCCTCCATGATTCACTCAGTATATCGGATACTGGCGGAGTAATCCCGTTTTCAGATACGCTGGTCGCTGGATACCTTGATTCAGACTATCAGGCTAATTCACTGCTGGTTGACGGTATCGACGAGCAGTTCATCAAATTCAGCGATCGGTATATCAAACTGGAAGAGGAGGGAGAACATTCGTCATCTATAGAACGGGTTCGATATACGGCTGAACTCGTTGGGGAAGATCCTATTTCGTTCGGGGAGTACGTTACGAAGAGATATGCTGTCAAGGCATCTGATCTCAGTACCGATGCACATGACCTCCTTGACAGAATAGACGAGAGCGATTGATCCTTCTCTACCTCCGAGGATGATGAGGACTTTACGTCATACAACCGTGTAGTTGAGGAGATTCGATCCAAGGCACAGGAAAAGACTGACTTAGATGATCTAAACTTTATGGAGCATCATAATCGGAAAAATTCTCCCTATATCCAGTACGAAGGTGAGGGGTATTCATTCTCTCGGACACACTGGGGTGCGCCGTAGCACCAGTATTTCGAGACAGAATAGGCGAACAGCATTGTACACGGCTGCGTGGCTAAGTATAACCAAGGTAATTGTCCAGTTGGTCCAAGAGGTCGTCGTGTCGCTACGTAACGAGAAACTGGAGAGGAATCAGCGGACAAAATCGGGCCCACGGCATTCTGGCGAGCAACAATTGAAAACTCAGTGGTCATCATCAGATAATGTTCTATCGTTGGATCACCTCTGTGGTACTCGTTAACGCACATCGCAGAAATAAACGTTGCTGTTGCGGCATATCTGATAGGCCCTGACTCCTCAGAGAAACGTCATTTCTGCCTCGATCACTGATAAAACCGTGATGAACGATCGAGGAACGGGCTACTCGGCGGTGATCCAGGAGTACCAGATTGCAGCCTTCCTGGTCTTCACATCCGGGTGGACATGGACCGTACGGCTCTCCGGAATCGCACTAGGGTACGGTGACACACGCGGACTCCAGGCTGTCGGTGCGTGGGGACCGCCTCTCGCGGCGGCAGCTGTCACCAAAGCTGCCGGATACGACGTACGTACATGGGCTGCACAGCTCTTCCCGAAACATGGTGTGAGACTCCGGTGATATATTATCGCATTCGCTGCTCCACTGGCACTGACCCAGACCGGGGCCGTGGTTGGCTGGATTCTCGGTGAACCGGTCGCGTTCGCCGACCTATCCGAAATCGGGTTTCGATTTGTGTTCACCCTGTTCCTCGCGGGTGCCCTCGAGGAGTTTGGATGGCGGGGATTCCTCCAGCCACGGCTTCAAGAACAGCGATCGGCACTGTTTGCCGCAGTCGTCATCGGGATCATCTGGGCGCTATGGCACGCACCGCTGACGATCGGTGGAACCGGTGCCGGATACGAGAGCGGCGAGATAACCGCTCTCCTCATCGGACTCCCGCTCTTCTCGATCGTGATAGCATGGGTCTACAACAGTACACGGGGCGGAGTACTGTTCGCGATGCACTTCCACACGATGATCAACACGACGCCAATACTCGAGGTAGCAAACGTCACGGCCGTGATGGAACTCGCGGAACTCGCTATTCTCCTTGGACTCCCGATCGGTATCATCCTCTACTATGGACGAACGTACCTGGCTGCTACTCGGCCTGAACCACCGATCCCCGGGAAGACTCACAATCACTGAGACTCCTAATATTGTATCTCCTCACCGTGTATTGCTGTCCACCGGATCGTAACGCGTGATGAGCGTCAATTTGCTGTAGTTCGGCGTTCCGCAAACCAGCCACCAAGGTATCCGCCGAGACCGCCGAGGCCGGCCCCAAGGGCTGCGGACACTACCAACGAGAGAACCACCGTGACACCGACAAAAGCCGCGTTGCCGCCCTGTTCAATAGCAAGAAGTCCGGTGACGAATCCACCAACGCTGAACAGCCCGACTATGAGCAGCGGGAGTAAGGGCAAGACACCTGCAAGCGCCCCGACGCTGATCGTTCGATCAGACTCACTCTTCTCAAGATACCCCGCGACAGCACCGCCAAGGGCGGATGAAATCGGGATAAAAGAGAAAATTGCAGTGATGACTGCCCCGAAAACGGCAAACGACCTGTACGAACTAACGGTGTCATCTGTCCGAGCCCGTCGGTGCGCGCGACGTCTGAGGATAATATATCCAATCGCAAAGACGATCATTCCGAGACCCGTTATGAGCAGACCTGGGCCCATCCATGAGATGACCGCGTCAGCTACCTCAAGCGCCTCGGCGTCAGTAAGTTCAGTCGTACCGACTGTGACCGTCGTGGTTTCTTCTTCGATAGCCTGTTCGAGCAATTCTCGATCAATACCAGACACAAGGGCGGCCCCGATTGCTACAAAGATCAACCCACCCAGCGCAATGAGGGCTCCTACGAGCCAGTCGACGACCTCCGGGAGTAGGGTACTAGACGTCGTTGAATCTTCCACGTTTGGACTTTCCGATGGCGTAGAACTCATGACATCTTGTTCTATCATGGGTTTCACACTTAAACCCGTCATTCATCCATCAGAGAACACCTGCACTGGATCTCTGGCAACGTCCCATCCCGTCTAAGGATGGCGAGAGAACCGTCGCTGAGTACTGTTCAAGGAGTATATGTAGATCAGAGAATACGTATCTGACACCAGAATCATTTTGATACTGTTTGCTGTTGGGAAGCGTAGAGATATGGTATTGTGAGACCGCTCTCACCGAGCCATGGTATCAGACAGCGAACCTAGCTCCTACTACCCATCACATATCTTGGTATGATCCTTCAGACACTCGTGGACCAGGCGATCGGGGTAGCTCTCATCATCGCATATCTGCTGGCTCCAGGCATCGTCGCAACGCTCATCTGGGCGCCCTTCCTGGGGTCAAGCCGAATACGATCCCTATTCAAGCAGCTACCGCCATTCGATTCGATGGTACTGACATACATTTTCGTCGCGATTGCTGCGTCCCTCCCGTACGTGTTCGGACTGCTCGCCGTCGTCGTCACAGTTGATCCAGATGGTGTCTGGGGACCACCGATCCTTGGATTGACCGCTATACTGTCTCTCTGCTACGTCGTTTCGATTCCGGTTATCGGCGTGATCGGCCTGCCACGACTCGGGATAGACTGGGATCCAAACGGATACAGCCCATCTACCTGGGGCATTCTCACTGCCGGAGCAGTCTGGTACACGGCAATCTTCGCAGTGCCGCTCACACTGCTGGGACTTGTATTCTCGCTCCCTGGCGGATACTGACTGATTAGCAGTTCAACAGCCGGATTGGCACTATAACTGATTCAATCAGCAGTAAATGGCTGGCCACCGCGGCAAAAAGTAGTTAGTGTTGCCTCATCAGCGGTCAGATTGGCGACTGCACACGAGGGTCGGTTTCGTCTGCTCCGCTCGTATACCGGTTTGCGAGCCACTCTTCCCAAGTGACTGTCCCGATCATATGGTCGGGACAGATCGCATGGCCAGTCCGAAACGCCGCCACAGTTTTGCTGGGGATAGGGAGCCTGATGATAGGACGTCGGTGCCCACGCGAATCGCGGTACGCCTGTGCGAGCTCGCCTACTGAGTGGATTTGAGGGCCGCCGATGGGGCCGATTCGGCCGCTTGCTTCCAGCGTCGTGTAATCCACGATAATATCCGCGACCTCGCCGACATCGATAGGCTGGATCTGCATTTTTGTTGGGAGGGGCCATACCGGAAGTTTCGCCACATAGCCCAACATTTCCGCGACGAACGAGTGGAACTGCGTCGCACGGACGATAGTCACCGGTACATTGCTCTCCTCGACTGCGGTCTCGGCGGTGGCCTTGTGTTTGTAGTAGGAGAAGGGAATGTCGTCGATACCAACGATGGAGGGGTAGATAAAATTCTCTATGCTGGCCTCCTCGGCTACTTCGAGAAGTCGTTTTGTGCCCTGTACGTCAACTGCCGCTGTGTCTCCCTGTGGGGCCGTCGCCGTGTGGATGACGACATCAATGTTTTCGAGTGCTGACTCGATACCCGTGTCCTCGAGCACGTTGAATTCTACCCACTCGATATCCTCTTCAGTCTCTTCGGGCGGTGAACGGCTCGCCGCCCGGACAGCGTGTCCTGCCGCTGTGAGCCGCGGCCGCAGTGCCGTTCCGAGCGTACCTGTTGCACCGGTCACCAGCGTTCGGACCATAGGAGATCATTTGTTCCATCAGCCCGAGTGGTTACTGCCGAGTACGCTCGGCGGATTTAAGTTCTCAATCACGTATCGTCACTTATGAAACACGTCCGGGTGCGCATCATGGCCCACGGACAGGCAGGAGATATCCACCCAATGTACGGCGTGATGACCGAAGCACCGTTCATCGAGCGAGCGACGGCAGTACAGTGGAACTACACCGGTGACGCACTGGGTATCCTCCATTACGTTCTGGGCGACGCCGATGCGCTCGAGAGAGCGATGCAAGAGATTCCAGAGGTCGTCGGCTATGACATAGAACGTATCGATAAGCGGTCCTGTTACGTGTACATCCGGGACGCGACGACCGACTCGCTCCAAGAAATGTTCGGACCGATCTCCTCCGGCGGACTGGTCGTTGTTCCCCCCATCAAATACGAGCCTGATGGAACAGTGGTGTTCTCGATATTCGGCCCTGATGACGAGCTACAGGATGCAATGAAGGACATCTCTGTCCCGGTTGACGTGACTATCGAAGCGGTGGGCGGTCTCGCTGGTACGACAGCTGCTATCGAGACCCTCCTCACTGTCCGCCAGCACGAAGTCGTCGAAACAGCGGTTGAATTGGGCTACTACGACATTCCTCGGACTGCAAGCCAAGAAGACATTGCCGTTGAACTGGACTGTGCGCCGAGTACTATTGCCGAACACCTGCGTAAAGCCGAATCACGAGTACTCCGGGCACAGTTAACCTGAGGACGGTAATTTTCGAAATGTAATGAGTCCGCATGGTAACTACAGGAATCCTTGTTCAGCACGACCAGAATCGACGACCATCTCTGACCGGTGCTGGCTTTCTACTGTCCACCAATATCGCCAATACCGACGATACCGATTATCACCCGGAATTTAAGAGTCAATATATCTACCACTACGGTAGAGATTAGTTCTGCATGTCCAGGATACTTCGCACCGAGAATGAGCAGTTGCGGCTTCCACTCCGCCTGATCTGGAATGAGAGTGAACGTCGACTCCGTTCGCCGATCCGGATTCTCTTCGGAATAGTGATCGTCTTTCTGTTCGCCGGATTCGGTAGCGGATACCGGCCAACCCTTCTCACAGATGGTGGTCCGATCCCGGAAGCGATCAATTCCCTTGTAAGGGGCCTCCCCCAATCAATGGGGATCGTGCTCGGTGTGATCCTCGTCAGTGTGGTGCTTGATCGGCGAGTACTCTCCGATCTCGGAATCAGGCTTGATTCACATGTATGGTGTCGGTTTGCCGGTGGTTTTGTCATCGGGGCCGGTATCACTGCCCTGAGCGTCACTGTCGGAACGGTGACCGGGTACTACAACGTGAGCGGTGTCCACGTGAGCAGTGGCCCTGCTGTATGGCTGCTCCTTGTCGGGGTTACCGGTCTTTCGCAACTCCTGATCGTTGTCGCGGAGGAATTACTGGCTCGCGGATACCTCATCACGAACGTGATGGAGGGCCTTGACAGTATCCCGGTACTCCCACGTGGAATGGCTGCAGGCATTGCCGTGGTGATTGCATCGGTCTTTTTCTACCTCACTCACTCTGCACGCGGAGCGGTGTTCGGTGTGATGGCCGCTGGACTGGCCGTACTTCTCGGTGTCGCGTACGTTCTCAGCGGGAGTCTGGCCGTCCCGATCGGAATCCATTTCGGAGTGAACTTTGCTGGCGGACTTCTTGGAACACAGCCCATGTCAGTCTCCCTCGTTCAACTAACATCCACGACGACTGTTGCAGAGACGCTCGTCCTTCCAGTTGAGGCAGTCACTGTACGCCTCGTTGGGGCTGGCATTGCGATCCTAGTACTGGTCTTCTGGTATCACTCCACGAACGGCCGTGTACGAATCATACCATCAATTGTCCGACCGACACTTCGCTGGCAGCGAAATAGTGACGCGTCTCCTGAGCAGTCCTGAACAGACAGCTGTATGTAATAATATACTGATCTCAGATAACTTAGCCGACCTGGATCCAGTTGACGTGCAGAAGTATACCGATGTGATGAGACAGAGTAACTTTCACCAGCAGATCTCTCGGTCTCTGTAGAATCAGGTATGGATCAGACGGGGAGATTTTAATTTGGAAACGGTGTGGACTCTGGCCCAGCCCTATTTATAGGATAAGTATACTAATCTCCAGCATGATGAGACGGCAGTTCCTTTCGGTGGGGGCAGGTGGCGGCCTTGTCTCGATATCTGGATGTGTAGGGATGCTCCCTCTGAAGGTGATTCCGCTCCCGAATACCCCGGCGGGACGCTCTGGGTTTACAATACATCACAGTCAGACTTGTCTATCACCGTTACAACGGTTGACCATTCCCCATCAGCCACCCTTGAGACGACGATCCCAGCAGGAGAAACAGTCATTCGACGGGAATTTATCTCCACTGCGCCGGGGACAGCCGCCACACTCGCTGCCCGTATCGGTGATGATGGTGAGCAGAAAACGTTTGAGTTTCTCCCAGATGGTGGGGGCGACGAGAGCGATGCGCCACCAGAGTACGCGAGGCTGACGATTGAGAATGCCGTCGAGGCAAGTGCAGAATGGACGGCACGGGAAGGAACCTGATAGCCATCGCACGCTAGTTAAGTGCGCTTCTGATTGTAATTCATCGCATCACAGTTCGTGCTTGAGGTAGATACCGAGGTAACCACCGGCAGCACTCAAACCGACGGTATACAAGGCACCAAACATCAGCATGAGGATCGCCATCATACCGAACGCGAGGGGAGCACCACCGGTCCCGAAACCAACGAAAAACATCATGAAGAACATTCCTATGAGCACCATCGGGATGAGCATGACAACCCCCGCGATAGCGCCAACTCTCAACCCATCACCTGGTTCGCCGCCCTCGAGGTAGCCAGCGATCGCCCCACCGAGCAATGTGGAAAACGGCACGAACGAGAGGATGACACCGGCGGCCGCCCCGATCAACGCGTTGATCGCAGTACTGGACCCACTCTTATCAGCGGCTGGCGTATCGACCGTCGTACTGGGAGGAGTATCGGATGCCATACCATAGCACTACTGAATCTACTCGTAAAAAATGTTGGTACGACAATACTCATCACCGGCATGGAGATTCCCAGCAGATAGTAGACGTTTTTCGGAAGACTCGCAGCAACACAGAACTATCAGTTAGTAGGACCACAGCTGCCATGCAGCACCGATACCCAATACGAGCAACACACCAACGATCACTGATCCACGAAAAACACCTACCCCGCCGATCGGTCCCCTAATCGACAATCCAGAGAGCAGTCCGGGCGCGGTAATCTTGGCTGTCACCTCAAACTCAGTGTCCTTCGATCTGCTCGAGCATCAGAGTGCAGCCTCCTGAGCCGCGTCTCGAGCGTCCGCCTGCAGGTGGTCATCTCGGACCTCACAGCTATCCGAACAGAATCGGATAGCGTATCCTGCCTGATCGCAAGTGAGTGCTGAATAATTCGGTATCCGACACGTGTTGCGCTCGGTCATCTGGCGATACCTCGCTTCAGGAACTGAATTGTCTCCGCGGCTGGCGACGCTGGTGCTATATCAGTTGTTCGCATGGATTGTTGCGGCAGGCTTCAATAGGGCCTCCGCACCTCTCTGGGGGCGACAAATTATCTCGAGCGGTCGATCAGTTCAACCCACAGTTTATCAGTAGATAGTAGCCCGTATTCAGAACGATTTCTGAAACCGAATCGCCCGATTCGGTGACTACAGTGAGCTTATAATATGATATCGGATGGATAACAAACACCACGCCCAATGGAATCCAACGAAGTGGACGACCTCACGGGATTCCAACGCGACCCGTTGTACGTCATCGCAGGCGCAGACCAACCATCAGGTCAGTACGTCAAAGACGAAGTTGAACAGTACTACAACGCCGATATCAGTCATGGACGGCTCTATCCAACCTCGACACGCTCGTCAACAAGGAGTTGGTTGAGAAAGGGCAACTCGACAGGCGAACAAACTACTATGCAATTGCTAATAAGGGAGAGGAAGCGATTGAGGACAGGCAGAGATGGGAGGAACAGTTCATCGATTAGACAACAGAAACCTCGTAGTAGTCAGTGGACTTCACGAGATCACAGTTATGGAACCCGTCTGCGATTGATCCATCGACAGAGACACCATCAGATACTGTGAGGAGAGGGAGTTCTTCTTTCGCGTCTTCACTCAGTTCGTCGTAGTGGCATACTTGGGAGTCAGAGGGAATATTGTCAACCGGTTCGAGCGTGAGTCTTGGACTCATACTACACTGTATCAATTGGAATGTCTTCAATATTTCTGCAATGACAATCAATGAATGTCTATTTAGAACGTGTATTGGATCGCATAATTTTCTAATTGTTCACCTCTTCGCTAGTGATAGAATTGAGACGATTGTGTTTCCATATGCTGGATCCACTGCTACAATCGATCTCGACGACGAATTCACTGTTTTGATCGAGTAGTTATCTGGAGATAGTAGCAGGGCTTATCTATTTAGAATGAATCGTAAAATCCGCGGCAAATGTCATCTCTGTACTGAACGGAGTTTCCTGACCAACACTGGATAAAGAAACCGTATACCAACTACTGTTATCAATTGAACGCCCCATCTGGAGCGGGGATGATTCCAGTTCGGATCTCGAGTTCAACACGTCTGAGATGTTTGCAACCACCGGTGGGCTGGCGTTGTTCCCAATCTGGACAGGTACAGGTCTCTGTCTCAACATCAACCTCGTAGGTGTTCCCGCTCTCGCTGACGACCTCGTAGGTTGAACCCACGCTGGCGAAGCGAACGTCCATCTCCTCGCTCAATGCACGCCGGGTTCGCGAATCCTCAATCGAGTAGCCACCGGCCCCGAGCGGAGTTGGTGGATCTGGTGTCTCACAGCGATCGATGAACTCGTCACGACGATTTCGTTCTTGACCGCAGTTTCGGCAGCGCCAGTAGCGCGTGCGGTACTCAAAACCATCGGTGAGATCGATCTCGTACGGTGTTGGCTCCGTGCCTGGCAGCCACTCGTCGATGGCGACGAGTTCGTGCTCGTTCTGTCGAGCAACGTCGCCGGAATAACGTCGCTCTCGGTCACTGGTGTCATTGCAATCATGTTGGTGGTCTTGGTGTTGCTTGCTCTGAATTGGCCGATCTGTACTCATGGGTACTCTCGAGGCACACGTGGACGCGCCTCACCCGTCAGGCGCGAAAAACACTTTCAGATTAGGTAATCGGCGGTAGAAAGTATCTCAGACTCTGTTTGTTTGAGACAGCACTCGAAGTGGTGTGATACCTCACGGAGTCAGCTCTGTACCTGTTGGGGGATGCTCTTAACCGAGCCGATGACGAAGTTCCAAATACGAATTCGATATGAACGATGTTTCCGATCCACGGCCACCGCTTCCAAGGTGGATTTTAGACGCGTACGATGTCCTTTGTACTCACAGTTTCAATTCAGCTGAAGAGGAAGATGTGCAGTCAGTCCCCCGAGAGCAAGCGACCGAGGTTCTTTGCAGTACTGATGACTTAGGGCTTGAATCCGAGGACGCGACCCACGCACTCTCCCGGTTGATCGAGCGAGGCTACTTTTACGAGGTTGACGGCGAACTTCGAGTGACGATGCCGGAAGACTAACTCCTGAATGCGGTTCAAAATCGCGTTGATCATGCCGCTCCAAAATATGTAGCATCGGTGGTTGCAATCACATCGATGCAGAGTATTCCACAGAGGTCTGGCGACGCTACTCGACAGCCATACGGCGATGCGATATGTTCTATCTGCCTACGTGTGTATACCAGAATCACTGCTCTCCCCCAGTACAGACACGACGGTAGCGACCGGTCTTCTTTCTCTCCCAACTGTGTCCGCTCGCCCATAGCCACCTCGAGCGATGACTGTCAAGATCGACGATTCATCGAGTGCGATACGATAGGAGAACCAGCTAGGTTCTCCTACTACGGGCCTTCGAGAACTTGCACATCGGACTGCGTCACGCAGAGACGGAACTCACCAACCGAGAATGTGACCTCGAGATCAGCACCTGCTGAGTCAACGAGTTGCTCAAGTGCTTCGATATCGACCGCCCGCTGCAATTGGTACTCGTCACGACCGAGTCCCTGCTCTTCGAGCGTAGTGACGATCTCGAGGAGGAGCCTTCGATCACTCATCCTCCATCACCCCGTCAACGACATCGATGATCTCCGCAGCTGTCGAACTGATCCACTCGAGACGGTCGAAGATAACCTCCGGCTCGTTACCTTCCCATGCAGCCAGATAGAACGCCGACCCGCTCGTATCCAGGCCGAAGTACCGCCCGACGATGTAGCCGACTGCCTCTGCTTCGAGTTCGCGTTTCGAGCGCTCGGTCTTGTCGTCGGTGTCATTGTGTAAGAGGGCATGCGCGTACTCGTGGACGAGCGTCACAGCGAGATCGGCACTGTTCTCACGGTTACGTGCTTCGACGAGTGGTGGCTCTGCAGGCGAACGATACTGACAGATACCCTTGGCATCGCCGTGAGACCATTCGTCTCGGGAGACGACCGCCACATCCACAGTGAGTGACGAGGCTGCCTCGAGAAGCGCTGGCAGTAGTTCATCGACATCTCCAGTCGCTTCGGTCTCGAGCTCGGGCAGTTGCTCTCCCTCAGTCTGGGAAATATTGAACACTGGTGCTGGCCGAAAACCGACAAGACCTTTCGACCATTCTTCAGGTGGCGTCTCGTCGTAGTCACAGTCGCTTCGCTCGTGGTATGATGGCGAGTTCTCACAGTCGGGACACTGCTTCGCGATGATTGGTGCCCAGATCCAGATCGCGTTTTCACCTTCTTTCACATGACGATCGAATTCAGTCTGCCAAGTCCGATAGCCGGCGACGCGGGTCGCATGTGGACACTGCCGGTTGATCAGGAGTGTATTTCGGTAGGAGTAGTCATGGAAGCGACTCTGCACATCGAGCCACTCCTGGAACTGCTTACTCGAGGCTGCGTCGTCGACTTCCTCGACGAGGTCTTCGGCCCACGCTTCCATCGTATTATGCATCTCCTCACGTCTGGTGTCTGAGTTATCGAAGGACACCTGCGAACAGTCGCTCATAGTCATTGGTTTCGATGACGGACGCTCACTTCTGAGAACGCCCCTCACCCCTCAGGGGGTGAAAAACCTACACGAGTCACCGTTCGAGTGGAGTCTCGCTACCTTCATCCTGTCCTTCTTTCTTAGCAGGCGTCGAGCTCGAGTAGCTCGTCCCGTCGATTTCGAAGTGTGTTCGGCGATGTTCCTGCAGTATCAGCGATTTGCTGCTGTGAGAGACATAATCCAGCTCGCTCGGCAGCGAGATACAGACACCCCGCCGCGACGCCACTCGGTCGACGGCCGATCGTGAGTCCAGCGTCACTCGCCTGCTGTGCGAGCTCAACTGCCCGTCGACGGACTCGGTCTGGAACCTCGAGCTCCGTCGCTAGTTTTGGAATGCGATCGATCGACGATATCGGCTGTGTCGGTAACTCGAGGTCGACATTCATCGCGTCGTAGGCGTTGGTGAGTCTCCCCTGATCACAGCGAGCACTGGCAGCGATTTCTGCCCGTGATCGCCCGAACCCGTTACATCGGGACGTTGCATAGACACTGGCTGCGGCTACCGCCTCGAGCGATCGACCGTGACAGAGCCCCTCGGATTGGGCCCGTCGGAAGAGCGTACATGCCTGATCACGGATACTCTCCGCCAGACCGAGACGAGCGACGATCCGCCGGACTTCACTGAGGCCATACGCGAGGTTCCGTTCCGCTTTCGACTGCCACTGTGCGCGAGACTGTTCGCGACGCAGTCGGTTCAGCTGCCGTCGCTTTTAACTCGAGAGCGTGTTTCCGTTCCCATCTCGGTGATAGCCAATTTCAGTGGACAGACCCCGATCGTGACGCGTTGGCGTCAGTGGTGCGCCAGTCCGTTTCTTCGATTCCTGCCCGTCACTCCGTCCCCAGTTTGGTCCTCGGTCATTCTGGGTCTCCTCGAGCATGAGGCCACAGTCCTCACAAATCGTTTCGCGGCCAGTTCTTCGGCGACTGCCCCCACAGTCAGGACAAGTAGTTGTAGTCGTCTGGACGTCTTCGTCGAACGCCGTCGTATAGATATCTCTCGTTGCCATCATTGACTCCGAAGGGACAACAGAACAGCCCCTTCACCCCTTCTGGGGCGATAAAAAGTTGAGCGATTACGTGGAACATTTGATGAAGTGCTAACTGATGAGCGGGCAGTAGAATGAGCGGAAAGGGCCGACGTTAGAATGAGTTGCTGGTAAGATCATAGATCCGTATTTCTTGAGTTCTTCTTTGACCGAGAGTCCACATGGTTCATAACGGCCGCCGATCACATACTTTAGAAAGTGCTCAAGTATTCCCACGCTCTGTTAGGGCTATTAGCGAGAATATGCGCTATATGGAGTGATAATCGGAACTCTTACTTGAGTATCTATTCAATTCGACGATGATGACCCAAGCGACGGAACGACTTCGACGCTATCTCGACGACGAACTCGAGGAGTGTCGCAATGAGGACGTCGAACGCCGGCTCGACGAGCTCAGCACTCTCGAAGCAGCACTCGGGACAGCGCAGGTGGACACTGAACTCGATGTACTTTCGGCACTCTCCAACGAGACGCGGTATACGCTCGTCCGGGTGCTCGTTGCCGCGCAAGATGAACTCTGCGTCTGTGAGCTGAACGCGGTTGTCGACGTGACCGAGAGTGGTCTCAGCCACGCGCTCTCGAAACTCGTCGATGCAGGACTGGTTGACGGCCGAAAGGACGGCCGGTGGAAGAAGTACCGCGCTACCAACCGGGCCGTCGCGCTCGTTACCGTCCTCGATGGGAGTGTGGCCGATGAGTAACGTCGACGCCCACGACCACGGCCCCAACTGCGACTGTGAGAGCTGTGGTGACCCGCGGTCGATGGACTTTCTCGACAAGTACCTTACCGTCTGGATCTTTGGTGCGATGGCAATCGGCGTTGGACTCGGTTTCGTCGCCCCGTCGGTGACCCAACCGATTCAGGACTTCCATCTCGTCGAGATCGGGCTCATTCTGATGATGTACCCACCACTGGCGAAGGCCGATTACTCGCAACTTCGGACCGTCTTCAGCAACTGGCGTGTGCTCGGACTCAGTCTCATCCAGAACTGGTTGATCGGCCCGACGTTGATGTTCGGGTTGGCAGTCGTCTTCTTCAGTGGGCTCGCCCCCGGCCTGCCAGCGCGGCCGGAGTACTTCCTCGGGCTCGTGTTCATCGGAATGGCGCGGTGTATCGCGATGGTACTGGTCTGGAACGAACTCGCGGAGGGCTCGACCGAGTACGTCACCGGCCTCGTCGCGTTCAACAGCCTCTTCCAGATCATCACCTACGGGGTGTACGTCTGGTTCTTCGCGCTGTTCCTCCCGCCGCTGCTCGGCATGGAATCGCTCGTCGCTGGGATCACGACCTTCGACATCTCGCCGATGCAGGTGTTTGAGGCGATCGTCATCTTTCTCGGGATTCCGTTCGCGGGCGGCTTCCTGACCCGGTATGTCGGAACTCGCGCCAAGAGTGAAGCCTGGTACGATGACGAGTTTATTCCGAAGATTGATCCGCTAACGCTCGTTGCGCTGCTGTTCACCGTGATCGTGATGTTCGCCACGCAGGGCGGCGCCATCGTCGCCTCGCCGGGCGATGTCCTGTTGATCGCGGTGCCGCTGACGATCTACTTCGTCGTGATGTTCCTCGTGAGCTTCGGGATGGGGCGAGGTATCGGCGCGGACTACTCCACGACGACTGCCATCGGGTTCACAGCGGCGTCGAACAACTTCGAGCTCGCCATCGCCGTCGCCGTGGCGGTATTCGGTGTCGGCTCTGGTGTCGCATTCGCAACCGTTGTCGGCCCGCTTATTGAAGTCCCCGTCTTGCTCGCGCTGGTCAACGTCGCACTGTACTTCCAGCGAAAGTTCGACTGGGGCGGCTTCGATACCGGTAGTCTCGATTCGTCTGTGTCTGACTCGGCGACGGACGACTAACCATCCAAATCAATGTCATCCAACACTGAAACAGAAGGACCGATTCGCATCGCCTTCATGTGCGTCCAGAACGCTGGCCGCTCCCAGATGTCTACGGCCTTTGCGGAACGTGAACGAGAACAACGTGGGCTCAGGGACCGCGTTGAGATCCTCACCGGTGGGACCCACCCGGCCGAGCACGTCCACGACGAAGTCATCGACGTGATGGAAGAAGCGGGATTCGACCTCTCGGACCGAACGCCGCGAGAGATCTCGCTGGAAGAGTTACAGTCCTGTGATTACGTCGCAACGATGGGCTGTTCGACGCTCGATGTCGGCCAAGTCGGCGAGGACGTTGACATCCGTGACTGGGCGCTTGACGACCCTGACGGACGGGATCCGGAGCGAGTTCGCGGCATTCGCGACGAGATCGAACGCCGCGTCGTCGCGTTGTTCAACGAATTCAGTACGGCCGAGTAGGCAGTCTTCGGACCGGCTTTTTCGCCGTCTTACCGAACCGTTCTCGCCTATTTACGCCGTGTTTCTCGATTCACTGTCAGGCACTAGCAACCTGATGGCGGTCGAGAGACGTCAACGCCATCGATCGCCCTGTTCGCCGTCGGCCACTGCTGAGGCGTGGGAGCAGCGGCGACAACTGTGGCCCTTGATCAGTGCCTAGAAAATAACCGGCCGTCCGAGCGTTTTGAACGCGAACTCACCGTTACAACTCTATTCCGATCAGTGGCCTCTGACCGGAGTGTAACTCTATTCCCCGCTGGACCCGTGCCACCCCCAACCCGGCGGGCTACGATGCGTATCTTTGGTAGCGAAGGTAGCCATATGGGGGTAATCCGCGATCAGGGCATCGACGCCCAGCTCAACCGGTCCGCTGGCTTCCCGCCAGCTGTCGATCGTCCAGACGTTTACTTCCCGACCCTCCTCGTGTGCGGTCTCCACAAGGTCCTCGTCGAGCACTCCGGTCGATACATTGACTGCTTTAGCGTCGAGTTCGCGGGCAATAGCCAGGTTTTCGGCCTTGTTTTCGCCGAAGATGGGTGCCACATCGACGTTCGGGTCGACGTCTCGAACCGCCCTGAGCGCGCCCGGGTCGAACGAGGATGCGTAGTACTCGCCTGAGTAGTACGATGCGATATGCAGTGTTCGCTCAGCGAACTCCGTCCAAGTGAGTGGGCCCGAATTCTTGAACTCGATGTTGATCGTGACGTCCGGTCTGGCCGCCTCGAGCGTCTCGGCGAGTGTTGGGATTGTCTCCCCGGAGTTGAGGACTTCCGCCTGCAACACTATTTCCGATGACGTTTCACCGACGAGTCCTGACTCGTCTGTGAGCGCGTCTAGGGCCGCATCGTGGAAAACGACGATCTCGCCGTCCTTCGTCGCTTCGATGTCGATTTCGATACGGTCGGTACCGAGGCGACACGATCCCTCGATAGCGGCGACCGTATTCTGCGGGAAGACGTCTCTAAACCCGCGGTGGGCAGTGATACGGATCTCGTCTCCCCAGCCTTGCTCGTGGCCTTTATTTCGATCCGCTGCACCAGTACCGCTAATTGATGCGATACCGAGCATCGTACCAGTACCTTTGACGACATTGCGTCGCGATACGTGACTCGCAATTCGGTCTGTCTCTCGTGACATCACCTGAAACGGGGACCAGTCGCGTAATCATATTTTATATTAGTAATATATATTGGAAATTTAGAAATCAATGTGTAGTGTTCATCATATAGGCAACCAGTACAGGGCAAGGGAAGCGGACAGCAGGTAGCGATGCCATTTGGAGCAGATGAAACCGTCATGGGATTTGCGAAAATCTCGATTGATGCCAAATGGCGGCTCCCTCGGAAAGCAAAATCGTGATCGTTAGTACCTCCAAGAGAACGTTAGAACCAGATTTACTTGAGATGCTCTACCTGGCTTGAGGGACGGTCGTCTGGATTTCTCTTGATGAGTGGCATCCGACATCTCTACTGGCGTCGCTCTGAGTTTCCCGGGACAGTCGACTCGGTGTCAGAATTCCCTTTGTCAAGGTCTAGGAACTGTCACTCCTCGACCCATTCGCTCCGGAGCGCATAGCGGCTCACATCGTCGACATCGACCGCCAGCGTGAACTCCAACGTGATCGTTTCTTCGACGCCGATGGACCTCTTCAGCTCGAGCCCCGATCGGTGCAGCGTTTCGCCGCCGTTGTCCAAGAAC
Organism: Natrinema salinisoli; assembly: GCF_020405205.1. Classification (NCBI taxonomy): domain Archaea; kingdom Methanobacteriati; phylum Methanobacteriota; class Halobacteria; order Halobacteriales; family Natrialbaceae; genus Natrinema; species Natrinema salinisoli. Next base: position 262,494 of record NZ_CP084470.1, on the reverse strand, counting down.
GTGCAGACGACTCGTGGGACCCGTCCCTCCGGCGTAATTGGTTCGATCCCTTGGTTTTCGGCTGTCACATCGACGACGACACGGGTACCGGAGTACGTCGCTTGCGTCGAGTACTCGTGGGAGAAGGCGAGCGGTGTTTCGTTTGAGATGACCTCCCCGTCAACTCTCGATCCGAAACAGCCCGCAACCAGTGTCCCGAAACCTGCGGCAAGCGTCCCGAGAACGGCTCGTCGGTGCATACTCCAACCCCCGAACAGTCTCACTGTGAACTTATCGTCTGTAGAGTCCGTACTTCGTCTGCTTCGGGAGCTAAAAGAGAGTATCGGTCGCTGTCAGCGCTGTTCGGTCAGTATTTCAACCAGCGTCCGGAGATCCGGCACTTCAGCAGTCGGCTCGACTGAGAGGGCCACGTCTGCGATGTGGTCCCGGCGGAGAAAGACCGAGTCGATACCGGCACGCCGGGCCGCGACGACGTCCTTCTCGGAGTCACCAACGTACAGTGCCTCACTCGAGTCTAAGTCCGCCAGCGCCCGCTCGAGGTAATCCGGCTCCGGCTTCCGTCGGTCCGCACCTTCGAGCGTCGGTTGTCGACCGTAGGCCGTCCTGAACCCGTCCAGATCGTAGTGTGCGAGCAGAAACTCGATCGTTGCGTGCTGGTTGTTGCTCACTATCCCGAGAGGCAGGTCCAGCTGTCCGAGCGCCGCGACATCGTCGTAGACTTGCTTGCCGCCATCCCGGACGTGGGTCTGCTGGGCGAGGCTGGCGGTCAACTCGCGGTGATGCCAGAACGTTTCCGGATCGAGTCCGTGTTCGCGGGCCGCCTCGATCGGGACGGTATCCTCGGCGACCGTCCGTCGGGCGATCGAACGATCGATCTCGACGCCGAAGGCTCGAAACGAGTCCACGACGGCGTCGACGAGTATCTCGTGCTCAGTCGGCGCGACCAGCACACCGTCGTTGTCGAAGACGACGGCATCGTAGTCGCCCACCCATCGATCACTCATAGGCCGGTAGCTCCGTTTCCGGGGGCATTTCGTCGGTGCCGACGCTTGTCGCCAGGTCGTCGACGGATTTCGTCTCGAAGACGAAGTAGTCCGCCGGAATCGCCTCGACGACCGACTCGTAGTCGGGAAACGGCTCGTGCTGGTCGGCAGTGCCGTCGTTGTCGTGGAGATGACAGACCCGAATTCGGTGGCCGAATTCCTCCACGAACGCGCGCCAGTCGTAGCCGTTGACCTTCGCGTGGCCCACGTCGAGCGTGACCCCGAGGTACTGCGGTGGCACGTCGACGGTGTTCCGCATCGCCGCGAGATCTGCTGGCGTCGTAGTGTAGCGCCGCTTCTCCTCATTGATGGGCTGGTTTTCCAGACACAGCGGCACGCCAACCAGTTGAGCGTACTCGGCACACTCCGCAAGCGAGTGCAGCGCGTTCTGCTTCGCGCGGTCGCGGACCCACTCGGGGTAGCGCTTCGGGACCGACCCACCGTGGACGACGACGGCCCCGGCCCCGGCCTCGGCAGCGTCATCGATCGTCCGCTTGACCCGCTCGACGGAGTCCTGCCGTACCACTTCGTTATAACTGCCGATGTTCCAGTCTCGGAAGGGCGCGTGGTACGTGACGCTGACGCCGTAGCGGTCGGACAGTTCCCGAATCCGCTCGGGGCCGGGCGTCTCCGGATGGCCCGCGAGGTACTCGCGTTTGAACTCCACGTGGTCCAGTCCGATGTCGGTGACGTAGCGCATGAACTCTTCGACGGTCTCCCCGAAGCGAATGTCCATCGCTGCGCCGACGCTCGGGGTCATCGCACCACCCGATCGGCGCGGTAGACCGGCTGGCCCGCGACGAGCGCGCTAGCGACCGTCGGTGTCGGGTCACGGTCGACGACGAGCAAGTCGGCTCGCGCCTCGACTTCGATCCGACCGCGGTCGTCGAAACCGACCGCGTCGGCGGGATTTGCGCTGACGCGGTTGACCCGCTCGGGCAGTGGTTCACCGGTGTCGACGAACGCCGCCGCGAGCAACGATGGCGGGTGGTAGTCGGCCACGAGAGAGTCGACGACGCCGGCGTCGATGGCGTCGCCCGTCGAGAGGTTGCCCCACTGGCTCTCTCCGCGGACGAGATTCGGAGCGCCCATCGCGGTCGTCATACCCAGTTCGGCTGCGCGTTCGGCGGTCTCTAACGTGATCGGGTACTCCGTGATGTCCACGCCGGCTTCGGCCAATCGCTCGACTTCCGCGGGATTTTCATCGTCGTGCGAGGCCGTCACTGCACCGGTGTCGTGGGCGGCCTCGACGATCTCGTCGACGCGCTCGCGCAGCGTCGCCATCGCGATGTCGGTTCGCTCTTCGATCATCTCTTCGGCCTCCTCGGCCGTGTGCTCGCTGGCGTTCTCGTAGTACCGTTTGAACGCCTCGACGTCGCGGAACTGGCCCTTGCCGGGGATGTGGCTCATCACCGAAACGAGGTCGGCGTCGCCGTTCTCGACGACTTCGAGAACCGCGTCGACACAGCGTTTTTGCGTGACTTCACAGCGAGCGTGCAGGCGGTGGTCCACGAGGAGGTCGTCGGCAGCGGTGATTGCCGCTGTCAACGTCGCCGCGAGTTCGGGCGACCGATCGGCTTCCTCGTCAAGTTCGAACGAGATGGCGTGAAACTTCGTCGTGATTCCCGCCGCAACGTTCGCGCGGTCAGCCGAGGCCAGCGCCATGGGGAGCGCCATTCGCGCTCCGGAGCGCGGATGGAGGTGATTCTCGATGTCGTCGCCGTGGAGATCGACCAGACCGGGCAGGACGAGCCGGCCGTCGGCGTCGATCACGGTGTCGGCGTCGCCATCGACATCTCCGACTTCGACGATGCGATCGCCCTCGATACGAACGCCGCCCTCGAGCACGGCTTCGGGCGTGATGACGCGTCCGCCGACGACGGCGACACTTCCCTCAGTGGTCTGGGCGGTTGAACTCATCCGATCACCACTTCCTCATCGTACGCCTCGATGGAGGCGACGCGCTGGAGGCGACCGTCGTCCAGGACGACCACTCGATCCGCGACGGCATCGACCACATCCGTGTTGTGGAAGACGCCGATGACCGTCGTCTCCGAACCGAGATACGTCGAAAGGAGGTCGATCGCGGCCTGGCGGGTGTCGGGGTCGAGCGCGCTGGTCGGTTCGTCCAGCAGGAGCAGGTCCGGTTTCGGTGCGAGGGCCTGTGCGAGGTTCACTCGCTGGCGCTCGCCGCCGGAGAACGTCGCCGGATACGCCTGCCACAGCTCTTCGGGTACCGACAGCGCCGAAAGCAGGTCACGAGCAGTCGACCGCGCATCCTCGCGGTCGACCCCCTGTTCGACTAGGGGCCGAGCAACCACGTCGACCGCGGGGACCCGGGGAATTTCGTCGAGGAACTGTGAGGTGTATCCGATGCTGTCCCCTCGGAGGTCGATGACCGTCCGGTCGAGACACGAGGCCAGATCGACGTCGCCGTCGGGACCGTGGTAGACGACCTCGCCCGAACTGGGATCGTAGGTGCGGTACAGACACTTCAGCAGCGAGGACTTACCGCTGCCGGATTCTCCGACGATAGCGAGGAACTCGCCCTCGCGGACGTCGAACGATACGTCGTCGAGACCGACGACCTGGGTGTCGCCGAGCACGTGCATGTCGAAGGTTTTGGAGAGACCGTCGACGGACAGGACTGTCATATGACTGAATTGATGAGGGTCTGGGTGTACTCGTGGTGCGGGTCTTCCATGATGCGATCGGTGAGACCGGACTCGACGATGCGACCGTGGCGCATTACGAGCGTCCGATCGGCGAGTAGGCGGACGACGCTCAGATCGTGTGAGACCACAATGGCGGCGACGCCCTCTTCGCGCTGGACGCGGCGGAACATGTCCAGTACGCGGGCTTGGACGCTCACGTCGAGCCCCGTCGTCGGTTCGTCCAGCACGACCAGGTCCGGGTCGGTCGCCAGTGCGCGGGCGATCTGGACGCGCCGCTGCATCCCCCCGGAGTAGGTGCTGGTGGGGTCGTCCATCCGGGCGACCGGGATCTCCGTCTCATCGAAAAGATCCCGAACGCGCCCGCGGACATCCTCATACGAACGGTTCCCGGCCGAGAGCAGTTTCTCCGCGACGTTGCCGCCGCCAGTGAACTCGAGATTCAGGCCGTCGCGGATGTGCTGGTGGACGAGCGCGATCTCTCCCGTGCGGAGATCGTGGCGCGTTTCGTAGTCTACCTCGAGCAGATTACCGTCGTGGCCCGCGTAGTTGACCTCGCCGGCAGTTGTAGCGTCGTCGTCGCGCTCGATCGCGAGCAGTTCCGCGAGGCTGGACTTACCGGACCCGGACTCGCCGACGATACCCAACACCTCCCCGGCCTCGACGCTGAGATCCGCCTCGGCACAGGCGACGACGCTACCGCAGTGGGGGCACTGGTTCGTCCCAGCGCGGTCGCCGGTCGACTCGACACAGCGGGGACAGCCGGGTCCGTAGCGCGTCTGCAAGTCGTGGGCTTCCAACAGCGTCATTCCTCGGCACCTCCCTGTTCGGTCGCTGCTCCGGCGTCATCCGCGCCCGCGTCGGGCGTTCCCGGCCCCCAGTCGACCTCCTCGTCGAGGTGATGGTCCTTCGGGAGGTCGGGGTTCTCGCGGCGTTTCTCACAGAAGCTCGAGTCGTTGCAGGCGTAGCGGGTTTCGAAGGCGTCATCTCCGTCCTCGGTGGCCTCCTCTGAGACTTCGACGAGGTATGTGTCGGTCGACCCGCAGGCGTGGCAGGCCTGCTCGGGGAAGCGCTCGACGGTGAACTGCCGGTCCTCGAAGGCCAGTGGTTCGACCTCGGTGTGTGGCGGGACGGCGTAGATACGCGCCTCCCGGCCCGCAGCCAACACCGTGAGATGGTCCGCGTGATCGAGTTTCGGTACGTCCCATCGCGGGATCGGCGAGGGGTCCATCAGGTAGCGCCCGGCGACCATCGTCGGATACCGAGAGGCGATCTTGATCTCGCCGTACTCGACGATGTTCTCGTACAGGTGGACCCACATTTTCCCGTAGTTCTTGTGAGCGTGTCGCCGACGGTTGGCCGCGTCCGAGGGATCGACCGTCCGCAGCGCGTCGGTGATCGGAACCTGCAACACCAGGCGCTGCTCGTCGGTCAGCACCTCCTCGGGGATGCGGTGGCGACTCTGGATCAGGTCCGCCTCAGTGGTGTCGGTCGTCGTCGCCACGTCGGCGGTGTTCTCCGCCAGCCGACGGATGTTGGCGGCGTTGACGCTCTCGTCCGCGCCCTGGTCGATCACTTTGAACGTGTCCTCGGGATCGAGGATCGACAGCGAGGCCTGAATACCGCCGGTTCCCCACCCGCGGGCCAGCGGCATCGGCCGGGAGGCGTAGGGCACCTGATGGCCGGGGATGGCGACGGCTTTCAGTATCGAGCGTCGGACCTCGCGTTTGGTGTGCTCGTCGAGGTACGCGTAATTGTACCCCTCCAGGCCGTCACTGTCCAGGGACTCGAGAGCGGCGTCGACGGAGTCTGTCGCGATGGGCGTGCCCCCGCCAGGCGATACGTCGTCGGTTGTGGTCTGTTCAGTCATCGTCACTCGTTCCCGCGACTGCTGGATCCGCGAGTTGTTCGCCGGTTTCGATGCGGCCGCCCTCGCTCAACCCCTTGCGCTCTCTGATGGCGCGGATGCGGTCCAGGATCGACTGGAACGTGACGTAGTGGGGCAGTTTGAGGTGTTCGATGAACCCGAAGGAGTCCATCCCGTCGACCGTGTCGAGGACGAACTCGGCGTTCTCGGCGGGTTCGTCGTCGCTGTCGAGCTGGATTGAGGCGTCCAGAACCGTCATTCCGATAGCCTTGCGCTCGTTGCGGCCGAAGGTCAGCCCGTATCCGAACGCGAACTGTGGGTCCTCGCGCTTCTCGTAGACGGGGACGACCGCCTCGGACTCGGTGACCTCGGTGTGGGTGACGGTCACCTCCTCACCGGTGTACGGGTGTTCGATCCGGACAGGCAGGCGTCCGACCCGAACCTCCGCCAGCGTCGGATGGACCTGGCCGTACCCCCGCAGCGCGGAGTAGCCCAGCGCGGTCACCGCGCCGGTCTCGCCGCGGGCTAGCTCTTGGAGGACCTCGTCGCGCTCGGGCGGGTATGTGACCGACTCCCGGGTCGTGTCGTTGGGTTCGTCGACCATCGGTTCGTCGGGTTCGTGCAACAGCCCTTCTTCCCGGAGCAGTTCCGTGACGTTAGTCAGCCGCTCGGGATCACCCTCGTCGTCGAGGTCCCACTCGGCAGTGGGGTCCTCGGGATCGTCGTCAGCGAGATCGAAATCCAGTAGTCGCTGGGTGTAGTCCTTGGTCGCACCGAGGATCTGGCCACCGGGGACGTCCTTGAACGCCGGTGAAACCCGCCTACTGGCGATAATTTCGGCCGGATCGGCTGTGGCAGTTTCGTCGAACCGTTCCAGCGTCGAGCGGTACGCCCGCAGCAGGAACGCGGCCTCGACCGTGTCGCCCTGGGCCTGCTTGATCGCCAGCGCGGCCAGTCGCGGAGCGTAGAGGCCGCCCTCACTCATCGCCTGTGCGGTGAGGCGGCCGAGTTGCCCCTCGATCTGATCGACGCCGATATCGTCGGAGTCGTCGTCGATGCGCTGTTTTTCGAACAACTGCTCGGCGCGCTCGACGAGTTCCTCCCCGGCAGTAACCGCGACGTACCCCACTCAGACCACCTCCAACGTTACCGACCGCGGGAGTGCGGCCACGCGATCCTCGGTGGCGAAGATAGCGTCGACGCCGCGCGGGTAGTCGGACTGGGCCGCAGCGAGTGCGGACAGTTCCGTCTCGGGCAGCGCCACCGATAGCATTGCCGTCCCGTCGACACCTGGGCCCGAGAGGCTCAGTGTTGTTCCGTCGCCCGCGTCGTCGTCGAGTGTTTCGACGCGGTAGACGACGGTCGCCCCGTCGCTGGGCTCGGTCAGCGAGCCACGCCTGCAGTCCTGCACATCCCAATCGAGGTGTTCGCGGGCGTGGACGATGTCCGCCTCCCCGAACGGAGCGCGTTGAAGCCGGCCCTGATCGGACAGGGCGGCCCGCACGGTCTCGTCGTCGGTCGCCAGCGTCACCTCGTGATCGACGAGGGTCGCCACGACGGCGTGGTCCGCGGGCGCTGGGACGGCGTGGACGGTTCCGGGCCGGCTCATCGCCTCCAGTAGCCCGTCGAACGTCCGGCGGGTGTCGTGAACGGGATCGATGCCGAGGGCTCTCACTCTTGCCCCTCCATCGTCTCGAATTCGACGGCGGTGTGTTTGCTCTGGGCCCAATCCTGTCGTCGCTGCTCGCGTTCCCGAGCGGCCACGTCTTCGAGGGCAGCAACGATCGCGGGCGTCTCCTCGTGGCCCGCGGCGACAGCAGCATCGACGATCGCGCCCGAGAGCGCGGCCCGTTCGCCCTTGCCCGGCACCATGGCAAAGCCGCGTGTCCCTTCGAGTTCGACCTCCGCGGGTGTCACCAGAACTTCGCCGAGGTTGAACGGGCGACGTTCGACCGGGTCACACACCTGTTGCATCAGTAACTGTGGCCGTGGTTCTTGACGGACCGACAGCGGCGGGTCCCCTTCGAGCACGTCGTTGGCGAACTGAGCGAGTGTCGCCCCCTCGCAGGCGGCGATCAGCTCGAACCGATCGGATCTGTCGTGTGGATCAACCATACACTCGGTCGAAACACGTCCAAACGACTGCATAAGGATTCTCTCGGTACTCTCTATGGATCGCTCGTCGCCGGGGTTGATCCCACCGATCGGTGTGTCGAGTACGGTCGGGTACGTACTCCGCGTGATAGTCGGGATACATATCTAGGTGGCAGAAGGACTGATACGGAGCCTTCGGACTCTACCCAGTCAATCGTTATTCGGTCGGTTTTCCAGTGTCGAATTGATGTCTGACAGACAGAGCGACGACGGAATGGGCGAATCAACACTCAATGGAAACAGTCGAAGACATTCAGTCGGTCGACGCGGGTTCATTTCAGGGACCGCGGCGACCGCCCTCACTGCGAGTTTAGCAGGCTGTGGGGGCGTCATTGGCGGGACCGCGGACGAAAGCGTCGTTACGATGCTGTTGACACCGGGGACACCGGCAGACGCTCGCCGTCGGTACAAACCCGTTCAGAACCTCCTCAACGCAGAAATCGACGATGCAGAGTTCGAGATGCAAGTCCCGACGGACTACTCGGCAATCCGTCCAGCACTGGAAAGCGAGCAGGCCGAGATCGGGATGGACGACGTGACGGTGCTCTCGAAACCGGACATGATGGACATCTACGGGACGACCGTCACCGGCGGCTCGGCGTTTTACTTCTCGATGATGCTCGTCCAGCCGGATTCGGATATCGAAGAACGCACCGACGTCGAAGGGAAGACGTGGGCCTTCGCAGACCGACTCTCGACGAGCGGTTCGATCTTCGCGCTCTATACGCTTCAGGAGGCCGGACTCGATATCGGTGGAGCGCCAAAGGACGATCCGGTCGACTTCGAGGGCAGTTGGACTGACCACGACCAAGCGCTCCAGCGACTCGCCGAGGGCCAAGCCGACGGTGCGACCACTTGGGGTGGCAACGGTATCCCGCACATCCCAGAGGGAACGGATCTACCCGACCGGGTTGAGGAGAACAGCTCGTTCCTGGATACGATGGGAACCGAGACGCCGGAGTTCAAACCGATCTGGTGGTCGTTCCCGATACCGAAACAACCGATGTACGCCCGTAGCTCCTGGGAATCGGACATAAAAGAGGAAGTCGGTGAGGTCCTCCGCAACTCTACGCAAGAGAAGATCGAACAGCACTATCCTGACGACTACAACGAGGAAGAACTGCCGTTCACGACACTGGAAGACACATCCATAGACGACTACCAGCCGGTCATCGAGCGCATGAACGCAGTCGGTATCGATCCCTCAGAATAACCGTCAACCTGGTGATTTTTAATCAAATGAGTACATTAACAGTCGAAAACGTGTCGAAACACTACGGAGACGTGACCGCACTCGAAGACGTCTCCTTCGAGATCGAAGACGAGTTCGTCGTCCTGCTGGGCGAGTCCGGTGCAGGTAAGTCAACGCTGCTGCGGTGTGTCAACGGGTTGACTGAGCCGACGGAGGGTGCCATCTATCTCGAGGACGAGGAGGTCTCGGGCTCGCAGACTGATATCGGGATGATCTTCCAGCAGCACAACCTCGTCGAGGGTGTCTCGGCGTATCTCAACGCGTTGACGGGCTCGCTCAACCGCGTCTCGATGCTCCGAAGTATGCTCCAGTGGCAGTCTCAAGAGGACAAGGTCCGAGCGCTGGAAGCCCTCGAAACAGTCGGATTACTGGAAGAGAGTCACCAGAAGGTCGCACAGATGTCCGGCGGTCAACAGCAACGCGTCGGGATCGCCAGAGCACTCGTTCAGGACCCGCAGTTGTTGCTGGCCGACGAGCCGGTCGCCAGTCTCGATCCCTCCAGTGCCGAGACGGTGATGGAGTATCTCCGTAAGGCGGCGAAGGAGCACGATGTGACCGCGCTCGTAAGCCTCCATCAAGTGAACGTCGCCGCCTACTTCGGTGATCGGTTTATCGGGCTCCGTGATGGACAGAAGCTGTTCGATGTCGGACGGGGGGAACTCACCCCTGAGCTGATCGACGACCTCTATGGCAGTGTCGAGACCGTCAGCCTCGCCGAGCAAGCGAGCACAACCGAGAACAGGGAGGACGAGGAGGTACCGCTCGGCGACATCGAGCGGGGGATCGAAGCATGAGTGCACCGCCCTCGAAGTGGAGCTCACTCGCAGCGTACTTCGGCTACGCCGATATCGGCGATTCGCCAGCCGAACAGAAGCTTCAGGACCTGAAACGCCGCAAGACGAAACGGCGGCTCTGGGCATTCGCCGGGATCGTCATCACATATCTGCTGTTTTTTGCTAGTCTTCGCCTCATCGAGTTCAAGCTGGCTGAACTGGTCGGCCAACTCGACCAGTTCTACGACGCGCTGCTTGGGTATTTCCCACCGACGACGTACTTCGGCATCCCGTTCGTCGATCTGGGCGCCTACGTGAGCTTCATAATCGAAGAGAACCTGATCCTCACGGTCGAGGGAGGTCAGATTATCTGGGGCGCGATGTTCGTCACAATGGCCGTCGCTTTCGCCGGGACGGTACTTGGCCTGCCGCTCGCTCTGTTTTTCGGCGTCATGTCCAGCGAACGGGTCATTCCGTACCCCTTCAATTTCGTCTTTCGCGGGACGATGAGCCTCATCCGTGCGATTCCGGGACTGGTGTGGTTTCTGATCTTAATTCCGCTGGCTGGTGTCACACCGTTTACTGGCGCCCTGGCGATCATGGTTGATACAACTGGCTACCTCGGGAGGCTCTTTACCGATGAACTCGAAGAGATCGAAGACGGCCCGATCGAGGGTATCCGTTCGACGGGCGCGAGCAGTTCACAGATCGTCTCCTTCGGTATGTTGAGTCAGGTATTCCGGCAGTTCATCGCCTGGATTGCCTTCGACCTCGAACACAACGTCAGGGCCGCGATCGGGCTGGGTATCATCGGTGCCGGTGGACTCGGACTCGAACTGTACGTCCAGCGCCAGACGTTCAACTACACGGAGATGATGGCCTGTATCATCCTCATCTTCCTGCTGGCAGGCTCAGTCGAATTGGTCAGCCAGCGCGTCCGCTCGGCCCTCCGCGACGACGACGATGTCGAGAAGTCGGGCATCATCGAGGCGTTCGCCAACGCGCCGAGGAACATCCTCGCCTCAACGATGGGGCGACGCGAATGATGACCTACTACGAGGACCACGGACCGGATCGGACGCGTACGCTCGAGCCGGAACCGACGCTGCACGACCCCGTCTCGATCACCGAGAGCGAACTCGGTGCGTGGACCGAAGTTCGGCGGAACGCACGGCTCAACGAGTCGGCCATCGGTGACTACACCTATCTCATGGAGCGCGTCCAGCTCGATTACGCCACCGTTGGGAAGTTCGGCAATATCGCGGCCGACGCCCGGCTCGGACCGACGAATCATCCGATCTACCGCCCGACGGCCCACCACTTCACCTATCGGGCAGCGATGTACGACCTCGGGAGCGACGACGAGTCGATCTTCGAGTGGCGGGCCGATCAGCCGGTCGAGGTCGGTCACGACGTCTGGATCGGGCACGGTGCGGTCGTCCTACCTGGAGTTACTATCGGTAACGGTGCGGTCGTCGGTGCCGGTGCCGTCGTCGCCAAGGACGTTCCCTCCTATACCATCGTCGGTGGGGTCCCTGCCGAATCGATCCGTCGGCGGTTCCCCCAGGACGTGGCCGCTCGCATTGAGGCAACCGAGTGGTGGCACTGGGACCACGCGACGCTGGCCGAGCGACTCGACGCGTTCCGCGATCTGGATACCTTTCTCTCGAGATACGCGCCTGCAGAGACTGACCGGGCAACCCCGGACTGATACAGACCAATAGCGCATACCTGCGTCTTCAGGCGCAGGTCGAGCGATGGGGTCTGTTCGACACCTGTTGTCAGTAGCTGGACCGGATTTCTTTCGTAAATATTTTGGTGAGACACCGTGTAATAGAAAATGAAACGAATACCGTGAGATGCCGTCCCCGAACAGACAAGGGGTGGTGAGGAAGGCGGTCTGTTCCTCACACGGCGATGACATGGTATTTGATGGGGTCTCATTGACCGGGCCACAGCCCTATAGAGGGGAGGAAACGAGAGTTTCTCCGGTATGCCGCCGGTTCCCCATAAGTGCGGGTTGGAACCTCAAACGTCACACTCGGCGGAAATTCCATGGTAGGATTCCACGTCCGTCAGGGCGTGGAGGAGGTCAAGCCTCTATGCCCCGCCGCCAATGTCAGTACCGACATGTATCGCCACTTGGCAACTATGTTCGCGCCGAGAGACGGGACGTCTTTCCTGAGCGGGGGATCGGTGTCGACCGTCTCTACGAGTACACTGCGACTAGCTCTGTGGCAGCTAACGCTTGCTGTTCACGGACCACAGTGGCTGGGCTCGCTCACAGAGATGCAAGGCGGAAGCCCATGACTTCAGTCGTGGGTCGATGACGGCTGTGAGCTTGCTCGGTCAGTTCCTAACGGAGCCCGTGCCGGTCGTTCGTGGATGGGTGTCAGTCCGCGCACTTCAAATCTCGACGTGATCCGGCTGATGGCCGGAGTGTATTTGCACCGCTAGTTCCGCGGCGTCGACCCAGTAATAGATCGCTCGCTCGAGCGCCCGCGTAACCGTCACCAGATAGCCGTACATGTCCGGATCGTACGCCGTCACGAGCTCAAACAGTTCGTCTAAGTCTCGGTGGACGGTCTCCTCCTGATCGCGGAGCTGTCGATGGACCGTGAGCTCACAGTCGAACAGGATTTCCGAGAAGTACTCGTTGATCTGCGTACCCGACGCGAAGATGTCTGCCATCCGCTCGCCGACGATTCCATTCGGGCCGGTGCCTTCGCGGTCGACGACATCAGCGATGAAGCAGGCACGATCCCCGACGATCTCGAGGTTCGTCGCGATGGTCGACAGGTCCGCTGCGACGCGGTTGCTCGGCCAATCGGTGGTCAACGTGTACGATTTCAATTCCGCGAGGACCGCCGAGTAGCGCTCGTTGGTGAGCGACTCCAGAGTCTTTGCTGAGTGCTCTGCGCTCTCGCCGAGAAATGCCGCACGGGCGGCGTCATACTGGCGCGTGGTCACTGACTCCAGGCGGTCGAGAAGTTCCAGTACTTCCGTCCCGCGATCACTGGTCTCTCCGTCCGATGCTATCTCCGCGCCGTCGGGATCGTCGTCAAACAGTTTCGAGATATGTCTCGAATTGTCGTACAGCGCCGCGTCGTCAACGACGTAGCCTTTTTGCACTATCTCTTCGGCTTTGAGTTCCTGCAGCAGCTCCGAGAGATACTGTTCGGAGATGCCGACAGTGCGCGCCAGTTCTTCTTTGGTTTCCGGTGCGATCCTGTCGATCGATTCGACGACCTGGGCACGCGTCGCGTCACGACCACCCGTTCCCAGCGGGCGCTGCCATGTTCGACGGGACATACCTGCTGGTCGCGGCTGCCGGTATTAGGGTTGGTCCACAAATTGTTCGGACGATTATATAGCTTCATGACTGAATCGAATCGATCCCATCTTGAATCAACTCTCTTGTGCATGGTGTACTGATATATGCGTCTCATTATCGGCACGGACTATTCATACCAAATCTAAGGTTTCATCGGCCCATGACGGTTCACGTATGGAAACACGCAAAGTCCAACTCTCCGGAGGGACGACGTACACGATCTCGCTTCCGAAGTCGTGGGCACAGGAACACGGCATCGACGCCGGGTCAGCGCTCTCGTTGTATCCCAATGGCGACGGTTCGCTGCTGGTCGAGGCGGAGGCCGACCGGTCGACTGAGACGCGGTCGACGACCGTAGACGTCTCGACTGACTCGGACAGCGGCATCAGACAGTGGATTCACGCGCTTCACGCCGTCGGCTTCGATACGGTAACGTTGGTCGACAGGACGGGCCATTCCGCTGAGCGCCGTACGGTTGTTGAGGACACGGTCGCGAACCTCTCCGGATTCGAGTTGCTGGAGGCCGGCGACACCAGGATCCAGCTGACGAACCTCATCGACGCCGAGAACGTCGACATACGCAAGTCGACACTGCGCCTCCGCCTCGTAATGCTCGGGATGCACCGTGACGCGGTGAGTGCCGTCCTGACTGACGACGAGACGCTGGCACAGCGCGTCATCGACCGGGATAACGAAGCCGACAAGTTGTTCGCAATGGTGACCCGCCACTTCCGACGGGCACTGACGAACCTCCACGAGGTCGAGAAACTCGAGTACACCCGGGACGAACTGTTCGAATACTACTACGTCAGCCGGCAGTTCGAGCGCATTGCCGATCACGCCGAGAAGATCGCTCGCTTCACCCTCGATCCCGAGGTCACGATACCGGCGAATTTCGAGGATCGAATCGATTTGCTGGCCTCGAGTTCCAGGCATGTCATCGATACTGCCGCGGACGTAATCCTTGCCGACACCGGTATCGAGGGGGCACACACCGCACTTACCGAACGGGACGATCTCACGGACGACCTCAGGAAGTTGGACCGGGAACTCTACACGCACGACGACCCCGCAGAGGCGTACGTCGTCGGTCTCCTTCTCGACAGTATCCGTCGGACCGCCGAGTACGGGGCGAACATCGCCGGTATCGCCATTCAGCAGGTCGCACGCGACTGCGAATGCCTCGAGTAGAATTGCTCAGTACAGAGCCACCGAGTCCCGACTTCACCGGCGAATGAATACCATTTAATTGATTGGCTCTGTTGAAATCATCTTACCTCGACACTTTCCCGCTGAAGCGGTCGGTAGGTAGGTGGGCGATATAGTCACTGAGTTCGACCACCTATATAGCACTAATAGTAACCATTTTGGGAAAACGGGATTGAATAGCAGGATACAATGTCCTCCATTAGCCGACGTGCACTTCTAGCGGGGACAGGTGCGGTACTCACTTCTCTTAGCGGCTGTTCGGCTCTAGGTTCGTCCTCGAATCAGAGCGAGGGAGAATCCGCCCCGCATTGGGTGAAGATGTATCTTGGTGACCGTGATGAGACCCACCACGTCTCGGTCACGATTACGAACGAGGGTGGTGATGTCCTTTTCGAGAAGGAATACCAGCTCTCAGACAGTAACGAGGCTGACGAGGATGCGACGTTTCCAGCATCGACCGACCCCGAAACAATCGTGGTGACCGTTGACGGAACCCGGTTTGAACGCGACTGGCCCGGCTTTGAGCGATCGACACTTCCCTGCGACGGCCCGAATGAGGCCGGTATCGAGATCTACGTAGAGAATGCTCAGGACAGGACACCGGACATTCGGCTCGAAGCAGACTGTCAGTCGATTACTGGCGAGTGATATCACGCTGACCGATGTTTGTCCCTATATCTACCGTTCAGATCGCCTTGTCGATGTTGTGAGTGAAACAGCCGACGACGAGTTCACGGAACTGTTTCCACCAGAATCGTGAGTGAATGAATGCGCCATATTTCCGTTTAAGCCGGGAGTTCACCGTCTCGTTCTGACTCCGTTGACCGTAGAGGTCGGCGTCCAGTCGAGCGTTCCACGCCTTGTAAATCGACGAGAACTCGCGGTGCTTGATGAGCGGTCGAGCTGCTATCTTCCCACTCGCAGGCATCTCTTTGGTAACGGTTCCGGCGATTATGTTTGAGGAGTGCGGGTAACAATTCTCGGCAATGTTTGTTCTGTACCGCACCGAAGGTCTTGTCGTTCATGGGCTTCAGAGAAGCATGTTTTGTACAATCGGGACACGGGTTACCAATAAGACGACGTTGTTGGTGGCACAAACGGCGTATACTGAAACTGCACCTGCGACGAAGAGTCCGTCTATCGGCTTCCGAAGAAAAGACCCAGTTAGAACGACGAGGGCTGCATAGGTGGTTCCTGCTAGCACAACGCCTGTTAGGCCGATACTCTCGTAAAAGAAGATGGTGATCGGATTGAGTTCTCTTGCAAACGGAACAAGAAAGAGACAGACAGTGGCGACAAGGTCGGTGAGCCACAGGAAGCCGAAGGTGAGCCGAAGTGATCGGTTTGCTGGCCTATCTGGGCGGGCCCAAAGCGGAGTCGTTGTTTTCATGCCTGTACTCGCAGTCGGGTACTGTGTGTAGTTATACCTCGCTAAGCTAGGCGTATTGACTATTATACGCGCTACGTTGTGAAAGATTCTCAATAGAGCTACGCACTAATCTGTCGAATTGATCATTTCGATCAGAACGATATGTGAAATCTTCGAACGCTCTTCTAAGACGAATCATACCTGTTTGTATAGTATCTATTTTGCTTGTGTTGATATTGGCTATTTATCTTTTCATAATAATATATAGTCATATATTTGTGAACAGTCCTATACACCAAACAGGGATAGTAGAGCGCTGAAAACTGCCTAATTGGGGTAATAAGAATTCCAGAAACACCTCTATAGACACAAGTAGTTTTATATCCCGACCGTAGAAAGCCTCCTATATGGAGACCCGGAAGGTGCAAGTAACTGGTGGGTCGACGTTTACGGTCTCGCTCCCGAAGACATGGGCGACCGAGAATGACATTAGTAGCGGAACGACAGTCGAGTTCTATCCAGAGGGCGAGGAACTCTTTTTGACACCCGAACGCGAAACGTATCGGCAAGAGGGAACGCTTGATGTATCCGGACTCGAAGACGAACAGCTGATGCGAGCTGTGATGACGATGTACGTTAGCGGCTTCGACATAATCCGCCTTGAGGCCGGACATATCACGACCAAGCAGCGCAACGCCATCCGGAACGCGGCCCAGCGGCTCGTTGGCGTCGAAGTGCTTGAGGAGACGAGCGACAGTGTGGTGATTCAAGACCTGCTGGACTCCTCGGAGCTATCAATCGTCAATGCTGTTACGCGGATGCGCCTGATCGCTAAGTCGATGTTCGAGGACGCGGTGACGGCATTAATCGAGAACGACGACGACATCGCCCACGACGTGATCAATCGCGACGACGACGTCGACCGTCTCTGGCTTGTCGTTTCCCGAATTTTCCGTTCCACCCTCCGTTCGCCCCGGGCTGTCGAAGAACTCGGTGTCTCCCGCGAGGACTGTTTTGACTTTCACTCGAGTGCCCGCCAGCTCGAGCGGATCGCCGATCACGCCGTCAAGATCAGCAACCTCGCGCTCAAGCTCGAGGAGATCCCCGATGATGTTGCCGACGCTCTCAACGGGCTCCACGACGAGGCCAGCAGCATTTTCGAGCAATCAATGGATGCACTGCTCGCTGACGACACCGACGAAGCCAATCAGCTCGGCCATGATGCGCTTGCGGCCGTCGTCGATATTGATGAGTCCACCAGACGGATCGACGACATGCTCCGCAACCTTGAGCCGGTTCAGGCCCAGTTGCTAGGGCTGATCGTCGACTCGCTCTCTCGAAGCGCCGACTACGGTGGTAATATTGCTGAGACAGCACTACAAAAGGCTGCTCCGCGCCCGTAGCAACCCCTGTCCCATGAAAATAGGTGCTGGAATTCCACCATCGCTGACGGGGTATGATTCCGTAGCCGCCTTCGATCTTGGACATTCGAAGGGTCCGTAACGCAACTTACTCAGGCAAAAAAGATCCTGAGGGTTACTCCCAAGGGCCGCAAACTTGTCCAAAGTCAGCAATAAGTCACCGACTCTCTTCGTGTTCAACGTGATGTGTTCGATCGGAACCTCACTGCTCAACAAACCTATCTTGATACGGCGCCGGTGATCGAAGCAGACATACGAGCCTGCGAACAGCTGCAGTCCGACACAGCTCGGTCCAAACTGATTGAAGCTCAAGTGCCACTATCAACAGGAATTTCCCAAACAGAACTCTCCTACCGCATATCTAATGCCGGTCTTTCATTTGACCAGTACGCGACGGCATCTGCCTCGAGGCCATCGGCCAGTTCCGCCAGCAGCTGTTTCGCCCACTTCGAATCGGTGTCTTCGCCACCGAACGGCGTTTCCGCCGAGATTCGGTGTTTGAGCTTCAGGTTCGCTGCGCCCCAATGGCTGTAGTGGAGCGTGTACTGTCCGTCTGTGCGTTCATACGCAACGAGTGCGCGGTGTTCTATCGAGCAATCACCTCACGGGGCGACCGCGACTCGATTGCCCCGCACCCCTCCCGGGGGACGAACAACGCTCCAGTAGTTGCTAGCGAGGATTTTTACCCGAGATTAGTACTGTAATCAGGGGGATAAATCGGTAAGTGAATCTGCTTATGTTGTATGATTGGGAGGCACAATATCCATTTGTAAAGGGCATATAATGCTCAGATATGCACGAGATCGAGACGGGGATGTTCGAAAGAGATTGTGGGTACTGCCCTCATCGAATCGACTCTATAACGATTCCTGATGAAAAGTCAGCAAAGTTAACTAATGAGAGCATTCCACCTACACATATTGAAATTGAATGCCCCAAATGCGAGAATATATTTTATTATACACAGGACAATTGGGACTCCTTATTTGACTCTCGGTCCTTGCATACAGAAATAAAGACACGGAAAACATCGCCCGGTAAGAACATCTATGTCCCCAAAGAGGACGTTATAAACGTGCAATAGTATATTACTTATTGATTTATTGTCGTATTGGTTCGCCACCCCCTACTGGCACTCATGTCAAAGACAACAACCTCTCCCTCGTATTACGACACACACCGGAATTCGCTTGCAGCGGCAAGCTACCGACCTCATGTTTGGGATGTGAGATACCACCTTGTACTGACCGTCTGTTTCACCCCTAAATCTGAATAAAGAAACCGTATCATCACCTACTGCCACTCGTCGATCGGGTCGGGAGAACTGAGGTCCGCGTGGAGGACTTCGCCGTCGCGAACAACGTACCGCTTCGCCAGCACAGGAAAGCGGCACTTGGTGAACCCCGCTGTCTGGATATCGAGTTCTTCGTCGGCTTCGGGGTGGTCGGCGGGTTCTCGCAGGAATTCGTGGGTCACGATGCCGCCCTCGTAGTCCGGGAGGCTGTTCTCCCGCGTCTCGTACACCTCGAAGTCGTCGTCCGCCCAGATGGTGAGCTCTCCGTCCTCAGTGACCTCCCAGTCGAGCGTCCCGAAGCAGTAGCTCTCACAGAGCTCGCGGACTGTTTACGGATCCGATACAATCGCGCCGGTCGACGTCGTCGCAGCTTGCAGTGTCGCCATGTCTGGACTTCACGGGGTCGCCCCCGCACGCCTGTCGGGGGCAATAAACCGACGCGAGAGGTGCCTCCCGAGGCGTGGCCGGCGACTCCAGTTAGGAATCTGCGTGGGCGTCCGCCCCGGCTCCGTCGCCCAGCCGCGTGAGAAGGCTCACCTCTTCCAGAAGACCTCTCGCGGTCTCGACTCGTTCTCGATCCGCGTCGTCCAACCGGTCAACGTCGAGTCGGTTGATATTGCTGAGTACACGATGCATCCGGTAGCCCTGTTTGAACTCTTGCTCCATCGGAAGCGCCTCACCGCTCGCCGGCGCGGAAAGACTCCCCATCGAGACTGGCGTCGGGCTTGCAGGAGCTCGCGGCCTTCACCAACGAACCTCGACGGTACTCGCAGGTTGTTGGTTAATCGACGCTCAGCACTGAGGCTACTCGAGACTGGGTCCATAGCGAGCCGAGCCACACACCCGGCACTCCCAGTTCGCTTGTCCCGTCCACGCCTCATCTGGGACCGATTCATGGGTCTTGAACCGGTGGTCGGTCGCTCGCCCACAGTTCTGACAGTCCAGTTGCTGCATCGTCGGTACCGACGAAACCTGGCTATCAGCCTCAGCCTCGCCGGCGGATTCGGTCAGCGCCATCGCTGGAACCAGCCACACCGTATTGTCGGCGTCGTCGATGACCGCACCGAGACGCGACTCATCGCGGATGCCGTTCCCACGCTGATCGTAGAGCCGCGTCGGGGGCTGCTCCTGGTGCTCCGACACTCCTTCCTCGTTCCTGCCTGTCCGGTCACGGGCGGCACTGAGAAGCCGCTCACCCTCTTTTGACGACACCTGTACCGCGTCAGGGAGTCAGGGCCATTGCTCAGCCAGCTGGCGCGCCGGCGCCTCGTCGAGGTCGTAGATGAGCGTATAGTCGTCGACGGCCGGTTCCGCCTCGTTGGCGGTGAGGAGGGTCGCCGCGCCGCCGCCCTTCGCCACGGCGCCGTAGAACGTGGTCGACTCGACGACCAGGTGGACGATTCCGGGGAACGTCGTCGCCGCCTTATCCGTGCTGGTGGCGTCACTCCCGAGATGGTTGGTGATACAGAACCGGCATTTCGTCTGCCCGTCTGGGATTGACGCCCCACAGGATCGGCACTCGCCGTCGGCGGCCATCGGTACATCGGGGTAGCCCCCGTGCTCGTCGCGACGCGTTGCCGCCGGGGGTCACCATCACAGCCGTCGTCCAACTTCTCGTCCGGAATGTGGGTGCCTCGCCGGTCGGCCGCAGTTCCTCGAAGTCAGAATATCGGTTGTTCATCGGTTGGCTCATAACTTCTGTCGGTTTCGTATTTCAACGTACGGACGCCCTCGCTCGCAACGCCCTCTTGATTATGCGAGAGAGTACAAACTTATATGGGAGTACAGCGCCAACACTGTAGTAAGAGGTGCCAAGCATGTCCGAATCCTCGCGAGATGGGGTCCAGTCGTGGAGTGAGTCGATGAGCGCCCGCGACCGTATTCGGGCGGTCGCGGAGACGCTTCGCGAACCGCGGTCCGTCAACTGGATCAGCGAACAGGCCGACGCAGCCTGGAGCACGACCAGCGAGGAACTCAGAGATCTCGTCGAGCAGGGGCAGTTGCGTCGGGTCGAGGCCGGCGAGACGACGCTCTACCAGCCGGACTACACGCAACTGCTCTTCGAGGAAATCCGCTCGCTCATCGAGGAGAACACGCGCGAGGAGCTTCGGAACGAACTGGCCGCGATCACCGAGGAGATCGAGGAGTGGCAGGCGACCTACGACGTCGAGACGTGGGAGGACCTCGAACAGTCGCTCGCCGACGGCGACCTTGCAAGTGAGGAACTCCGCGAACGCCGCGACGTCATCGCGTTCTGGCGCGAGAACGAGGAAGATCGCCGACTCATCAAGCACGCACTGGAACTCTACTCCGACGTCGAAGCCGCTCGCGAACAGATGACCGATGTGGCTGACCACGCTACGAGCTAATCCCCCTCTCTCACAGTATGATCTTTCTCGCTAGTCGCGACCGCTATACACAGCGGACCCTCCTCCACGACGTTCACGACCGATTGACGAATCAAGCGGGTTGTGAGGACGTGCTCTATCGCCCATCTCGACGCCGACCCCGGTACGTCATCGCGGATATCGATCCAACCACGTTCCTGAGTAACTCCTACGACGCAGAGACCGCACGACTGGAGATTTGGTTCTGGTACCCAGCCGGTGTCGACCACGAATACTATCGCATCAACTGGGTCGAACCGGACCAGAACCTGATGCTCGGCTTCCACCATGATGCCGATCATCCGGATCTTGGGCCCTGTCACATCCAGCTCAATCACGAAGACATGCCGGTCGATCGGCATAGCGCGACGTTTCTCGATGCGCACCCACTCGCCGTCCTCGATGACCGACTACAGCAACTCCCGGCGGCGATAGAGTCGATTCGCTGGGAGAATGGGACGCCCTCGCTCCCTACCTGGCCGGTCTAGATCGCGAGTTCATCGAGCGTCTCATGATGCGTCCGGACCGTAGTTGGTGTGACGTTCCTGGTATCCGCGACGCGGGCCATCTCGCTGATGCCGCCCACCAACCGTGAGCGGCCGTTGCACCTGCAGGCTCTGTACACGCTGGCCGCGGCGACGGCCTCGATGGGTCTGCCACGAAGCAGATCCTCGTTCTGGGCGCTCCGGAAGAGCTGACACGCCTGGTCACGGACCGAATCGGAGAGCTCGAGCGCACTCGCCAATCGGCGCACTTTGCCCAGTCCGTGGGCGAGATTTGGTTCCGCTTTCGACCGCCAGCGACCACGTGTTTACATAGTGTCGAGAATATGGATTTAATATCTTATTCCCATGAAAATGGCGCTTCGGACAAAATAAAGTACTGCTGCGCATACCAGCACCCGACCGCTATCTGTCAGTTATATGCGCAGACCGTATTCCTCGCAGAGCGGCGGAACGCTCTCGAGGTCGGCCTCGAAGCCGTACCGCTCGCAGATTTCCTCGAAACGAGCGAGCGCCTCCTCGTCCGCGGGATCGACCGGGTAAACGTGCGCGATCTCCGCGAAGAACTCCGAGAACTCGCCGGGGGCGATAATCTCGAGGAACCGGAGCGGTTCGTCGGCCGCGTTCCAGAAGGTGTGCCAGACGTTCCGGCCCTTGACGGTAGCCTCGTCCGCGGGGACGGTCCAGATTTCGTCGCCAGCGAGCACGGTCATCTCACCATCCAGTACGTAAGAGATCTCGTCCTCCCGGCTGTGTCGGTGCAGTGGGGCGGCGAGCGTGTGCGGCGGAAGTGTATGTTCGACGATGGCGACATTCGCCTCGTTTTCGGTCCGGGCGATCTCCAATTTCGCGCCGAGCTTACCGAGATCGATGTTGTACTTCTGATCGGATGTGGTGTGTGAACCTATCACATGTATGGGCGGCTTGCAACAAGATAAAAGAGACCGAGCACGAACGCGAGTCGATAGGTCTGAACGAGTGAGGGAGGATCTATTACCTATTGACGCCTATCCCTCCTATGACTATTATTGCCGAAATTTCGATTCAAGCCAATCAATTTCTCCTCGGGCAGATCATCGCCGAACACGACGGCCTCTCGGTCGAACTCGAACGTGTGGTGCCCGCCGAAAAACGGATCATGCCCTATATCTGGGGCTACGGGAGCGATCTCGAGACGTTCGAGGCCGCGATGGAAGAGAGTCCGAACGTAAAATCGATTTCCGTCCTCGACCAATATGACGATCGGGCGCTCTACAAGATTGTGTGGGAAGATCCGGCCGAACAGTTGATTACCGGGATCACCAACACCAATGCTACGATACTCGAGGCGCACAGTGACGAGGAGTGGATATTTCGAATCCGGTTTGAGGATCACTCCGGACTCGCTCAGTTCAACCACTATTGTGCCGAACACGATATTACGTATCGGCTCAACCGCGTTTCCTCGCTTGCCGAGCGTCCATCCAACGGTCACGACTTCGATTTGACCGATGCACAGCACGAAGCGCTCGCGCTCGCGGTCGAGCGCGGCTACTTCAAAGTCCCTCGGAAAGTCGAGTACGACGAACTCGCTGCAGAACTTGACGTCTCAGTGCAGGCACTCTCCGAACGGGTACGTCGAGGAGCGGACAAAGTCCTTCGTGCCGCGTTGCTTCAATCCGGGAGCGGGAACCGGTAATACCGATATTCAGGACAAGCAGTACTACGAAGATAAAGGTCATGAGCAGTACGGAGCGAAGGCTTTCGCAGTTCAACTCCATCACGGATCATGGTTGAACGACTCAGCATTGACCGACTGGAGAGCCCCGAGTTCCTCGACACGGTTTACGTAATTTTGGCCGACGCATCCCGTCGAAACGCGCTTCAGTATCTCCTCACTCACCGTGATCGAGTGACGGTTTCTCGGTTAGCTGCCGAGATCGCCGCCCTCGAACGCGGGATTCCGAGCGAAGACGTGACCGCCGACCAGCAATTCGAAGCGTTCCTCGAGCTGCAGCACGTTCATCTGCCGATACTTTCCGAATCGGGCGTCGTCGAGTGGGACCGAGTCGAAGAGAACGTTACGGTCACCCCTATTCTGGATCTCCTCTCTCAAGCGTTACCGGACCCGACCGGACTCTTCGACGTGTCGGCGTTGTCGGAAACAGTCGACTACCGCCGTAAATAGGGAGAATGTCTCGCGATAATTCCGTTGACAAACCGCCGAGCCTCGCCGTGGTCGAGGCAGTCGCGGCGAAAAACGGCGTCGACCCGACCGACCTCGAGTGCCGATTAGCGGATGTAATCGATCCCATTGCGTTGGATAAATTGTTCGAACCGACGTCGAAGCACGAGCGACGGTCGGGGGTCGTCAAATTCCGATTCTGTGAGCGGGACGTCATAGTATGGGCAGACGGGAACGTTGAAGTCAAGTAATCCGACAGGAACTCGTTCTTCTTCGAGTTGCCGTTCGACCGCTCGGTGGTTTGGAATCCGTAATTTGGCTCGAGCACCGTAGTCTGAAAATCGAAATCAGCCGGCAGAAAACTCGTCCCATAGTCGGTGTGACGAGCGCGCTATATTACTCTGAGATCGTGAGAATCCCGTTCTTGATCGATATATCCCTCGCGTCGGGAGGGAGTTCAAACTCGAACTGTCGATCACCGATCACCACGATCGCCGTCTTTCCGACCAAGTCCGTCTCGATATCGCTCGTCTGCCCAAGATCGACGACGATAATGTTCTCGTCATCGTAGTCGTACGTTCGGACGACGGCTCCTCCTCGATCGGCCTCTCTGAGGAATCCTAGTACGTTCATACGAGAAGATACGGGGCCGACGGACGTAAGAGTCGCGCTAACATACCACAATGAATATGAATTGATTCACTTCTTTACAATACACCGGTGTTCAGCCGAATACAAAATACGGTTCCGAGCCGCCGATAGAGCGACAACTCGATCCGCGGCGACGACGGTGCTACATCCACTCTCCACTGAGAACGCGGCAGCACCCTCACATCGGCGGTTGACGAGCAGTCTCCCGACCGAGGCGAACCGGTCCGGCGATGACGGCGACGCCGGCCGCGACGACAGCGACGCAACTCGAGGCGAGCAGGAGTGGTTCGTATCCGATCCCGGTGGAGATCGCCAGGCCGGCGAACGCGATCGGTCCGGCGGTCCGACCGAAGAAGGTGGTGCTGTTACGCAGGCTCATCGCCCCGGCTAGGTACTCGGTGGTGACCCGATCGCTCACGGCGGCGTCGACGACCGGCATCAGGAGTCCGACGCCGACGCCGATGACCACGACCGCTCCCATCGTATCGACGAGTCCGGTCGCGGCCCACGCGGCCGCGAATCCGATAGCGTAGCAGGCGAATCCAGTTGCGATCAACCACTCGTTCGAGAGGTATCGCGCCAGGCGGCCGCTCGAGAGCGCGACCACCATCGAGGCCGTCTCGGAGACCAAGATCACGACCCCGATCAGTACGGGAGTAAACGTCGCCGCGAGAACGAACGGCATCGCCGTGAAGATCACGCCGAACAGCAGGAACTCCGTGAGGAACGCGACGGCGAACAGCGTCGCGAGCGCCGGCGTGAGAACCGCTCGTGCGGCGTCGACGAGGTACGAAACCCCGTCTCTGTCGTCGACGCGGTGTGGTTCGTCCAGCGCGACCTGCGCGAACATGGCGATCGGGATTGCTGCCAAGTACGCGAGAAACGGCGCGTTCCACGCGATTCCGGCGAGGAACCCGCCGAGGACGGGAAATAGCGCGGCGGTAGCCGAAAGGACCGCGACGTTCGCACCTAGGACCGCGTTTCGCTGGACGCCGTCGAACGCATCGCCCACGATCGTGACGGTCGTGATGAAGATCGCCGCCGCTGCGGTCCCCTGTGCGACGCGCAGCGCGAGCAGGGCCTCGAACGTCGGCGCGACCGCCATCGCACCGCCGAGAACGCCGAACGCCAGCAGTCCCCCGACCAGGACCCGCTTTCGGCCGATTCGATCGGCGAGGACGCCGATGAACGGTGAGAGGACGATCCCGACGAGGAAGTACGTGCTCACTAGGAGGCTCGCCTGTGCGTCGGTGATCCCAAACACGTCGCGAAAGACCGGCAGTGCGGGGCTGATAAGCGGCACGCCGAGGGGTGCGAGCGCCGTGCTCGTCAACACGATCTGGACCGTCCGAGACCCCCACGGCACGGTCTCGTTCAGGTCGTCCGTTGATTCCGCTCGTCCGCTGGATTCGTTTCCGTGGTCCATGAACGAATAGACGCGGCCGAGCCTCGTGTAGTCATTTACCGAGCGTGCTATCGAATCCGAACTTCGGTATCAGGGAATTCGACGTATCTCACAGGCTGAGACAGAGCTATCTGAGTGAGACGCGTACGTTCAGTAATCGTCTGCACCGACGTGATCGACATGGGAACCACAGTCCTCGACGAAATCCTGGAGACGACTCGCGAGTTGGACTCCGCTTCGGTATCGGCATACGAACTCGGCGAGCGAATGGCGACCGACGAACTGCTCGACGTCGTCCGCCACCGTGAGCTCTTGGAGGCATTGGCGGACGAACCGCTCGACCGGAACGACCTCGAGGCGCGACTGGGCGTCTCTCGAGCGACGAGCCACCGGTTCACCCGATGGCTCGAAGACCACGACCTCGCGAGGAGGGTCGACAATCGGTTCACGCTGACGGGTAAGGGCCAGGTCTACGCCGACGCGATCGGACACCTCGAGCGGGACCTGCGGGCCGCGACGGTGCTCGCTCCGTTGCTCGAATCGATCTGTGAAGCCCACCGCGAGTTCGTCGTCGCGCCGTTCGCCGACGGGACGGTGACGACGGCGACCCCCGAAGACCCGTACGCACCGTTCGCCCGGTTCGTGCAGTTACTGCGCGGGAGCGACGCGTTTCGCGGGTTCAACACGACCCACATGGTCCCGCCGACGCTCGCGGAACCGTCGGACCGACCATTCGACGGGCGCGACGTGGAACTCATCTACCTCCCCGAGGTCGTCGACTCTCTCCTCGAGACCCACCCCGAACAGGTTCGCGAGGCCATGGACGCGGGCCATCTGACCCTCCGGACGCGCGAGGCGCTCCCGTACGGACTCGCCATCTTCGACGACTGCATCGGCGTCGCCGGATACGACGATCAGACCGGGATGATGCGCGTGTTCGTCGACTCCGACTCCGCGATCGCCCGCGGCTGGGCCGAACGCGTTTTCGAGACGTATCGAGACCGCTCCGACCCGATTCGTGATCGAATCGAGCCGTGATCCGACGATCGATTTCGCTATTCCAAGAAGCGGGGTCGATTTCGGCTTCCCGCTCGTCTCTCGTCTCTTCCGCTCGAGGCTTCCTCGCTGTCGGCGGGGAAACGGCGACGTCGCTTCCCGACGCAGCCCGGTCGGGACCGATCGCACGTCTTCCAACCCCTCCCGAAAATGACCTCTCAGTAATACATGACTGCGAGGATGTACATGGTTTTCCACGAGATTGTTTATCGTATATTGGTTCGTAATATATACCATGAGCTCAGACTCACATCACACCACTGAGAGCCACGCCCACGGACACCACGCGGGAGCGGTCGGATACGACACCCCGCAGGCCGCTATCGAGCAGTCCGCTCGCGAGCGTCTCGCCTATGTTCCGGCCCTTTACGTGGGGACCGACATCGACGCGCCCGACATGCTGACCGTCGTCGACGTCGACCCCGATTCGTCGACCTACTGCGAGATCGTCGATCGGATCGAGATGCCGACCAAAGGCGACGAACTGCACCACTTCGGATGGAACGCCTGCTCGTCGTCCTGCCACGTCGAGGGAGCGGAGCGGCGGTACCTCGTCGTTCCCGGAAACCGCTCCTCGCGCATCCACGTCGTTGATACCGAAGACCGGGAGCACCCCGAACTCGTGAAAGTCATTGAACCGGAAGCGGTCTTCGAGCACGACCTTTCAGCGCCCCACACCGTCCACTGCATCCCGGAGGGGAAGATCATGATCAGCATGCTCGGAAACGACGACGGCGAACTCCCTGGCGGTTTCCTCCTGCTGAACGAGGACTTCGAAATCGACGGCCGCTGGGACAAGCCTGGGGACATCGAGATGAACTACGACTTCTGGTACCAGCCGCGTCGTAACGTGATGGTCTCGAGCGAGTGGGCCGCCCCCTCGACCTACCAACCGGGATTCGATCTCGAAGACGTCGAAGCCGGGAAGTACGGACAGCGGCTTCACGTCTGGAACTGGGACGAGAAGACGGTCGAACAGACGATCGACCTCGGCGAGGAGGGACTGGTGCCCCTCGAGGTTCGCTTCCTCCACACCCCCGAATCCGAACACGCCTACGTCGGCGCCGCGCTCTCGTCGAACATGTTCCATCTGTCCAAGGAGGACGACGAGTGGCGCGCGACGAAGGTCATCGACGTCGAGCCCCGCGACCACGAGGACTGGGACATGCCGGTTCCCGGGTTAATCACCGACCTGCTGGTCTCGATGGACGATCGGTACCTGTTCTTCGCGAACTGGCTCCACGGAGAGGTCCGCATGTACGACGTCTCCGATCCGTCGAACCCGCGGCTGACCGATACGATCTCGGTGGGCGGCCTCTTCGGCGACGTCCGCGAGGTGAAGGACCGGGAGATCATCGCCGGGCCGCAGATGCTTCAGCTCTCGCTGGACGGCGAGCGTCTCTACTTCACGACCTCGCTGTACTCCTCGTGGGACGACCAGTTCTTCCCCGAGGAGGGAGAGCGGGGGTCGGTCATGCTCAAGGCCGACGTGAACCCGCGCGAGGGGACGATGACCCTCGACGAGGAGTTCCTCGTCGACTTCGGAACGCTCCCCGAAGGCCCGGCCCGTGCCCACGAGATCCGGTGGCCCGACGGCGACTGCACCAGCGACGTCTGGATGTAGGTGGCGCGAACGTCGCCGACGTCCATCGGTCCGTCGGTGACGCCCCATCGGCTTTCCGTCGTCGGTTCCGCCGATCGATGGCGGACGACACCGCCGAAATAAGTCGGCGGAAATATCGGAATTAGAATCGTATGAATTTCGCTTCCCGAGTTGGTGAGACGTGAGACGGGCGAGCCGTGTGACGGTCGCGATTCTGCCAATGCTGCTCGTTGCGCTCTTCGCGTGGCCGATGGTCGTTAGTGCCCACGGCGCCGCTGGGGATGCTGGCGCCCACGGTTTAACGGTCCCGTTCGTCGTAGTGGTCGGGTTCTCGGCACTGGTCAGCGCCGCGATCGGTTTACACACAGTCGCGCGCTGGCAACCGAATCGCACTGTCGAACGCGGTCGCGACTTACTGACGCCCATCGTGGTGATCGCGGTAGGGCTCGTAACATTCGCGTCGTCCGTCACTCAGCTATGGGCTCTTTCGGTCGTCGGCGGAATGGTCGGTGGGACGATCGCTTGGAATAGCCGTGCTCGCGGCATATCGCCACACGACGGTTGTGCTGACGTAGCGTTCGGGGCGATACTCGTTCACCGCGCTACTGAAGGAGCGATCATCGCAAGCGTCTACGCAGCGAGCGCAGCGCTCGGCCTGATCGGTCTGACCATCCTCACTGGCCACGCGATCGCGGAGACGGTCGCCGTCGGCGGCCTGTACGCTCCGGTCAGCCGCGGTTGGGGTACTGCGAGCGTTATCGCAACTCAGCTCAGCTTTATCGCAGGCGCACTGTTCGGTAACTTCCTCGTGACCGGTCTCTCGACGGCGATGGTAGCGATACTTCTCGCAAGTGTCGGTGGTGTCCTCTTCGTCACGGGGGTGACCGAACTACTGGGTCACAGAGAGACCCGATCCGGTAGACAGCTAGTACCGCTTCCGGAACACTAGTTGGATCCGTGTCCATACCCGCCTCGTCCATACGAGATCCTACCGACGATCGAACTTTCTGACTCTGCAGTGTTCTTTGCCGTTATTTCGTTGGTTTACGGGATAGGCTTATCATTGCGTTTCTCGTACGATCATCGTTATGCCGTACAGCCAGTGCAACGGGGCGGATCTCTACTACGAGGACCACGGCGAGGGGGCACCGATCGTCTTTCTACACGGCGTCATGGCGAGCCACCGGTTCTTCGAGCCCCAACTGACGACCCTCTCGAGGGAGTATCAAACGATTGCCGTCGATTTCAGGGGGCATGGCCAGTCAGCGAAGACGGAGTTGGGACACACGGTCGCGCAGTACGCCCGCGACCTTCGGGCCTTTCTCAGCCAGCGCGACCTCGACAACGTCGTCTTGGTCGGGTGGTCGATGGGCGCACTCGTCTCGTGGGAGTACGTCGATCAGTTCGGGACTGAGGGAGTCCGAGGGTTGGTGGACGTCGATATGGAAGCGTCCCGATTTCAGTGGGCCGACTCCGACTACGGACTCGCCGATTTGGACGGCCTTCAAACCACGCTCGCGTTGGCCCAGCAGGATCGGACGAGTCTCATCGAACGGATCACCGAGCAGGTGTTCAAGGACCCTCCCTCGGGCGAAACGAGGGCTCTGGTGTTCGACGAACTTTCCCGGGTGCCAGCGCCGATCAAGAGCGCGATCCTCTTCGACGCGCTCACACGCGATTATCGAGACGTCCTCCCCGAGATCGACGTGACGATGGTAGTCTGTGCTGGCGCAGATGAAAAGCGCGGATCCGTTGGATCAACGAGGCACGTCGCGGAGATCGTTCCGGAGGGGAGCTTCGAACTCTTCGACGAGAGTGGCCACTGTCTGACCCTCGAGGAACCCGACCGATTCAACCGGATCGTGAGTCAATTCGTCGAGTCGTTGTGATCGATACGCGCTAATTATGCAGCCAGGTCCTTCCTCGAGCCAGACGATATCGAGTTGGGGCCCTCCGCCGAACCGAGAGGTGCGGGTAACTCCTTGGTCGCTGAAGTGGTCACCTCCCGGGATGCGATGCACAGTATTTACGTCCGAACGGCCTATCTCTGTTGAAATGATATTGAAGGAGACCACGGCCGTGGCGGCACCGCCGGCCGTGGTGTATCGATTCTTCGAGGAAATGGAGGACAACTACGTCGAGTGGCACCCCGATCATATCACGTTCCGGTGGACCGAGGGAACCGGGTTGGAGCCAGGAGCGGAGGCGTATTTCAAGGAGCGTATCGCAGGGAAGGTATAGGAGAAAACGGTGCGATTCGTGGAGGCCGATCCGGATCGATACATCGAGTTTAAGCCGACTTCTCTGCTAATCGGACTGCTCATGCCGCACATCAGTTTCACGATCGAGCCTCGTCCGAACGGCTGTGAACTCACCCAGCGAATCAAAGTTCGAACCGGCCCGATTGGCGCCCGACTCAACCGTCGAGAGTTCGACGCCGTCCGAACACACATGCGTGAGGAGGGCCGGAATTTGAAACGCATCCTCGAAGAGACAAAGTGACCCTTTCTTTCCAAAAGGGACCCGGCGGATCCTAGTATGGTCAATCCTTGTATCAGGGTGTGACTGCTCATCGTACTGCCGATCCATCACAGGTGTGGTGATGAGCCAGATCAGTGACTATCCGCCACGAACGTACAATCTAATGCTAATTCCGTGAATCCAATATCTCTGTGACGGCCCCTCGGCCTGAGAGAGCCAGCGGCCTTCGCACATTGCATATCACCTCTTTCTTTAGACGAAATCCGCGATATGCAAGCCAACATGACGCCCTCAAAGCGAAGAAGAATCTCGTCGGGCCGATTTGAGGGCGTAAAAACAACCTCGACGAGCTCGGGGATAATTCTGAGATTCCAAAATTTGCTCGACGATGGGGTAATAACGGGGATCTCTGAGGTATTTGAATTGGTTCGGGACGCTGCAACATCTGTTCTGATTCCCTAGAAGATCCTCAGCTCAGCACTCCGGAGCTTGTAATATTCCGATTTTACCGAATTTAGTGGTATTAGCCACTCAAAATTGCTCGACAGTTAATCAGAAGGATCTAATTCTGAACTGCTACCTAATCCTCGGAATAATGATTGAACCGTTTTTGATGAAGTCTTCAACCGGTAGCAATTCCGGCTTGATGAATATAGATGCCATCTCCAGTCCGGCTACAACAAGAGGTATGCTATTTCATTTCCTGTTTTTGTGTAATTTCAGGAGTATCACTATTAGAGCAATTTCTACAGCTACTGACCCGATCCCAAGCACTCCTATGTTAAACTGTGCTGACCCCGTGATTGCAGGAAGGCTTATAATCCGAGTAATGCCCCAGACAGTAACGATGAGGAGGTTGAGCATGACTCCCAAACGTAGTGCCCATTTCCTCGATCCAAACAGTAAACTAATGCCAAGCAGCCCCTGACTGATTCCTACGACAAGGAAGAATAGACCGGGTACAAGCGTAACCACGAATTCTCCGGGGAGAATCCAGAGGTGTATCACTTGGGACATTAAGGCGAGTGCTGCCCCAGTAAATCGAATGGGGGTGTTCCCAGTCCGTAGTGATTTGCTGCTACTCGCTCTTACGATACTCATTCAGATCACCTCGAAATTGGCCATCATCATCATATCCTCGTGTTCAAGATTGTGGCAATGGAAGACGTACTTTCCACGGTAAGGAGTGAACTTGGCAACCACTCGAACGGTGCCGCCATCTAGGAAGACTGTGTCCTTCCAACCGGCATCATAGGGACCAGGTGGGCCACCATCACGAGAAATGACCTTGAAATGAACGAGATGCATGTGAATTGGGTGAGCTGGGTCAGCATCGAACTCCCAAATTTCAGTAGACCCGAGGCGGGGATCTGCATCGATTCGTTCTGGGTCATACGCGTTTCCGTTGATGGTTGACATCCCTCCGAGCATCCCTGCAATGAAAAAGAATTGCCTGGTGACTTCCGCTTCCTCAGGACTCGGGAAGTCGAGGTTTGGCGCGAGCTGACTTGGGATATCGCTCTCCTCCTCCTCTTCACGGACAACTTCGAAACGCATTACATCGGACACCCGACCCTCTCCACGTCGGTTAACGAGGGTCACTTCGGAGCCCACTGAGTAATGTGAGAAGTCGATGACGACATCGAAGCGTTCAGCGGGAGAGACGAGGAGTTTGTCGTGTGGAATCGGCTCCGAAAGCAGGCCGCCATCGCTACCCACTTGGACGAACGAGCTGCCTTCAGACGGCGAGGGTTCGAGTGCCAGTTCATACGTTCGCGCATTCGACGCGTTCAGAATGCGGAATCGGTACTTCGTGTTTGAAACCTCCATTCGCGGCCACGGTGCACCGTTGACGAGGATCGTGTCCCCGAAGGCGCCGGTGTGCTCCCCGAAACTCGTTGAGGCCAGCACTCCGTGCTCGCCCATGAGTGATGGATCGACTGATGGATAGTACATCTCACCGTCGTCGGTGAAGGTCCGATCCGCGATCATGAGCGGGACCTCCTTCTCCCCTTCGGGAAGGGGGAGCTCATCCTCTACGTCGTCGCGGATAATGTAGAACCCGGCCAGCCCCTTGTAGACCTGTGGACCGGTGAAGTCCATCCGATGGTCGTGATACCAGAGCGTGGCTGCCCGTTGCTCATTCGGGTATCTGTACTCCTTGGAGCCGCGTGAAACCCCAGCGACAGTCCCGGAGATATGCCCCGGTAGGTCGTCCGTTGAGAGATCGGGCGGGAGGATGAGGTCCGTGGGGAACCCATCACTCTCAGGTGGTGTCACCCCGCCGTGGAGGTGCGTGGAAACAGGAACGGGAAGTTCGTTTCGCTGTTCGACGACGACTTCCTGGCCTCTTCTGGCTTCGATAGTCGGTCCTGGAAAGATTCCATTGTACCCCCATACCGTTGTTTCGTATCCGGGGAGGATTTCGGCCGTCTCCTCTCGCTGTGTGATTTCGTAGTAGTCAGTCGTCTCTTCGGTGCGCACTGGTTCGAGAACCGGGGGAACAGGTAATGGAACCTCGAACTTCTTGACCTGGGGACTCGTGATACTTGCGGATTCAACAAGACGACCAGCGGGTCCTGCAACCGTTCCGAGAGGGATTCCAAATCCGACACCGGTCATCAATCCGAGTTTCGAGAATTCTCTTCGATTGAACTTCATCTCTCATGCCGAGAAAGGGTCCACCCTGCGGTCAACCTTCACGTAAACATGTTGCCTTTGATGATCCTACAACCATCCAAGCCTGGAGATGCTGTAACGATAGTCGAGAACGAGTTCTCCAGTAATGGAACGAGAGGACAACGCAGTACGAAGCTGAATGCCGTAATTTGAGTTCTGAGGCCCGTTTGTGCCGGATTCGCTGGCCGCCAACATTAACTAACAAAATCTCGGGTGAACATGTATACGTCAATCCTGATTCACCAGCAAAGCCACCTAACGAGTGATGACGACAGTATCAGACTTACAGTGGAAACAGATCGCCGTGGGTGGAATCGCACCTCACGTTATCTCGACCGGGCTACTCATAGCATCGATTGTCGCGTATACTTTCCTCCTCGCGTTCGGAACTGGAGGAGAGCCCGACCCTGGATCCTTACAGCAGTTTAATACCGTATCCGGCACCCAAATCTACCCAATCGTAACAATCCTGCTGACCGTAGTTACGGCAGCGTGGGTCGTTCGACGAGTTGATTCCAACTCAGCAACACTTCACGGTGTTGCGGTGGGCACCCTCGCTGGCCTCATCGGTTTCGCGTTCGGAGCACTCGATGCGATGATGTTGGTCCGCTTTGTCCTCACGGTTGGGGCAGGAGTCCTCGGCGCAAGGTTATTGCCAGTCCTATTCGGAGAGTAGGTCGGGGTAGGAGTTTTCTCCGAATTCCATCGCCAATGGGTTCTCGTCAACATGTTCATCTGAATGATGATGCGAGAACCAATGCAATTATTCTCTGATGACCAGAAAATCGAAGTTTGGTAAAGATGCTGCGGGAACCGGCCACGGCGTGGAAATCCAAGTGACCGAATTCGCCAACACTAGGTGTTCACGATGAGTGCGCCTGCTCGCGATCGGAAAGCACTGATCATCGGATGCGGAGTCGTGGGACCAGTGCTCGCACTGTATCTCCGGCGGATCGGTATCACTCCCGTCATCTACGAGGGACGGCCTGAACCACGAGATGACGCCGGATTCTTCCTCAACCTCGCTGCAAACGGAACGGACGTCCTGGAAACACTCGGTATCCGGGAGAAAGTCCTCGAAGGTGGTCACGAATCTAATCGGTTGGTCTTCCAGAACCACAAACAGAAACAGCTCGGTGAGAACCCCTCCGAGACGGTTCTCATCAAGCGAGGTCTCCTGACCAAGAGTCTCCGAGAAGCGGCGGTTGAGCAGGGCATCACCGTGAAGTTCGGCAAGCGCCTGACCGACGTCCAAATTCCACACGAAGACATGGCTATCGCGTATTTCGACGATGGTACGGAAGCCCACGGAGACTTCCTCGTCGGTTGTGACGGTATTCATTCACAAACTCGTCGCTCGATTCTCCCTAACGCGCCGGATCCCGAGTATACGGGAATCATCGATTCAGGCGCGTTCACCAGGAACGACTCGATCCCGCCGACGGACGGGGTCATGAGAATGACGTTCGGTGTGGACGGGTTCTTCGGTTACCAGAAGGTTCCGACGGGCGAGATTTACTGGTTCGAGAACCACGAACGGAAGCAGGCTCCAGATCGTGCAGCACTCGACGCGATCTCGCAAGCAGAGTGGAAAAAGAAGTTACTTCGACTCCACAAGAACGATCACAACGAAGTCTCTGAAATCATCCGCTCGACTGATGGAGAAATCGGCAAGTGGCCCGTGTACGACCTGCCGTCGCTCCCAACGTGGAATCGGGGGACGGTTTGCCTTATCGGAGATGCCGCTCACGCGACGTCCCCGCACGTCGGTCAGGGGGCTTCGCTGGCGATGGAGGACGCAATTGTCCTGGCAAAGTGCCTACGGGACGTTGAAGGGGTCCCGGACGCGTTCGAGACGTTCGAGTCCCTGCGACGAGATCGAGTCGAGGGAATCGTTGAGATGTCTCGGGAGACTGGGAATCAGAAAGCACCTTCCAATTTGGTCACTCGGAAAGTTCGGGACCTCGTCCTTCCGTTCTTCCTGAAGCGAGGTGTGGAAAGCTTCGAAGAAATCTACTCGTACAGGGTGGACTGGAATGAGTCAGTATGATCGGCCGTTCGAAGTGCCAGAGTACACAAATGACGCGACAATCTAACATACGTAGAAACGGAATTCCGTCCGGGAATCCATACGTGATCCTCGCCGGAGCTAGTCTCCTCTGTTTCGGATTTGCCACCATCGTGAGCACCCTGATAGCGTACTCGGATCCGGTGAATCCCCTCGGTCTCCTACTTCTCGCAATCGTTCTCTTCACTCTGGCAGGACTATTTTGCGTGCTCAGTCTCACGTGGTATCTCGTACAATGGACTTTGTCGGTTGCGACTATGGGCGTCAGAAAGGGCCGGTATCGACTCGGAAAGTGGTTCGAAGAATTCGAAGAGGAATACTCGACAATCCGTATCATCGGTCTCTCAACGGCAATCACACCTCCGGATCCGAGATCGCCCCAAGAGAGGGCGGCAGAGTCGCTCACGGAGGTTCGGACTCGGTACGTGGACGGGCATCTCACCGAGCGTGAGTTTGAGGAGGAACTGACGACGCTACTCGAAGTAGAATCCGAATTCAAGTAGTAGTAAGATCATTCGACCACGATTGCTCCCTTCATTCCCGCTGACCATGCGGTTCGCAGACGTACTTGAAGACCCCGGAGTCCTCGAACGTATACTCGTACGCGTAATCGCTCGAGTTAGAGTATTCTGACTCGAACTCACCACTCTCGGCTACAACGTTGTGTGTTCCACCGTCACCGGCCCATTCCCAGACAATAGTCGTACCCAGAGCGATCATCACCGCCGGTGGGTCAGACGCCATTCCTCGGCTCCTTGCACCG
The DNA here is from genome assembly GCF_020405205.1 of Natrinema salinisoli. Classification (NCBI taxonomy): domain Archaea; kingdom Methanobacteriati; phylum Methanobacteriota; class Halobacteria; order Halobacteriales; family Natrialbaceae; genus Natrinema; species Natrinema salinisoli. The sequence continues at coordinate 226,346 of NZ_CP084470.1, read as the reverse complement.
ACACGGACGAATACCTCGTCCTGTCCACGTTCGTCTACAGTCCAACGATAATTATCGATGTCGTCGAACCACCCGACGTAGTCGGGAGGATCGTCAACGTAGGTTTCGTCAGCACGCCTTGATTCATCGCTATTCTCACTAGGACTGCCGAGACACCCTGCGAAGCTTGCTCCAATTACTGTTGCTCCGAACACATGAATAACGACGCGTAGAGATGGATCGGGAAGTCCTTTATTCATAGTCGAGTTGCAGATCTTCTGCCGTTTGGTCAGTGTTTCGCGGTTCAAACACGCGGTACCAAGGATTGGATCTCCACGCGTCGAGTTCCGACTCAGGTAGAGTACTTTTCATAGAACTCCGCCTCTGTTAGCCGTAACTTCTGCCCATGCACGCTGGACTGTGATCGTCGACAACCAGAATATCACGACTCCATTCACCGGGTGAATCGCCCCGACGAGCGACCCGAACCGATGGGCGGTGGCGAATTGGATGAAGAACAAGAGAAAGATTACAATTGGAAGTCCCTTGTGAATCCGGGGTAATCGCCCGAGGAACGCGAGGACGAACAGTATCAGAAGAACTACCGGCAGAATATTGCCGAACGAGACGTGACTGCTCCATCGGGCCGGATCAACAAACACGGCCATTCCGGCGATGTAAATTTGGATGAGAACACTGGCTGTAAGGAGGACAGCTGCGCCGAGGTAGGAGTACGTCGCCCATTGAACGTGTGTCGGAACGGAGTCTCTGTTGTCCCTCTTCTCTACTTGTGCTGAATACATCACAAACGAGGTTTCGCTGTGTGCTGGATGAAAATTCACGTGGACATGTTGGCATCGGGAACAAAGCCAGTTACCCTGAAATTTCCAGAGCTATTCTAAGGATGGAGGTGAACATGTTTACCTCTGTGCTCATTATCTGAGGGAGACAAGGACGAGTATGCCACGGGTACGTCTCAAGGTCGGCCCAATGCCGGACATGGTCGCTATCGCTGATAAGTTTCCGAATACAGTTATCCGATTTCTCTCGAATTACCCCTCAGAGAATGGTGTGACCAGCGTTTTGGAGATTCAGACGGACCACCCAGAAGAATTTGTTCAGGAAACCGAGAATTGGTTTTCGAGTTCGACCACACTGTTGCACAGCGATGATGATACAGTAGTCATGATGCTTGAGGGACAGCCGCCCAATGGGTATTTCGTCTCTGAGGACATTGAATACCACCCAACGACTCCTGTCGTCGCTCGTGACGGCCACCTCTTCATCGAATTCGTGATGCCAGAGTCAAAGATGGCGGCGATGTGGGAGTCACTCGACGAACGCAACGTCAACTATGAAATTCTCTCAATCACTGAGGGCTACAACGTTCTCGATTCTCTCACCGCTCGGCAACGAGAGATTCTCACGGTCGCAATTAAACGAGGATATTACGATAACCCTCGAGGGTGTTCTTTGACTGATCTTGCCGAGGAACTCGAGGTCAACAAATCGGTGATCAGTGGCGTTCTTCACCGAGCTGAAGGCGAAATAATCAAAGACGCCATCGGTGACCCACGCGAACAAGAAGGGGACAATCAGTGGAAGAACAGATCATGAGTGAATACGGAAATATGCCCTCTATTTAGCGGAACTGCAGAAGTCTATCTGGATAATAAACAGATTCGGCGAAGTCTTTGATTCAGAACTACTCAGTGGGACTGGCAGACTCCTCGTCGACTTGGTCGTACATCTCATCTAGGAATGGGAGACTTCCCCAGATCGAGTAGGGGCACTGGTCTTGGCCGATGCAGTAGCGCTGCAGATCGTCGTTATCGCAGTTCATCGGCAACGGCGTGTCGCCGTCGATCGTGTTCGAAAACTCGTAGCGGACCTGGTACTCGGTTCGAGTGGCCCGGACTGTTGTCCGGTGTGACGCTTCGCGTCCTCTACTATCTCGAGAAACCGCATGCCGCAACGGACTTGGCACGCCGCGCCGACTTCCATCAGAGTACCGCCATCGCGCCCTCGATCTACTCCAGCATCGAGGGATTATCTACCAGATCAAAGACGATACACATGCACTGGACGAGGGATTCGAACCAGCTGGACCAGCGACCGCTTTTGCACGCTCGAGTTCACAAGCTTCTTGCTGGGCCTGCTGTTCGAGTGCATCTGTCTGTCGGGAGTTCTCGTCATTTATTTCGTCGACGATGGAATCATCGATCGTCAAGCACTTGCCACGGTGATCAACCTGTTCGAGCATCAGTACACGTCCTCTTGAGCAGCGTCTCGAGCGTCCGCCTGCAGGACCTCACAGCTGTCCGAACAGAATCGGCCAGCGTATCCTGCCTGATCGTGAGTAAGCGCTGAACAACCCGGCATCCGACACGCGTTATGGTTGGTCATCTGGCGATAGCTCGCTTCAGGAACTGAGTCGTCCCCACGTCTGACGACGCTGTTGCTATCAGTTGTTCGCATGGATTGATGCGGCGGACTTCAGTCGAGCCCCCGCGCCCCTCCTGGGGCGACAATCCATCTCGAGTGAACGACCAGTTCAACTCACAGTTTATCAGTAAATACTACAGTTGCGTATTGACTGCCAGGGAACTTTCCAATCTTCGTATATCTTCAGAGAGTCGTGCTGAATGCACAGCGCATTTCTCACACTATAACGGGATAGACGTGGAGTCTATTGTTTGGGAATGCCAAGCGCTTATAGGCACACGATGAGATTCGAAGGTAATGGGATCTCAGGGGCCAACACAGGACGTGACGGGAGACGATATCCGGGGGTTCTTCAGTCAAACACCCAACCCGTCGACGCCATTTTTTACTGAAGAGATCGCGGAGGCACTGGATTGTTCCCCTCAAGTCGCCCGGCGCTGGCTGGAAGACCTTGTCAACCGGGGGGAGATTCGAACCAAGCAAGGAGCCGGTTCAGGCAGAGTCTGGTGGAAACCCCAGGGACAGGTATCAAGCGGCCGGCAACCGGATGAAGAACAGTTCCGTGCCGTCGTGAATGCCGTCAAGGACTACGCCATCTTCTTGCTCGATCCCGACGGCAATATCGTGAGCTGGAATGAGGGGGCTGAGCGGATCAAAGGATATTCGGAAGACGAAATCGTGGGCAAACACTTTTCGACGTTCTACACCGACGAGGACGTCGCCGATGACGTGCCGGAGCAGAACCTCGAGGGCGCAGTGGCAGATGGCCGAATCGAAGACGAGGGGTGGCGGGTCCGTTCAGACGGCTCGCGGTTTTGGGCGAATGTGACGATCACCGCTATCCGAGGCGACGAGGGAGATATCCGGGGATTCACGAAGGTCACACGTGACATGACTGACCGCCGCGAGTATGAGCAACAACTGGAAGAACAGGCCGAGAGGCTCGAACAGCAGCGAGACGAACTCGAGGCAGAACTTGATGAGATCTTCAAGCGAGTCGACGAGGCGTTCATGGCCCTCGACGATGAGTGGAACATCACCTACGTCAATGACCAGGCGACCGAGCTGGTCCAGTTACCCCCAGAGGAGCTCCTAGAGACTCGTGTCTGGGATGTTCTATACGAGATCGCTGATAGCCATCTCCGTGAGATGGCCGAGGAAGCAATGGCGGCCAACGAATTGCTGGAGTTTGAATATTACTCGGATGTACTCGACATTTGGGTGGGGGTCCGAGGGTATCCCGCTGAGTCGGGAATGTCCGTCTACTTTCGAGACATCACTGAGCGCAAAGAGCGCGAGCGCGAACTTCAGCATGTCCGAGAACGGATGGAATTCGCGCTCAACGCCACCGACGCGGTCGTCTGGGACTGGAACGTCGACGAAGACCAGGCGTCGTTTTACCCCTCGGCAGAGTCGCTTTACGGAACGACCGTCGAGACCTGGGAGGACTTCGTCGAGGTGATTCACTCGGAAGATAGACAGAAGGTACAAGAAGGTATCGAGAATGCCCTCGAGACGGGCGAGCCGAAATCCGAAGAGATTCGCATTGTCCGGGACGGGGAGGTGCGATGGATTGAAGCTCCCGGTCATCCGATCCAGGACGACGACGGTCCGACGCGGATGATCGGCGTGGCCCGTGACATAACCGAACGGAAGACCTACGAGCGCGAGCTCAAGGAGTCGAACAAACGCCTCGAACAGTTCGCCTATGCCGCCTCCCACGACCTCCGGGAACCGCTACGGATGGTCTCTAGTTACCTCCAGTTGATCGAGCAGCAGTACGCCGATGAACTTGATGAGGACGGCAGGGAGTTCATTCAGTTCGCCGTCGACGGGGCAGACCGGATGCGTGCGATGATTGACGGGCTTCTTGAGTACTCGCGTGTCGAGACAGAGGGAGAGCCATTTGAACCTATAGATCTGAATGATGTCCTTGAAAACCTGATGGCTGATCTCCAGATCCAGATCGAGGAGCATGACGCGGAGATTACGGTCGAGGAACTCCCGACGGTCGAGGGCGACGCCAGTCAGCTCCGGCAGCTGTTCCAGAACCTGCTCAAGAACGCTATCGAGTACAGCGGCGACGAACCGCCCCGCGTCGACGTTTCGGCCACGAGGTCCGGTGAAGAGTGGACCCTGTCGGTCACCGACGAGGGCATCGGGATCGATCCCGAGGATCAAGAGCGCATCTTCAAGGTGTTCGAGCGGCTCCACACCCAAGAAGAACACGCTGGCACAGGGATCGGACTCGCGCTGTGTAAGCGAATCGTTGAGCGCCACGGGGGCGAGATCTGGGTCGACTCGACGCCGAGCGATGGCGCGACATTCTCTTTGACGCTTCAGAATCCACAGTAAATCGCCTGCTTCGGGGGATCTGAACAGCCTACAGATGACAGTTTGATGAATACATCTATCGGCTCCTGTTTAGACGCCTACTGTCATGGGTCAGAGCCCTTGATGGCGCGTTCGATGTTTCGGACCGCGGATTTCATGACAAGTTCGCGGAACTGTCCGTACCAGGTTCTCGACCACAGCGTCTCGCCGTACCGACGGCGTAATCCGAAAAGCACCGACTCAATGTCCGAGCGTTGGTGGTCCGTCCGATCATCGGTCAAGGGGTTCCTCACGAGGCCATGCAAATCCATCACTCTTGTCGGGATAACCGGTGTGATACCTTCCGATCGCAGTTTCATGCGAAGAACCTCCCAGTTGTATCCCTTATCGGCAGCAACGGCGGTTAAAACAACAATATTCTGAACTAACACTGAACATCCAATCTGTGAGGAGTAACGGGGGCGTGGTACCTCAACAGTGTTAGTCTGTAAATCCGAGGTCCCCAAACTAGCCGCAGTCCTGCGGTTGGAAGCCCAAGCTGTCGTCGGGCCATGCCCGACTGCTTGAGGGACCGACGGTCCCTCTCTGATCACGGCGGGGAGGATATCAATCCGTAAAATAACCGCTTTTCTTGATGCTCGCATCGTCGGTCCCCCACGGTGGATCGAACTCTTCGAGCGAGAGGCGAGGTAACGGTGGATTCGTTACGAGACCGACTGAATCAACCTCCAGACTGACCCATGTCTTCGTCTGATCGACATCGGTCAAATCCGTTGCATCATCGACCTCGTCCTCGAGAGACACAGTGCCGCTCACCTCGAGGATGGCCTCTGTCGACCACCAGTCGACAAACGAAAGGGTAGCGACGGGTCGCTCGTACATGTTCCCCAACGAGGCGTGGACACCGTTGCCGCGGTACTCCGGCCACGCCAGCGTCGACTCATCGAGTACCTGCACGAACCCTGCCGGCCCCAGCCGCGGTGAAACGTCGGTCTCCCCGTCGGCGTCTGCGGTTCCGAGAACTGCCTGAAGTCGCGATCCGACAAACCGCTGGGCCCGTTTGGACAGCCGTCCGAATGATTTCTCGATAGGATCGCGCGCAGCCTCGGCCAGTGGTAGCTGCTCTACAGATAGCTGTGGGGCGTGCTTCGCGCAGTGGATGTACGCTTCTTCGACCGATAGCACGATCCAGTCGGTCCCGGGGAGACGCTCGTGTTGCTGATTATAGACGTACTCAACGCGTTCGCCGACGCCGTTGATGTGCAACCCGACCGTCGTATCGAACCAATCAACGGTCACTAACGATAGCCACCGTTCTTCTTGAGAACCGTCCAACGTTGGCGTTGGACCGATCATTGTGCCAGCAGGCCACGCGACGGTCTCGGAGTCGAGTACCTGCACCATCCCCGGACCATCGACAGCCGGGGTGACCCGCGGCCGACCATCGTCTAGCCAACCGACGAAGCCGGTCCATCGCTCCGCGAGGAACGACTGCATTCGGTCAGTCAGCGTCGCCTGCATCTCCGAGTCGTAGAATCGGTCAGCGCGGTCTTCGGTTCCGAACCGCTTCTGGAGAACATGCTCGCCGTAGCTTCCCGGCCGGTCGCCGCGATCGTCGTCTCGGTTAGACTCCCTGTCATCCTCGCGGATCGCAGCGTCCCCACTGCTCATGGTGTCCTCACGGAATTCATGCTGTCGTCTCCGTTATCGAGCGATGTGGGGATCTCGCGCTCGACGACGATCTCACACTTTGGAGCGCCGTCGTGCATGCACTGAGATTCGGTCACTGTGTAGGACTCATCGTAGAACTCACCTATTCCCACAAGAATGCCGATGGCGACTTCGCACAGTTGCCGATCGGAGTTGTAGCGGACAACGACACGATTCTCGTCGAGCCGACGAGCGTCGACGGCCGGCGGAGTGAAGTCCGCCATGTCTTTTGCCCGAAGCGCCATGTGGATGTATTCCTCGACGTTCTCGATCAACTCGAGGCCGTCCCAGTCCTTCTCGACGTGGACGCCGTAGGTCTGAACGAGTTGTGGGACGAGAAACCGGCCGAACGCGCGTAAGAGTATCGGCGGATCTACCCCTGAAATCTCCGAGGCCGTCGTGACGAGTTCGAAAACGTGTTCGTCGGGATATTCGGTCACCGGGACATACAGTCTTCGCTCGACGTCTGCTTCGTCCCGAATGCGATTCCAAGTGGCCTCATCGTACTGTTCGATCGTGAAGTCCTTCAGCCCTTTCAGAATGATTCCGTGCATACTGATCTGTGTTGTTAGATGGCAGTTAGTTCGTAACCTCCCGCGATCCCCCCATCATATAGGTGTTATTTTCCCTACTCTCTCCCGTTCAGTGAATCAGGCTCCAAACCAGACTGTCTACTTCTACCAGAAACATAACTAAACAGCGAAATGATAAGGGTTCTGGCCAAACTCATTGGTATGTAGTTTGCTTGTTGCTATGATCGATGACAGACGGGACCTTTCCTGTCATCGGCTCAGTAAACGACCGCGGGCACGATCACTTTCTCCATCGAGCGCAATTCTGAAGACGAATTCACTAGATGGAACTCGCGTTTTCCGGTACTGTATTCGAGTTTGAGTCGACGGCAGGCTCCCAGAGTCGTCGTCGCGCATGGTCTCGATCTATCTGCAACTCCTTGAGCTCCGGTAGGAGGACGGGTTAGATGAGTAGGGAGAGGAATTCCGCGACTATTCTCGCTTCGAAACACAGGGAAATTCGATCGAACCGATCGATCTTGAAATATTTTCTCCTCGTACTCCTTCGGACAATATCTGGCTCGTTGGCGCTGTTGCCTCATTACTGATGGTCGGAATAATTATCGTGAGCAGTGTAGCCGTCTCGGTGAGCGTTCGTACTCGCGTGGGCTGCCGACAGCCAACTGAGGACACGATTAGAAGATAATTCATTAGCTCTGTTGAAGTCCTCAGCGGTAAGTACAGGTGGAGAGCTTAACACGGTATCTAGCACTCAATTATCATTTCCTGCCGCAGGAAGGGCAAACGAGAACGTCGCCCCCTCACCTAGTTCCGATTCTACCCAAATCTCACCGCCGTGGCGCTCAATGATCCGTTGACAGAGTGCGAGTCCAATCCCAGCCCCCTCGTACGCTTCGCGGCCATGAAGCCGTTTGAAGATTTCGAACACCCGTTCCTGATCGTCGGGCGCGATACCGATGCCCTCGTCGTGGATCGAAATCGTCCACATCTCGCCTCGTCGCTCCGCATCGACGTGAATCTGCGGCGGTTTGTCGCCGCTGTAGTTGATGGCATTACTCAGCAAGTTTTGAAGCATTTGGCGCAGTTGGCTGGCGTCACCCTCGACGCACGGAAGTTCCTCGACGGTGAGTTCAGCATCGGTCTCCGCGATTCGAAGCTGGAGATCGTCGACCACATCATCAAGTATCTCCTCGAGATCAACTGGCTCAATCGGATTGCCCTTCGTTTCGACACGAGAATAGGCGAGAAGCCCCTCGATCATCGTCCGCATCCGGTCAGCACCATCGACGGCGAACTTGAGGAATTCCTCCCCCTCTTCGTCGAGTGCGTTGCCGTAGCGGCGTTCGAGGAGCTGCAGGTAGCTGGAAACCATTCGCAGCGGTTCCTGTAGATCGTGCGAGGCGGCGTAGGCGAACTGTTCGAGGCGCTCGTTGGAAGTTTCGAGTTGCTCGACCGTCTCTTCGAGTTTCCGCCGTTTCTCCTCACGTGCAGACACATCCCGGCCGATACCCGTAAGCACTTGATCCCCGGCGGGATTCTCCAGACTGTTGGCAACGAACTCGTACGGAATTTCATCACCCGCTTTGGTCTGCAGATTCGCTTCAACTTGTGTCGTCCCTGTCTCGAATCCCTCAGCGATGGCGTTCACGATCTGTTCGTGATCCGTCTCGGCAAAGAAATCCAGTGCGTGCATCGTCTCAACCTCGTCGCTTGCATAGCCTGTTACTTCGGAGACGGTCGCGTTCCACCGCTTGAGGGTGCCGTTCTCATCGAGGACGTAGAACACGTCGTCGATCGCACCCAGAATGTCGTCAGTGTATTCCTTGTACTGCTCGAGCTCGTGTTCGCGGTGGCGCAGCTGTCGTTCGGTCTCCTTGCGCTCAGTGATGTCCTGGGCCATCGTCATCCCGGCAAATATCTCACCGCTGTCGTTCGCGACCGGGACGACGTACACGACCCACTCCCGCCCCGCGTATTCGAGTTCGATCGCGGTCTCCTCGTCGTCGAGTGCGGCCCGTAACTGTGGTTCCAGTGCCGCAACGGTATCGGCGCCCCACACGTCCTGGACGGGGTTCCCTTCTACCTCATCGGGATCGAGGGGGAGATCATCGAATGCTCGTCCTGCCGCCAGGGTATACGTCAAATCGTCATCGAACAGGGTAACGATCCCGTTTGGGAAACACTCAGCGAGCGTCCGGTACCGGCGTTCAGACTCCTCGAGTTCACGCTCGCGCTGCCGGCGTTCAGTTACGTCACGGGCAACTGCGATGACGTATTCCTGAGACAGATCGGCGTATGAGACGTTGACTTCAACTGGGAAGGTACTCCCGTCCTTTCGTTCGTGTCTCCCGTCGAAGGTCGCTCCTCCCTCAGTTTTCACCTCCTTAACGTGAGATTCCCACACCGAAAGATCGGGCAACCCCCATTCGATATCGGGGACTGATAGCTCCAGCAGTTCCTCGCGGTCGTATCCGAGGCGACGGCAGGCGGTCCCGTTTACGTCAAGGAACTGCCCCGTGGACGGATCGATCACGAACACGCTGTCGGAAGAGTGATCCAGCAGCGTCCGGAACAGTTCGAGTTCTTGCTCGTGTTCCTTTCTCTCAGTGACGTCGCGGAAATAGACCGAGACGCCAGTCTCAGAGGGATAGATATTCGCTTCGACCCAGAAGTCAAGTTCGTCGTAGTAGAGTTCGTAGCTGGTTGCCTCCTGTGTTTCGAGTGCCGTATGGAACGCATCCCAGACCTCGTCGATCTCGGCAGCAGAGGGAAACACGTCCCAGAGTTTCTTGCCGAGTAACTTGTTCTCGGAGTGCTGGAGGAGTTCCTCGGCCTGCGTGTTGACGTGTTCGAACCGAAACTCCTCGTCGAGCGCGTAGAACGCGTCCGAAATCCGCCCGAACATTTCGTCCAGTTCCGTCGAGAGTTCGCGCTCCCGCTCCTTGAGTTCGGTGACGTCCTCAGCAGTGGTAACGACGCGGTCGATTGTCCCGTCGTCCGTGAGAATAGGTGCTGCGTTGACCGAGAGCCAGCGGGTGTCACCGCTGGGGAGCTCGATGCGCATCATTTTCTCGTAGACTGGTTCACCTGTCTCAAGCGTATGGGCAAACGGATGCTCGTCAATCGTGAGTTCTTCCCCGGTTTCGTCGTAGACGGATCGGTCTGATGGATCGTACGTGTTTGCCTCTGCGGTTGAAATCTCCAGTATTTCCTTGAGACGATCGTTCATCCGCGTGATTTCACCGTCTGCATCCAGCACCTGAATGCCGATGGGGCTCGTCTCGAGAATATGGTGTACCAGGTCACGTTCGCGCTCGAGTTGACGTTTCTGGTCCTGAAGCAACTGTTCATGTTGTTTCCGATTGGTGATATCACGAACGATACCAACAGTCCCTTCGAACGATCCGTCTTCGACGAGTAGACTTGTCTGGAGTTCACAGAGAGTAGATTCTCCGTTTTTAGTCCGGGCAATGAATTCAAACGTCTCGTTTAGTTGTGTGCTATCTGCCAGGCAGGCCTCGATTCTGCGTCTGATACGGTCGATATCGTCGTCCGCAAGGAGGAGTGAGACGTGTTCGCCCAGAAGTTCGTCACGGGTATAGCCAGACATCTCGACGATAACAGCGTTGACCGCAACGAATCGTCCGGCAGCGTCGAGCTGGTAAATCCCGTCGTTGACCGTATTGACGAGTGTCCGGAATCGTTGGACCGCCACCTCATCATCGGTGTCTGCCCAGAACGTCGGATCCGTGGCGTCTGCTCCTGCATCCATTGATTTGGTAGACGCTCTTGGGCCAGAAGTCCCTTTCTCCTGCGACCTTCAGATAGGTGATCCACAGATTGTGGGCTGACTCTGCACTAACTGACAATGGGGATGATCGCAATGCCGTCCTTGCTCCCGTTCGGGGCGTCTTCCGGGGTCGATTGTCCGGTCGCAGTGGTGACATTCCAGGCGTTCTTTGGTTGGTGTGCTACTGTCTTGATGTCGCAGAGGAACTGTGGGTGCCCTACGATGGGGGCCGAATCGTCGCGAACAAAGAGGAGCCGTGGCCCTTCGTGATCTATCTGGATCGCGTTCGACGGATCGATCTCCCCGCGGAGGAACTCCACGAGGCGCTGGGGTACTCGATGGAATACCCGCAGGGGTTCATGCGACCCACCGACGAGCGCTTCGAGACGCTTCGTGCGAAGCACGGGAGCGTCCGGTCGTTCCTCGATTCCTATACCCCTCCGACCAGTCCAGGACTCTTTGAGAAGGTCTAAAGAACAGATAGCGAGGGCTAACTGTAGTAGCTCGGGATAAACCGCCGTTCCGGAATCTCCTGGAGTCGTTCCAGCGAGAGCTGGTCCGCACCGGCGATATCCCAGACGACATCGAAGAACTCGGTGGCGCTGTCGACGAACGCGGACTGCTCGGTGTAGACGCCACACTCGGGGTTCCAGTGGTAGCTGTTCTCCATGAAGTTCGCCGAGCCAAGCAGTGCGGCACCCTCGTCGGGAGCGCCGATGACGTGAAGTTTGCCGTGGATCCCGAGCTCACTGAGGTCGCTGAGGTCCGTGTCACGGGTGACCCGCTGGTGGGTCTTGAAGCGCGAGTAGGTCCGGATGTGGACGTTCTTGCGGTTCGATTCGAGTTGTGCGAGCAGGTTGTCCCGAAGACGGCGCCACTCCCAGGGCTCTTTCGTGTGACGAGTGAGCAGGCGGAGTTCGAAGCCACGTTCCAGGAGGCGCCGCAGTTGCGCGGCGTACTCGCTGAACGTGTCATCGTCGAACGGCGTCATGATCCGGAGGACACGGTGATCCAGTTCTTCCTCTAGCCCGAGGCTGAATAGGCGGTCGGTCATCGCCGTGTACGACCGAAGGCCGCTCGGCAGGTCCTCATGCCACCGTTGGAGGAGGGCGCGCTCGCGGCGGAGGCCCCGGGAGTCGCCGACGTAGTCGTCCATCGCCTCTTCGCCGAGCGACTCGGGGTCGATCAACGTGTACGCGAAGTACGTTGGCGCGACCTGACGATCCTGGAGACGATCGAGGCGATCCACGAGGTTCGCGTCGGCGTGGTTCCCCTCGAGTTCGAACTCGGGATGCGAGAGAGCTTCGATCCGCTGAGAGACGATCGCGTGTTGATCAAGCAAGTACTCGACGTACTCGTCGAGGCGGCTTGTCCCGGCGACATCGGACGGGACGCGCACCACCTCGACGGTCTCGTCTGCAAGATCGCATTCGAGTCCGGGCACGTTGTTCAGTACTTGGAAGCAATCGTAGGGCTCGGCGTTGAGGGCGTCAGTGACATAGTCCATTTCGATTCGACCGAGATCGCCATCGATAACCGTCGCGACCAGATTCAAGATCTCATCGACCGACGCGATATCAGAAGGATCGACGTCCTCGGACGTAACGCGAAGGACCTTATCGGCTCGCTCGGGCACCGAGACGTCACCGGTGGCCAGGCGGCGATATCTTTGGGACGCCTGCTCGTACTCCACCCGGATCTCGCTCGCTGCCTCGAGGACCGCTTCGTGGTCGATCGCTCGCGGAAAGTCCTCTCCGAGCGTCCCGATCGCGTTTGCGGGAACGACCTCGCTGCCCGGTTCGATACCTAGTAGTTCACTTGTGACGTCCGCCCCAGTCGAGTCGTCGAGGCTCATCGTTGACGAGAGCACGCGGCAGTAGAGCGACGCCCTTGCGACGTCCGTCGAGGTCGCATCGTATGCGTCCATGGCCGCCTGTGCGGCCGACTCGGTAACGTCGACGCCGGTCGGATACGCGGTCAGGAGCCCGAACGATCCGAGCAGGGGAGTCAGGACGTTTTTTTCCCAGTCGTCGCGGAGTAGGCCGTTGTACTCCTCTCTGGGAAGTTCCCCGTCGATTGCCAGGCATTCCCGGAGGAGACGGCGGGCGCTCCGCCACTTAGCGACGGCGAGGGTCTCCAGGAGGGTTTGAGGATCCTCACCGCATAGGACGAGCGCGCCGACCTCCGAGACCGGGCCAGTCTCCGATTCTTGCTCGGCGTCGACAAGTCCGAGGTCGACCAACAGCCGATTGTGCAACGAGACGAGGGTCTCGAGGTCGCGCTCCTCGTTCGTAGCGGCCAGTTCAACCCGTCGGTACCGGGCAAGAGCGGTCTCCACGGACTCACTACGGGCGGTCGCATCGAGGTTTCACGCCCTCTGCTCAACGACTTCCGTCACCGCGTAGAACGGCACGGTATCAACGAGTGCAACCAGTAGTTTGACCAAATACTGGCCGATGACGATCGATATCAACGACCACCCCCACGTTGGGTCACCGCCGAGACCGATAGTTGGGAAGATCGCGAACCCGAGTGTGATGAACACGACCGTATCGACACCCTGACTGGTGGCGGTCGACCCACAGTTGCGTATCCACCGATGTCGACCACCTGTTCGAGACTTGAGTTTCGAAAAAAGTCTGACATCAAGGTGTTGAGCGATTGCCAACGCTACGACAGATGCTAGGATAATCGACGCCGAATCACCAAGCGTAGCTACGAACGCTGCTTCTCCATCATAGAAGGGCGCTGTCGGCATCCAGATCGCCACGAAGACTAGCGCGTACGCTACAACAAGCGTGGCTACAGTTCCGTTGACGACTGATGCCGCATACTCGCGTCCGTGGTACTCAACAAGCAAGTCTGACGCGAGATAGGCGACACCGAACGCAACAAACCCTGCTGGAACGGCAACGCCACCGATAACAGGTAATTCGACCCACGTCAATTTTGCTGCTAGTACATTGGCGAGGACAATGGATCCAGCAAAAAGTGTAGTACAGATTGCTCGGGTGTCCTCAATTTGCATGCTGGATCACCTTACCTTTCAGGAATATCCTCTCTTCTGTATCCAACAAATGAGTGCTATCCAAAGCATCTATTAGCCCTCTTTGAATCATATTGGAAGAATATTTCTGACGTATATGATCTTATCGGTTGAACAGTTCGGTTCACTGTTAGTCGTTAGACTATGATCTGATTGGACTTATTTCACCTCGAGAACTGGCCCACGGTCTGGCGTCCACTCAGCGAATTTGATCACTTCCCTATCATCAACGACACTTGTATTCACGAGCTGGTTGACCCACGTCTCGTCGTGGGTTGCAATCAAGAATTGGAAGTGGTCGCTGAACTCGTCTTGGAGCACCTTTGCAAATTGTTCTCGGTGCCCTTCGTCGACCGACATCACAACGTCATCTAGCAATACTGGTGTCCGCTCGAGTGGAGAGAGCTCGGATGCTAATGCCAGGAAGAGACAGACGCCCATGAGGTCCTGATGGCCTTCGCTATGCAGCGCATTCGGCGGGTGGTCGCCCGTATCGAAGAACTCCACAGAGAATTCGACCCCGGTATCCGTCTGTCCGATCGTTGGATTGAACGCGCTTTCGTCGGGATTCACCGCTTGGTAAAAGCTCGCGAACCGGTCACTAATCGTTTCAAAGATATCACTGAGGACGTCATCCCGTGCCTTGAGGAACTCTTCGTGAGCGATTTCGAACCCGTTCGCTGCTCGTGCATATCGCGTCTGTTCTATGGAAGCTGTCTGTAGCCGTTTGTGTGTCTTATCTAGCGTCTGCAGTTCGCCCCACATGGTTTCTATCGTCGATCGTTCCGGGAGCGCAGCTGCCGTATCACGGAGCTCAGTGAGGGTTTCGGGAACGTTAGTCTGGTCGGCCTTCGGAAGAGACAGATTGTCAAGATCCACTGCTTTCGGATCGTCTGTGAGATCGGTATCGACAGCCTGTACGATTGCTTCGAGTTGCTCTTGGTACTGCGCCAATGGTCGAAGATCGATATCGACCTCATCCGTCGAGAGTGCTTCGACCAATCGGTCGATCGTTCCTGTGATCGAATTCAGTTTCCGATCTGCGTTCTCGGCCAATTCGTCGATTGTCTCGATACGCCCCTCAATACGCTCAAGTCGATCGGCTCGGTTCTCGAGGTGCGCTTGCAACTCTCCTTTGTCCCACGGTTGCTCACAGAGCGGACACTCACGCGTAGTCGTATCGACGAGCTTGCGGCCCTGGTCGACAAGTGAGCGCTCTGCGAGGGCAGTGAGTGCGTCCTCGTCTGCACTCAGTGCACGAATTTCCTGTCGAATGTTGTCCAATGCTTCTGCTACCTCCGTCTGCCCATCGTCGACCCAATCCTCGAGTTGAGTCAGTTGTCGACGGACGTCGTCGCGCTGCAGCGGATTCGATGCCTGATCGAGTGGTGATGTCAATCCTTCCTCGAACGACTCGACCGCGTCGATGCTCTCGATTGGATCACCGCCGACGCGCTCTCGCCGGACGTTCACGGCTTCACAGAGCGCTGCCGGTCGGAGTTCCGAATCGTCGTCGATGGACGTCACGACTCCATCGCCAACGATTTTCTGGATCTGTTGGAGGTTATCTTCATAGCGCGTTTTGTTCGTTGATGCCTGACGATCTGCATTTTTCGCCAACCGCTTGAGTTGTCGACGTCGCTCGTCGAGTCCTTCGGTGTTCATCAGATGGTATATCTGATCTTTCCGGTCACCTGGAGTCGTGATAACAAGTTCCAGCAGTTCATCACGAGAGAGATTCAAGAGGCCCTGATTCGCTGCTGTGACAAGTTCGGTAAATGCTTCTGGGCGATCTTCGGCCTGCATCTGTGAGCGGTTCGTGAATTCCCGGACGATTCGAAACGAGTCTTCACCTTCGACAGTGAACGTCCCTTCGACGGCTGTTTCGTCGGGATTAGCGTATTGATTCGGAATATGTTCGGTCGTTTTGATTCCGCCAGTACCGGACCCTCTGAGCGCAGCAATCTGTCCAGTAAGTAGGAACTCGATCGCTTGGAGGACCGTACTCTTGCCGGATCCGTTTGGTCCTGCGATAACGGCGTTTTTGCCGTTGAATTCGAATTGTTCTTCCTCGCGAACTCCGCGGAACGCACGGATGGTGAGCGACTCGAGCTGGATAGTCATTCGTCGTCCTCTATCATTTCGACGACGGTATCCAGGAGTTCGTCATCGTCACCGAAGTCATTCTTCCCCTGCTCTTGAAGCAATCCTTCTACTGTCTCTGCAGAGATATCCGGATGATTCTTAAGTTTGATCTTGAACAATTGGAGTACTCGTGGCGTGATGTCTTGTGACATGATTAGATGCTGAATGTGTCTCCTATTCTCGTTACTGGAAACTTCGATATCCGCCAATATGTTAACTGAACTGATGATACTAAGTGATGGCGGCCGGTTGTCTGTCGATACTACATACCATTCTGGGAAAACTCGTCACTTGAAACATTGAGCGAGCCTTGATCAACCATATAGAGGTTAGTGTCCGTAACGACCGGTATACCGACTTATTATCTAATAATCCAACACACTATGCATCGTGTCATTTAAACAATCGAAACAGATCGATCGGTTGTATCACAAGGTCGCCAACTATGATCTTGTGACTGCTCCCTACTCACCGTGGCGGGTTCCCAGTCGCGCGTTGAGCGACATTTCAGACCCTTTGCGATCACACTGTGACGATCCAACGAACATACTCTGACGATCTAACACTCGACCACCCGTTCGGGGCTACAAATAGTCTTGAGTGACGACTACATTACCTGAGTCAGTGACTGAATGTCCCATCTGGTGCGGGAACTAGTCCGGTACGGATTTCGAGGTCGACACGCCGAAGATGCTTACAGCCATCGTCTGGCTGGCGCTGCTCAAAGTCCGGACAGGTACACGTCTCGCTCTCGCTGTCGACTTCGTAGGTATTTCCACTGTCGCTAACAACCTCATAGAGAGAACCCACCATAGCGAAGCGGACGTCCATATCCTCGTTCAGAGCACGACGTGTTCGTGGCTCGTCGATCGAGTAGCCGCCAGCCTCGAGTGGAGTCGGTGGTGCTGGTGTCTCACACTGATTGCTGAACTCCTCGCGACGATTTCGTTCTTGACCACAGTTTCGGCAGCGCCAGTAGCGTGTCCGGTACTCGTAGCCGTTGGTGAGATCGATCTCGTATGGGGTTGGTTCCCTGCCTGGTAGCCACTCGTCGATTGCGATGAGCTCGTGCTCGTTCAGTCGAGCGACATCACCGGGATACCGCTGCTCTCGGTCAGTGGTGTCGCCGCGATCGTGGTAGTAATCCTGCTGCTGCTCGCAGTGAATCGGTCGATCTGTACTCATGGGTACTCTCGAGGCACATGTCGTCGCGCCTCACCCATCAGGCGCGAAAAAACAACGTTCAAGTCCTGGAATCGGTTGTGGAAAGACAATTCTGAGTAGGATCGTAGTTTCCGTTTGTGCGAAGTAGTATTCCGAGACCGATTGGTATCTCACGGCGTCAGTCCTGTACCTCGCTGAGGAATACGCTTAACCAAGTCGATAGCAAAGAGTAGCGTACACAGTCGAGATGAGGGATCTCTCTGATCCACGACCGCCGCTTCCAGAGTGGATTTTGGACGCATACGATGTCCTTTGTACTCACAGTTTCAATTCGGCTGAAGCAGAAGATGTGCAGTCGATCCCTCGAGAGCAAGCGATCGAGGTTCTTTGCAGTATTGATGACGTAGCTCTCGAATCCGAGGACGCGACTCATGCACTCTCCCGGCTGATCGAGCGAGGCTACTTTTACGAGGTTGACGGCGAACTTCGAGTGACGATGCCGGAAAACTAATTCCCTGAATGCGGTTCAAAATCGCGTTGATCGCGCCGGTCTAAAATATGTAGCATCGGTAGTCGCAATCGCATCGATGGCAGAGTATCCCCAGAGGTCTGGCGACGCCACTCGACAGCCATACGGTGATGCGTTATGTTCTATCGGACTGTGTGTATACCGGAATCACTACTTTCCACAGTATGGACACAACGGTAGCAACCGTTTTTCTTCCTCCCCTAACTGTGTCTGTTCGCCCATAGCCTCCTCGAGCGGTGACTGTCGAGACCGGCGGCTCCTCGAGCGCGATACGATAGGAGAACCAGCTAGATTCTCCTACTATGGGCTTTCAAGAACCTGCACATCGGACTGCGTCACGCAGAGACGGAACTCACCAACCGAGAATTTGACTTCGAGATCAGCACGTGCTGAGTTGACGAGTTGCTCGAGCGCTTCGACATCGACCACTCGTTGCAGTTGGTACTCGTCACGACCGAGTCCCTGTTCTTCGAGCGCAGTGACGATCTCGAGGAGTAGATTTCGATCACTCATCCTCCATCACCTCGTCAACGATATCGATGATCTCCTCTGCCGTTCGACTGATCCGGTCGAGCCGGTTTCGAACAACCTCCGGATCGTCTGACTCCCATGCGGCCAGGTAGAACGCCGACCCACTGGTGTCGAGCCCGCAGTACCGGCCGACGACGTACGCGACGGCCTCGGCCTCGACTTCGCGTTTCGACCGCTCAGTGTCGTCGTCGTCGATGTCGAAGTGGAGCAGGGCGTGCGCGTACTCGTGGACCAGCGTCCGTGCGATATCGGCTTTGTTTTCTCGATCACGAACCTCGACAAGCGGCTGTACGTCAAAAAGACTCAATTGCTCACAGATACCCTTCGCCTCCCCGTGTGTCCACTCTTCGTCTGGAACTATCTGAACCGTCACGCCGAGTTCGTCAGCGGTCTCAGTCAGCTGAGCGACGAGGTCGCTGGCGTCCCCGGTCGCTTCCGTGTCGAGGTCGGGGAGCGCCTCACCCTTGGTCTGCGAGACGTCGAACACCGGGGTTGGCTTGAACCCGACGAGGCCTTTCGACCACTTTTCGGGCGGCGTCTCGTCGTAGTCACAGTCACTGTCCTCGTGGTAACTCGGCGAGTTCTCGCACTCCGGGCACTGCTTGGTGATGATCGGCGCCCAGATCCAGATGGCCGACTCGCCCTCCTTGACGTGGCGGTCGAACTCCTCCTGCCACGTCCGGTAGCCCGCCACCCGGGTCGCCTCGGGACACTGGTGCTTGATGAGGAGCGTGTTTCGATACGAATAGTCGTGGAAGCGACTCTGGACGTCAAGCCACTCCTGGAATTCGTCGCTAGCCTGCACGTCGTCGACGCCGGCGACGAGGTCGTCGATCCACTGTTCGATGGTGCTGTTCATTTCGTCGTCTCGCGTGTCGGTCTCCTCGAAGGAAACCGACGAATCACTGGTCGTAGCCATTGTGTTCACCGAATAAAGTTCTCGGCGACTGCGTCAGTTCAGGACGCGCCGCACCCTTCGGGGCGTATAAAAACCGAGCTCTCGGTTACCGGAGTTCGTGGGATTCGTCAGCGAAGCCGACTGTGATGAGGTACTCGAGGTACTCGTCGAACAGATCGACGTCGCTGGGCGTGTCGGTCGCAAGGTGACGTGCCCATTCGATAGCCCACCGGAAGGCGGGATCCGTTCCGCCCTTGCCGTGAATGTGCCACCAGCGAGCCGCTTTGAGAACGACCAGCGGGTTCGTCGGTGGATGCTCGCCGGCAAGCCCACGGGTGATGGACTCGATTTCGTCGGGGACGTCAGCGGGATCGATGTCCTCTGATTGCGTGTTATCGATATCAACCGGGATGTCGTCGATTGAGACGTTGTCGGCACTCTGTTGTTGACTCACAGGAAGTCACCTTTGGACGAAGACCCTTGATGAAGCCCTCGCTCTCTCTGGGGGCGCAAAAAACGTGGGACTACATACTTTTAACCAACAATAGGTGAACTAACTCGCATATTGTTGGTTAAGAACGGATCCTACTCTTCATTTTCACGCAATTTTTCCGCCTTCCACTTGAGCCGCCGCAGAATTTGCGTCCGGTTTTGGTGTACGTTCTCGTAGGCAACGCACTCCTGGAGCGTCTCCATATCTGGAATCGTCGCGATACCTGCCTCGATCAATCGATGATTCGGTGCTTCGAGACGCTGGTTCGGTGTAAGACCACCTGATTCTCCAGATTTATCTGACGAGTCGTTCACTGGTATTCGCCTCCGTGCTCTCAAGGCGCCAACAAACGGCACCAACTCACTCTTATTTAGCTCAACTTCGGCGACGGGTACTCGCAGTTACCGTCGCTGTTGCTGTCGGAGTGAGCGCTCTCTCACTCCTGTTGCCGCTTGAGGAACTCGAGGAGTGTCTCGATATCCTCGGCTGAGGCCGAGGATTGGCCGAACATGCTCTTGAAACGGTGATCTAACCCACCCTCTTCGATGAATGTGTGTGCGTCACTGAGCTGTTGACGAAGGGCATTAGCATCTCCGCGATGCAGATGCGTCTCGACTAGATCTAAGTCGACCGAGGGGATCGCAGCAAGGACGTCAGCGAGATCCGTTTTCCGGCCACTATGGAGTTTGGCCGCGACGAGTACTTCCCCGTCTGCTGCTCGTGCAGTCGTCGACCGAGTCCCGCCCGAAATCGTCGTCGGGGAACTATGCGTGCGCAGATAGTCAAACGACCACTCTGCCTCGGTCTGTCGGCAGCCGAGGCCGTTCACAAGGATGTCTACACCGACCGGGTGAGGAAGCCCTTCGGTGCGCTCGAAGAGTTCGATTTCACGATTATAGATTGTCTCTTCTGGTGGAACTTCGAGATCGGCCTGTCGTTCGAAGCCGCGCGCTTCGATAAAGGTAATGACTTTGTCATAGTCGTCGGGGGCGATAACGAGGTCAAGGTCGGTCGAGAACCGCGTCTCGAACTGACTGATCGCGTAGCCTCCAACGAGTACGAACCCGATATTTGACTGCTCCAACTCTTCGAGCACTTCGATGAGTGCCTCGCTTCGGTCTTCTTGACTCATGTTCAAGCTGGCTCCATGCGGTAGCTCGCGTCAGTGTCGACGTCGTCGTACATCCGTCCGAGCATGTCAAGTGCCGACTCGAAGGTCGCATAGTACTCGTTTGCGAACGCCACGGTTTCTTGGAGCGGAATGACAGGCCGTCCGTCGATCATCTCGGCATCGATCTGTGACCATGGCTCCAGAATGACCTGAATGGCGCCATCGACATCTTCAGCGGGCTGGCGCTCTTCCGAAGTCGGGATTCCGAACCGATCGAAGAACTCCGTCCAGGCGTTGAGGTCGGATTCGTGGACAGCGATGAACAGCGGATAGTCCGCTGGGTCGCGAGCGACCTGGTAGCCACCGCGGGTCCAGACGTAGACTGCATCGATGGCGGTGAAGGCGTAGTCCATACCGGCGAATTGCGGGAGGACGTACGCCTCCGAGATTGACGGTGGGGAGATATCTGCTGACACTGTCAGGAACTCGAGACCGGCGTCTCGAATCGTCTGGTCGACGAGCTGGAGGCCATCATCGTACGCGACGTATCCTGCCTCCTCAATACGGTTCACGACGCGCCGAATCGTCTCCCGATTCTCGTCGACCTTCCGCGCAACGCCCGAGATGGAATCGCCCGGGTCAAGCGCGAGGATGACCTTGAGTTCCTTCTCGCCACATACGTCGTACATCCTATAGTTGCATAATTCTGTGCAACAGCCAAAAGGATTACTCTTCGTGTGGGTCTGCTGGCTGGATTTAATGTAGTCCGCTGCGAGCCGGTAGATGTACCGCCGAAGCGCATCCATGTCTTCCCGGGCATCCTCGAACGTCTTTGCCACCCATCGCCGTCGCTGGATAAATATATCCGAACGGGCGCTCACTATCCGGTTCTTTCTGATCAGATCAGGCGTCGAGCTCGAGTATCTCGTCCCGTCGGTTTCGAAGTGTATTCGGCGATGTTCCTGCAGTATCGGCGATCTGGCGCTGTGAGAGAGACAATCCAGCTCGCTCGGCAGCGAGATACAGACACCCCGCTGCGACGCCACTCGGCCGACGTCCGATCGTGAATCCAGCGTCACTCGCCTGCTGTGCGAGCTCAACTGTCCGTCGACGGACTCGGTCCGGAACCTCGAGCTCCGTCGCTAGTTTTGGAATGCGATCGGTCGCCGAAATTGGTTGTGTCGGTAACTCGAGGTCGACGTTCATCGCATCGTAGGCGTTGGTGAGTCTCCCCTGATCACAGCGAGCACTGGCAGCGATTTCTGCGCGTGATCGCCCGAGTCCGTTACACCGAGTTACTGCATAGACACTGGCTGAGGCTACCGCTTCGAGCGATCGACCCTGACAGAGCCCCTCGGATTGAGCCCGTCGGAAGAGCGTACACGCTTGATCACGGATACTCTCCGCCAGACCGAGACGAGCGACGATCCGCCGGACTTCGCTGAGGCCATATGCGAGGTTCCGTTCCGCTTTTGACTGCCACTGTGCTCGAGACTGTTCGCGACGCAGTCAGTTCAGTTGCCGTCGCTTCTGACTCGAGAGCGTGTTTCCGTTCCCATCTCGATGATAGCCGAGTTCGGTGGACAGACCCCGATCGTGACGCGTCGGCGTCAGTGGTGCACCAGTCCGTTTCTTCGATTCCTGCCTGTTACTCCGCCCCCAATCGGGCTCTCGATCGAGTTGGTTCTCCTCGAGGACGAGTCCACAGTCCTCACAGCTCGTTTCATGGCCAGCCTGTCGAATACTGCCACCACAATCAGGACACTCAGTTGTAGTCGTCTGGACGTCTTCGTCGAACGCCGTCGTATAGATCTCTCTCGTTGCCATCGTTGGCTCCGAAGGGACAACGGAACAGCCCCTTCACCCCTTCTGGGGCGATAAACATCGCTGGGCGGTCTGTACGACGCACTTTGCGAATGGCACCACCCAAGCCTACGCGTTCCGCTCACGTGGCATCGTCGACGACGGTCGTGATGAGAAAACGCTCGAACAAGAACGGCTGTACGTCGATGCGGAGAGGATCGTGTTCTGCTGTGTCCATCTCCATCAGGAGGACGTCGACGTTCGGACACTCCTGACAGCTGAGTTCCGGGATTGGCCGCTCCCGAAGCGCGTCACGGAACGACTTCACGTCCTTTGTCTCGTACCCCTGCGACCAGATCGGGTAGCCGTCGACGAGGATTACCCCACTCCATTTGTACCGGTAGGAGTCCAGCGCTCGATGCAGGACGACTCGCATATCGGTCTCGGTGTTCCGATACGCGAGTGTCTGCGAGCGGCTCTCGCGTCGCCAATTGGTGATCCCGGGCATTGGTTAGAAATACACATCAGCGGGTACGATCCAGAGATCCTCACTCTCCTCGAGGAGTCGATCCACCACACCGCGAAGTCGACGCCGTCGCCAAGCGCGTCCGGACGCTCGGATAGCTGGGGCGGTTCGACGCATATTTCGCCGTCCGGCGGCGACCTCCTCGTGAATGAGTCGCTACCGGACGGTCGGCCGCTTCTTGCTGCTGTGCGCGGTCTGGGGGACGGCGTTCATGGCGACGGACGTCGGCCTCGCGGACCTCCCCGCGGTGCCGTTTGCAGCCGTGCGCTTCGACGTCGCTGCCGCGCTGCTGTTCGCCGCTGTTCTCGCCTCCGGCGCGGACGTCCGCCCCCGGACTCGGGACGACTATGTCTACGTGCTCGTCGGCGGCGCGCTCATCATCGGCGCCCACCACGCGTTCCTCTTCGCCGGCCAGCGGTACGTCACGGGCGGCGTCGCCGCCGTTCTATTGGGTCTCGTCCCCGTGGTGACGCCCGCACTCACCCGGCTCGTCTCCACCGACGAGGAGTTCACCGCCGCCACCGCGCTCGGCGTCGCGCTTGGGTTCGCTGGCGTCGTCGTCATCGCCGACCTCGACCCCGCGAACATCGCGGACAGCGTCCTCGGTGTGTCGCTCGTGCTCGCGTCCGCGCTCGCGTTCGCCGTCGCCGCGGTCGTCACCCACAGCCGATCGCCGTCGATGCCGTTCCTCGCCACGCAGGCGTGGATGATGGCCGTCGGCGCGGTCGTCCTCCACGCCGCCGTGCTCGCGCTCCCCGGCCAGTCGTTCGCGGACGCCACGTGGACGCCGTCAGCACTCGGCGCCATCGCGTACCTCTCGGCGGTCGCCGGCGTCGGTGGCTTCCTGCTGTACTTCACGCTGCTGGACGACCTCGGCCCCATCGAGATGAGCTTCATCGAGTACGTGATTCCCGTGTTCGCGGCGTTGGCGGGGTGGCTCGTGCTCGGCCAGGAAGTGACTCCCGCGACCGTCGCCGGGTTCGCGTTCATCCTCGCGGGGTTCGTCGCCGCGAAGTGGCGGGCGCTGCGTCGGACATAGTGGTTCGTGGTCACAGATCTCCGGAGGAAGTTCTCCCGAACGCATTCGTTGGGGGTCCCAGTAGCTGACAATGTGCTTTCCTCGTTCGGAGTGAGGGTGAGGCTGCCGTTCAGTACAGCTGACTTCCTGCTCACGAGATGTTAAACGAGAGACTCTCACGAAAAAGATTTGCTAACGGAGTGAGAACTTGTAGTATGAACGGCATGGGGACTGTTGAACGTATCTTCACTGCTCCGGAGGCCAAAGCCGAGATGACCGATCGGAGTGACGTCGAGGCCGTCCCGGGAGGCCTCCGAGGGGACCGATATTTCCGCGAGATCGAGACCGGAACCTTCGTCAAGTGGGGGGCCGAACGAGGAGCGCCCTGATGGCTACGATTTAACGCTCATCGAGCGGGAAGCCATCGAAGGGATCGAGCGCGAGGCGGATATCGAACTCGCGCCGGGGGAACACCGCCGAAATATTGTCACCCAGGACGCTGCACTCAACCATCTCGTCGGCAAGCGGTTCCGCGTCGGTGAGGTTGTCTGTCGCGGCGCCCGACTGTGTGAGCCCTGCGGGTATCTGGAACGCATCACCGAAAAAGACGTATTGGAGCCATTGGCTCATCGCGGAGGGCTCCGGGCAGATATCCTTGAAGGTGGCAGTATCCGTCCGAGCGACGAGATAGAACCGCTTGAGTAGCTGTAGCCAGGGCTCCTAACAGGGTGACGGTGTACTATTCGGGTGGGTCTGCGTTGTCACCAAACCGGCTCCCGTAGGTATCGAGTGTATGCAAGATCTTCTCGAACGCCTCGATGTCGACGGTGTCGTAGCCTTTCCTGACCCCGATCACGGATAGCGGCCATATCGGCTTAATCAAGACCAATTCTAAAACGGCTTGAGTCAAAAAATAATACGACTCGGTAGGGTCGCCTTCGATGACCCCATTGGAACATCTGGTTATGAAGTTTATCTTCTTTCAACCGAATCAACTGTTACGTAGCTGTGCGAACTGTTCAATGTTCACATACTTCATACTATTTTATGGTTGATTAGACGAGATTCATACGAGATATGCTCGAACCCGGTGAGACAGCGCCTTCGTTCACTCTTCCAGGGACGGACGGTGAGACAATCGACGAGTATAGTCTCGAAGAGTACACCAATGAGGGCGCTGCTGTGTTAGCCTTTTACCCATTCGATTTCAGTCCGATTTGCACGGAAGAGCTCTGTGACTTCCGCGATGTCGAGTGGCTAACGTTCACCGAGGGAGTCAATCTCTTCGGCATCTCTACTGATAGTGCCTATTCCCACCGCGCGTTCATTGACGAGTACGATTTGACATTCCCACTCCTGAGCGACAGCCTCGCTGAAATCTGTGAGGAGTACGGTGTCCGATACGATATCTGGGAACAGCATCAAAACGTCTCACAACGGGCACTCTTCGTGATCGACGACACACAAACCGTCCAGTATGCATGGATGACGGAAGATGCTCTTGTGAAGCCGGATCTATCGGAAGTCCAAGATGCAATGAAGTCAGTCGATATCTTCGACTCGTAGTAATCAAACCAGAGCGATACTACGTCCATTTCTCGTCTAAGACGTTCATGACTGTTCGCTCAAACTCTGGTGTTACGAGCTGAATCCCGCGAGGAAGGACGACGTCCGTTTCTTTCCTGTCGCCGAAAATGAACCGATAGATCGTATGGTTGCCAACATGGACCGTTATCGCAATCGGCATCTCAGCATCCAGTATCGTTTCAACCCCTAATGTGTCCACCGGGAACGTAGTGTGTATCTTTGCAATGGAGATATTACCAAGGTCAGAGGCCCGATTCCGATAAATAGTGTTAACCTCGCTCCCCTTCCGATGGGCTACCAACCGAAACTGGCTATTCGTCTCTGTCGCTAAGACATCCAGCAATAACTCGTCTGTGTACCCTGCGGCATCAGTGAGTGCTTCCGCAGCTGTTGTTGTCGAGAGAACGGCTTCGGCCGTATTGACGTCGTCAAGACTTCGATGAACCGATTCTACATCGTCCCGCGGCAGCGCTGCTTGCTCCGCATTGAACCTTTCCATGAACGTGTAGATAATTGTCAACGCCTTGTCCCACGTCTCAACGGTCGTCGCCATGTTCCGATCCCCGAGGGTTCCTTTACCAACCCGATCCTGATGGACATGGACAACGAACCCTGTGGAATTTGTATCAGACTGCTCCCTCCTACCCGCACGGGGAACCGGTTTAATGCCCACTTCTATCCGTTTTGCATTGTTACTGAACCGCACTGACCGCTTATCGAACCGATGCGTCGTCCATCCAGGCGGCGGAGAATCCATACTAACAATTCTCCTTACAATTCTAAAAATACGGTGGTTCGGCTTTGTTGAAATCCTCTTATTCAGATAGATTCTCGTCCGAAACGGCTAGTCACTAAAAGATGCAAATTGATCACTCAATTTCTAACTGTTCGCTCCCGCCATCCCCCTCATTGCCGTTCTCCTCCCATTCGAGTTCGAACTCGAGACTCAATTCACCGGGCCCGTCCGTTGGCCCCTCGCGTTCGGCTTTGACCTCAAACGTCGGGCGTGCTGGTGGTTCCATTGTCACAGACTCGGAACCGGATTTGAGTGTGATTGCATCCCCTTGTTCGAGCTTATCAGCGACATTGCGGAGATACGATGCGATTTCTTCTCGGGTCTGGTCACTTTCTGATTTGAACAGGACTTCTTCAGGCATAATGAACGGTACGTTTCCTGCACCGATAAGTGAATCCCTAATAATAAAGCAATCATGACTCAGAAGCCCTTGCGATGTAGGGACATCGATTATGGAGTGAGCCTGCAGTATCTCATCCGGACCTCTTGTGAGGTTGGACACCATGAGTGAACGAGATACCCCACCCCCCGAGCACGGGTCTAGCACAGACGTACAACAAATCGTCGTCACATCGAAATGTAACCAAATGGACTGTGAATCCGTAATCCACACAATCGCTACTTCTGTCTTAAAAGCAACTGGAAAGAATCCCACCGAAATCCCCCCGCTCTACAACAGCATCGATGTCGATGCCCTTGCAGATCTCTTTGGACCACAATCTACGGATTCACATCATTTCCCATCGGATACTGTCAACTTCCAGTACGAGGGTTGCGATGTCACAGTCTTCGCAGATGGGGAGGTAGTCGTGAAAGGACCCGAGTAATAGCAGAAGGCGGATTCGGTGGGCCGTAATCAACCAAACTGTGCGCGGAATTAGTTTCCGCCATCGGAACCATTGAACATAACTGTGAGTAGTTTCCGCTCAGCGGCTTGAATATGCTCGGAAAAGGTGGCTGATGTAATACCGAGTTCCGTAGCGATGTCTTCGCCGGTGCATTCGCGTGGCCACTCATAATATCCTTCTTCAAACGCCGCTTTGAGTACTTCGCGTTGGCGATCCGTGAGATGATTCTGGAGGACTCGTTGGAACCCGGAGTCTGGAAATCGGGGCGCAATACCGTCTTTTTCCCGCTTCGAGAGCAGCGATACATCCGGATACTCTTGCAAAAATGTCTCGACGACTTCCGATGGATTTTCTTCAGCAGGAATTTCGGCGACGAGACGACCAACGCCTTCTATCGCGCAGACTTCGCGCGGGAGCGCTCCGAGTTCGGTTAGTCGAAATGCAGGACAATCGCCAGATACAAGAAATTCCAAACTGCCTCCATCCTCATACTCGGCAAGGATCGTGACGTCGACGGTCTCCAGCTCGGTTGCGTAGCCTGCTACTCGCTCCGGTTCGACTCCGCTAACGTGGAAGTATTCGGCGTACCGCCCATCGGGACGAGGGAGCATTTCGGCAAGTTCGAACCGGCACGATTCCTTCTTAGTGACACCCACGAACGGATACCGAGGGTCCTGAAAGCCAAACTCAACTTCACACACAGGTCTGGCTGATGGTTCTTGCAGAGACATTGGTGTACCCAGTACCCGGGAATGGGACAAATATCTTGTGGTATACGTTATCATACCACAATGTACTCTGGGATTAACGACCTAATTGCTGGGCTCTGGTCGAGACAGAGTGTCACTAATTGTGACGGCTCTGCAAATAGCAAGAGAAACCGGTAGCCACCGATTGACGATCGAACACACCTTGACAGTTAGGGAAAATAACTATTTGAGGTGGTAGGACACGGTAGCTATGGGCAATACCCTCGACGAACCTCTCCAGGATGGGATTGTGAACGTGAATACGGACACGCTACACAAACGAAAGCGGGGTACCTCCGGGTTCCATACGGATTGTGGTGTGACCCGCCACCTTAGGCAAGAGCAGTTACGCAACACCTCCGTAGAACAGGAAATTGCTAGTAATGAAATTAGCAGATGCGGACGGTGCTTTTCGGATGCGGGCGGCTATTGAAGAACGCCCTTCCAACTTTCTGTGCGCACGGATAATTAACAGGAAAGCAATGTTGGCACCATAAGGTGGAGTCTAAGGCTATGTTGGTATCATCTTTGTTCGACATCTTGGTCGCTGAAATATCCGTTGGGAGTGGTCACTGTGCTAAGCGATCTGTAAGTCCCCTCTTTTGATTACTCAGAGTGATCGGTCGATGTTGTGACTGAGACAGGCGATAGTGCGTTCACGGAATTGCTTCCACCACCGTCGTGAGCGGACGAACGCACCGAACTTCCGCTTGAGCGTTGAATTGACCGTCTCTGGTTGACTCCGTTGTCCGTAGAGATCAGCGTCCAAGCGTGCGTTCCATTCCCGGGAAGTGACGTGAACTCACGATGCTTAATCAGTGGACGTACCTCGTATTGACGGGCAAGTCTCCTGATTTTCTGATCGTCGTACCCTTTGTCACCGAGCAGAATATCGATGCTCTCGGGATTGCGTTTGACCAACGACGGAGCGATCTGGCTATCGTGTTTTCGTGTCGTCGTCACGTGGAGATCGAGAATTGCGTTCACCTTTGTATCGACCAACAGCGTCACTTTGAGCTGCTGAATCGTGAGCTCGGCGCGTTTCGTGTAGTGTTTCGAAGCGTGACTGCGGTCAAACCCTGACGCATCAACTCCAACAACTCCGCTCATCGGAAGTAGCGTCGTTGAGAGAGTCAGCATAATACGCTATACGGCCATATCAAGCCGGTTAAATGCCTTACAGAGCGTTGATGGCGTAGGAAGTTCGGCTAATCCAAGAACTCGTCGGATGCGTGGCATCTCGATCAGTTCGTCAAGTAGACCACGGTAGGTTGTGTTCTTTCGAACTTTGAGACACAACAGAACAACGTGCTGCGGGAGTGTATAGCGGTGTTTGGAGAACTTCGAGGAGTATCGAGAGACCGCTCGGCGTGCCAGATGGATCGCCTTCTCAGTAAAGCGGAGAATCTGCGACTTCGGGAGGGCCTTCATCTCGTGGAATTACAGGGCGAACCTGTAACTCTTTGAGGATTTCAACAGAGCCGGTGGTTCCAAATTCATAAACTTCCGCTCAAAATCCGATTTTGTCCTCCCTCTGCCGTAAGCGGGCTGTGTTGGTCAGTGATCTTGGCATCGTCTGCTTTGCTGAACCCGCTATGGTGGGAGCGCAACATTCGTTATCTCGAAGCGCGCTCCGCCGTTCGACCCCTCCGTCACCATAATCTCCCAGCCGTGCGCGTCGACTATTTCCCGGACAATCCGCAGCCCGAACCCAGTTCCATTATCATTCGTTGAGTAGCCGGCAGCAAACACCTGGTCGCGGTCGGCCGGCGGAATCCCAACTCCATCATCTTCGACAAAGAACCCATCCTGGAGTGGCCCAACAGTCAGCGTTACCGGCCCCTCGTTGTGTTCGATTGCGTTTCGAAAGAGGTTCTCGAAGAGTTGAGCAAATCGACTCCGGTTGGAGCGCACGGTACAATCGCCAGTGGTAGTTAGAGTTGCATTATCCGTGTCGAGAAGGTGCCAGCATTGACGGACTACTTCTTCGAGGGACAACGCCTCGAAATCGGCGACGGTCCGGCCTTCGCGGGCGAGCGTCAGTAGATCCTCGATGAGCGTCTCCATGCGCTCAAGCGCCGCGTCGATCTCCTCGAGAGACTCACTCTCGTGCTCGTCTTTCACCTGGTCAAGCCGTCCGGTTGCGAGCGTCAGCGGATTGCGCAGATCGTGTGAAACGACATGCGCAAACTCTTCGAGCCGTTCGTTCTCCGTTTCCAAGGTGGCTTTCTGCCCACGGAGATACACTTCGTGTTCGACCCGGTCGAGCGCGGCGGTGATGGTTGTTGCCAGGATGTCCGTCAGTGCTTTATCGGTGTCGTCGAACGCACGCGTATCGGGCGACGACGTGATAAAGACACCATGCTCGTCCAGGGCATGAATGATGCCGCTCCGAGCGGGCGTCTCCGTAGCCTCGATCTCATCGTTCTCACAGACATCGTCGATCACGACCGTATCGCCGCGTTCGTACACGTCCCAGATGACGGAGTCGATGGATCGTGACGGGGCAGTCCGATCGTATGAGGGCGCTGTCCCGAATTGCTCTCGGAACTGGTCAGTGACGGCAACAGACTCGAGGGCTGTTCGTGCTCGATTGGCAAGGTGAATCCCGCTTAACGGAAGGTGAAGGGCATCCCGAGCCGTCTCGACTGCGAGAGTCGCCACCTCCTCGCGGGTGTCGGCCCGGATAAGCGCCTCGAGCTGGAGATATAGCTGTTTGATGGTCTCTTCCCGAGTCACGCGATCGAGCGCGGCTTCGACATTGGCTGTTAACACGCTCGCCACCGATTTGGTTTGCTCGTCGAAGTCACGGGCGGTCGTTGACCCAGCGATGAAGACGCCGTGCTCGCCGAGCGGGAAGATCAGTTCACTCCGAATCGGTGTCTCCGGATTGTACACACCCGGTTCAGCGCTCACATCCTCGTAGAGTTGTGGCTCCCCTGTTTCGAAGACCTCCCAGACGAATCCTTCGCCTGCATAGAATACTGGGTATTCGCCGAACAAGGCTCGTCCTTCCCGCGTCTCCGTCAGCGGCACGAGTGCATCCAGATTGTCGTCGTATACGAGTACACTGTTCACTTCAAGCCCAAGGAGGTCGCGGGCCGCGTCGGTCGCAATTTGTGCGACATCGTGGGTAGAGTCAGCCCGCATGAACATCCGTGTTCGCTCGTGGAGCGCGTCCAATTGTTGTGCGTGATCCATTTATTGAGTGGGGCTCAAGGGGTGACGATTCGGTGACACACTCACTATGTTTGAGACCGATTAATTCGGTCTCGACTACCGGATGGCGTCTCGTAGCTGGTT
Organism: Natrinema salinisoli; assembly: GCF_020405205.1. NCBI lineage: Archaea > Methanobacteriati > Methanobacteriota > Halobacteria > Halobacteriales > Natrialbaceae > Natrinema > Natrinema salinisoli. Next base: position 195,008 of record NZ_CP084470.1, on the reverse strand, counting down.
CGGTCCCCGAATCTTTTCTCGAAAATGTGGATGATTGTACTATGAGTAGACAGGTTCTACAGGTTGATTAATGCTCTGGCCATCGCGAGCGTGCTTTTCCAATTCAATGGCCAAGAAAAATATTTTCGTGAGCTACCATTTTTCGTGGAAGAGCTTTTCAAGGGGACGGGACCGAGCCAGCAGGCTGGGAGCTGTTGACATCATTCTGCAGTGTGAAGAGGAGTGTTCTAAAGGAGGTGTCCTGTGGGATACTGACCCTCTCACCCGGAGGCCCCTCCCGAAGAAAGTGTCACCCATAGGCCCGAGATCTCAAAAGCCACCCAGACTCAAATTAGTGTTGGTGACTGACACGGAGAAGATCCACCGGCGTGTCCGAAAGGCGATGAAACGCACGGCCAAGCGTCTTGAACAGCATGAGTCTGATGAATTTAAACGGCCAGCTGACTGAAACACACACAACCTCTGGATTCTGTATGTGATCCTTGCCAGGAGTTGGATACATCCAATCCACCGTGGTGCATCGTTTGCCTGTACTGAGTGATCGCCACCTTCGCAAATTGAGTTGAATCTCGTGCTGCATTCGCGCTCTCTATTCAGCAACGATTGAGTGTTCTGTCCGGATGTTTCCACAAACAGCGTACTGAATACAGAGGATGGGTTCAGCAAGACGGCTTCGTTTGTTTCGCGCTGAAACCAATGAATCAGCCGATCAGTAGACCTGCTTATTGAACAAATCAGAAATCAGAGATCACTACTATGTATCTACTCAGGACTGGCCATCGCGGATCTATAAACCTATTTCCGCCGAGTCAGTTGAATATAGCACTTTTTATCATATTTCGAAAGTCAGGTTGAGTACACTCTCCGTTTAGAGCTAATTATGGTATGTTTAAAAATGCCTATCTATAACCACCTGTGAACCGTATTTGAGCTATGGACACTGACTGGACCGAAGGGAACGGATCAGCCATTGATCGATGGAATCAGCTCCATGAGGCACTTGCTGACGAATCACGACGCATGGTGATCTTTTCGTTACTGGATGTCCCAGAGGAACGGCGACTCCCATTGCCCGAAGCCGCAGAATCTCCTAATACTTCAATAGATTCGAAGTCATTAAATATCCAACTGGAACATCATCACCTTCCAAAGTTGGCTGATGCCGGGTACATTCGATGGGAGCGCGATCCGTTTTGCGTCCAGCGTGGGCCCCGTTACGAGGAAGTAGAAATTATTTCCAAACAGATTATTGATTCACTTGATCATTTACCCAAGACACTAATTTACGGCTGTGAAATCCTTGAGTAATTGCATGAAATTGGATAGTGTCGAGTTCACCACTAAGGTAATTGAATGCTTGGCTGATGCCGATGATTTGGAACCAACTGAGTTAAACTATAATCTTCAAGACTACATCGACCCTGATGTTTTGATAAAATTAGGAAAGATGGAAAAGGGAACGTGGAAAATAACATTCCAAGTGTCTGACCATCAAGTAACCATAAATCAAGACGAAGTTATCTATATTGATGGGATAAAATATAGTGAAGGTGCATAGGGGTTCATATATCATTGCACCACGTTCACATTCCAAAATTGGAGGATAAAGGAGTCGTCAATTATGACTCAAACCGAAATTTCGTTGAACCGACAGAGAAACTTACCCAACTGGAATCGCTCCTCGATCAACTATAAATCACTTGTAGATACTTCCGATTGCGTATTTTCCATTGGGCAGAAATGTCGGGAGCGATGGCCTCAGACGCTCCCAGAGGCCCCAACCATTTATCGAGACCGCCAAGTATGCTGTACGCGGTTACAGAGCATAAACCATCTGTACTGAACGATCACCAGCTCCGCAAATTAAAACCAGAGTTCATGCAGCATTCGCGCTGTGTATTCAGCACGCCAGGAAGAACACCTATCGAAGCTAGCAGAATCGTTGGTGGTCAATACGCACATGTAGTTGCCGCTCAGTACGACAAGGACGTTACCGGAGCGGCAGCTATCTCTCTGATAGCTGCCAGAAATAGCGTGTTGAATTCAGAGGGCAGTACTCTCAACTCGACGGTTCTTCAATCAGCCTCGCTATTGTCACAAGTGTGTCGAACTCTGGCGGCGACCCTTGAATTTGGATAACGGATTGTTCGGAATCGTATTGAATGAATTGAACCTCGTCAGACTTAGGAATATGATTATATTTTATATCAAGAGATATCCTCTCAAATTTATCAAGTGAACTGTCTTCTGGAGGTGGATCGTCTTCCCAGTTCTCAATGGTTTCAACTACGTCTCTAATAGCTACTGGACCGTCTTGCTCATAAAGATAATACAGCACGTACCGGCGGCGTTCATCCTTTAGCAATCCAAATATTTTGTCTAATGTTACCATGGAACGAATTATTTGGCCAGACATTTGGTTATGCCCCTTGCTACCGTCTAATATCTGTCCTCAACACCTATAAGGGATTTTAAGAGAGAATTAGTGTCATATTAAATGATCCCGTACTGAACGGTAAATCTTTCATCCCTCTGAGTGGGCATTGACCCGGGCTTCATTCGATCCCTCTATTCAGAACGGCTTACCGAATATCATTCAAAATTGTCAGTATCCTAAACGTTATATCCGCACGTGTAGTGTACAGTAGATTCTCGTAAATAAGTCTCCAAAGAAGAGGATTTCAACAGAACCGGCAAACACTATTGTTCGGAAGACTCCTGTGCAGGGATACGCCAACACCGACTGTTGAGGGAATAGCACCGAATTCTGTAGGTAGTTCTCCGTGTTTACTGATCCCGTCGATCAAAATGGGGACTAGAGATATGTTAGGCGAAAACTTTTTAAAACATACAACGGGTTTATCGCCATGGAAAATTCCCGTGAGCATGATTCAGATCCATCCACTTCTACTGAATCTCGTAGCGACGATAGGCCAAGCTCTGCCGATCATGTCGACGGAAAATTAGGTCACTTGGAACGCAATAGAGGCTCCTTTCGCAGTTATGTACTTCCCACTGGCGACGTCGAAACTTGGGTATGGATTACAACGGGACTCCTTTTGCTCACTGTCCCCCCAATAGGATTCTTCGTTGCAGGATGGCTTCTTCTCGAGTCTATCGGTACCGTCGACGAAAAAGGAATCGTACACGCTCCCGTAGATCAATCAATGAGCAGGCCTGTGTTGCTCATTCCGCTTGCGGTTGGTTCACTCATCTTTGGAACTCTTTTTCAGTATCTCCTTTTCAATCTCTTGGGGTGGCTGACAGCCTATTAGACGAATCAAAACATCATATGCGCCTACCTTAAACACTACAACAACTCCTGTGATACGTGATACCATGGTTTAACTATGGATAGTGGTCCTGGTAGCGACGAGCTTTCCATTGACACGTATCTTGAGCTACTGGCAAATCTCGGGTTCTACGATGATCTGCCGGACAATGAATCGGAGCGACGCGAGGTCTTTCTCGAGAGCGCAGACGACCTCTGTGACTTCAACCAAGATTTCGAGAACGAGGTCAATAAGTCGATGCTGGAAGACGGCGGGGAAACGACGGATCGTACAGTGCGGCGGGCGCATTACGCGGCCCAGATCGCCAATGAGTTCGGTGGGCAGGTTCCGGTCGAACCGCTTGGAGACATCCGCAGTGAGACGGGAGAACTGACGAAGTATGCGCCGCTGCTCGGTAGCTACAACCAGATGAGCAACAAGGCGTGTGCTGCCTCTGAGGAACGGACTGACGCTGCGATTCAGGAGTACCAGATTGCGACGGTGATGTTCGGTGTGGATGCGATGCTGATCTCGACGGGAGCGTTCTACCAGCCGGCGTTTGCTGGAACACGGTTCACTGCCAATAAGGCCAGTCAACTCGGGCTGTACCGGTTGCGGTACGTGTGTGGGGATCGGTGCTGGGCGCTTGCGATGAGCGAGGTGCACGTGGCGCTCCGAGGATCGATGGTGACCGGGACCTCGAACCTGCTGCGACAGGCAGGGAAGATGGGTGTAGAGTTGCGCCGAGAGGATCTGGAAGCGGTGGCAGACGAGCATAACACCGACGTGGACAGGATATTGGAAGATGTGAATTCATCAGTCGCGTCTGAAACGCTTGAATCCGTTTCTGATGAGGCCGGGGAGTGCCGTGATGCTGTACTCGAGACAGAGGATGAGGACAGTGGATCTGACGATGGTGGGATCTTGGATGGTGGCGGCGATATCACTACTGGTAATATCGTTGAGGGGGGGGAGAAGATGCGCTGAACAAGTCGGCGCAGGCGGTTGAGGACTGTCGTGAAGGATAAGCCCCTGATTGACCCAGCCATACTACTCTTGGAATCGACAGTTGAGTGTCCCATACCGGCGGCAGGACGTCATTGAGAGGGATATCCATGATTGGCGACAGCCGTGACTCAAGAAGTCTGCCACCGATGGTCTGAGCAAAGAGTGAGAAACCGTATTTCAGGCGTTGACTGTGGTCCGTACCTCAACCGCACCGGTTCCGCGTACAACGATGTCGTATCCTGCGTACTCGAAGGAGACTTTTCTGACAGCAGGCTCAGCTCGGGAAGTGAACAACGCGTTCAGCGCGTCTGGATTGATTACCTCATAGAGTGGCGGCAACTCAACTATATCTAGACCAGACGCTTCTGACACCGCCGAAACAACCGCATAGACAGGCGTATTCTCGGTATCCTGCTCCCATTTGGCAGTAGTCGACAGAGTAATTTCAGCTGAAGATTCATCTGTATTAATCTGGGTGCCCATCTTTCCCATTGACCCTAAAATCCAAGACTCCGGTATAAAAGGATTTCCAAACCCTATTGAATTGGACACGGTCTTTCATGTTAGACAAGGCGAGATCATCCGCGTTCTTATATCGGTGACTATCATGAGTTATTATATGTACGATCTGACCGGTTTCCAGCGCGATCTGCTGTACGTGGCTGCGGGACTGGAGGAGCCGCACGGGCTGGCGATCAAAGACGAACTTGAAGATTATTACGAGAACGAAATCCATCATGGACGGCTCTACCCGAATCTCGACGAGATCGTAGACAAAGGACTGGTTGAAAAAGGTGAGAAGGACCGACGGACGAACGTCTACTCGATCACGGCTCGCGGCACTCGAGAACTCAAAGCTCGTCGAGACTGGGAAAACCAATATGTTGACTTGAAGTAGCTGATTGTCAACTTCTATTATTGTTTTCAGAGATTGGTATCCACTATTCCCAATACTGGCAAATGGCCAATAGGTTGATACCAGTTGTGTGCTAATAACCAGCTGGCGAGGGGGAAAGGATCAGTCAGCACCCATCGACTGTTCGACACGAGACATATCAACCTCGCCACTCTGAGATCGTTCCGACGTGACGTCAATAGCCAAACCGTCACCCAATCTCAGAACCACCATGGTTGACGTACCCACCATAGGGACATGAACGCCGGCACCCCCTGTCGGCGTTTTCTGGAGTACGTAGGTGGTAGAAGTATTACGCTAAGTCCATACACGTACTTACTGCAAGTACCGTGTCCGCGAGTCCCATCCTTGAGGACAGCGGTAAGTACAGGAGAAGCAGTTATTGAACTCATTCCTCGCAGCGAATATTGGTGGTCAGCTTTCAAACGGAAGACTTCCAAGGAATTCGTCACTCTGGTAATCGAGATGATCTAATCGAGGACCGAGCAGTTCACGGACAAGGACCACCAAGGGATTAGTCGTTCCTTCTCCGACTATTGCAGTTTCCGTTTTCACCCCATCAGCATCTTCGTCCCACAGACCAACAACGACTTTCGCTCGATCAGCGACAATCAGCCGACTCACTTTGGGATAGCTCGAGTGTTCATGCATCCAGTCCATTTGAGGTTCCCATATCGTCGCTTCTGGAAGACGATCTCGAAAGAACTCCCGTGCCTCTCGACTTTTCGTCCCAGCGTAGAGTTCAGCTCCTCGCTCGATAGCTCTCTCCGCATGGGGGAGACACTCCTCGTCGTCGTACGCCCGCCACTCCGGCCCGTGATCGATATGGTGTTCGTTGATGACCAGGCCACAGTCCTCGCAAACCGTTTCGACCGCGTTCGTCGTGACTCGGCCATCGCATTCGGGGCATTGGTTCGTGCTCGACTCAGCTCGGACGTCTTCATCGAATCCACTCTCGTAGATGTCTCTGGTTGCCATCGTTCTCACCGTGTTCAGGGAACCCGCCAGTACAGCGATCCCCTCGCCCATTGAGGGGCCAAAAGACTCCTCGCTCTACACGCTGAGTACGAAATCCAAGGTTGAACTATTGCTACAGCAACTAACGAATCGAGAATACGTTGCTGATGTTCGAGTTTGTGTCTTCCCTATACATTTCATACTGTACTGATGACGACGAGACCATCCAATAATTAGAATTATAATACACAATAGCAATAATGTAGTATGGGAACGGCAACCCGGGGACGATCTGGGGCATCCAACGCTGGTTATGAGGATGCGAAACGCGAATTAGCTGATGCTGCGGGTGATAAAGATGCTGCTAGGGCGAGTGAAATTTATTTCAAGATGATTCTGGCTGCTCAACCGAACGGTGCAGCCAAAGTTCCAGCATACCTAGCGGTCCGATATGGTTCGGAATTCATCATAAAAAGCCACCAGAACGGAGTTGAGTCCGCTACCAAAGATGTCGGTGCCTCTGTGACAAAAGAGGTCGTTGCAGCTGGTGCCTCTGAAGCCGTCGTTGAGCAGGCTTCGAAAGAGGCCGCTACTCGGGGCCTCGCAGAGGGGTCTCAAGGTACGGACCGAGCCTTTTCAGAGTCTGCAGAACGAGCAATGGAAAGTGCGATGGGTGACATCATGACCGAAGGAGCTGATGCTCTTGAACGACACCAAAATTCAAAATAATATTGACGAGTTCGTAGAGACACATGGCGTTGAGGGATTCTTCCGGGTATACTTTCGGGAGTATCTGTTTCAGTTGCTCAACGAGGAGATTGAGGCAGCTGCAAATGATCCTGAGTCAGACTCTGCCCTTCAGCTTCACTTCAGCCAGAACGTCAATACAGATCAAGAGTTAGAAGAATTTGAAGAGTAGCTGCGAGACCAGTGTGCCAGTCGGGCAGATGAACTCGTCGAAAAGATCCAAGACCAGCCCGAACTCGCTCCAATTTTCGAAGATGCCAACGTAGAGCTACTAGAGCATGAGGATGTAGAGGAAATGATCCGAGATACTATGCACGAGATGATTGAAGCATGGGAGGACGAGGACTTTGAAGGGAACTAAGCGATTCTTGATCAAGTCCGGGACTGGATCAAATCTTAGCGAAGCTGACTCGGACTACACAATCGTCGTTGACGATTATCGCACCGAGACTGAAACGGAGGATGGTCGTCTGATAAAGTACAAGAAGGAGGTTCTAAACGACCTGTTCGGACAGAGTCCCCCTCCAGCAGTCACGGCATTAGTTGAGCTCGCACTCGGTACATACGTTGCAGATCGTTTGGTGAAGCGGGGGCCTACTGGCGCGAAGGATGATGGGGAGGAAATGCTGAAATCACGGCAGATACAGATTTTGCACCCTGTTGCTGACGTGGAGAAATGGCGACCAATAGAGCCTGAATTGAACCACGCTATTAGCTTCATCTCGCGTGATAATTTCCAGTATCGGTTCATCGATGCGATTGACGAAAACCAGTCTATTGACGATGGTGCTGATGGATATCGTGATCAGCTGCCTGAGGCTGATTCTGTCGCCCTTTTTTCTGGCGGGTTAGATAGTTTGGGTGGCCGATTTCACCTCGCTGAGGACGGGTACAATCCACACTTTGTCAGTGTAGATCATGGTCGAAACGTCGGTCATCTAGTGCGGAATTTTGACCATCTCTTTGATGGTGATCTGACCTCAATAGGTGTCGACGAAGAATTCTATGCATATGAGGATACGCAGTTCACTCGTTCGTTCATGTACTTCGCTTTCGCCGCCGCTGTCGCGGTGGCCCTCGATGTTGATGATATCTTTGTTCCCGAGAATGGCGTCCTATCGCGGTTCTCATCGCTAGAATCTGGCTGGACGACGACTCGCACAGTTCATCCGCTATTCGTAAAGAGCTTGAACCGCATTTTTGACGATCTATTCCCGGACCGTAAGCTGAAAATCAGCAATCCGTTCCTTGATTACACGAAGAAAGAGGTTGTCGACTGTATCCCAAACAAGGCAGATATTTTCTTCACTCGAACATGTCCGCATCCGCGTGAATTGTCACAAGGAAAGGACGCTTCCGGACACCCTTACAACTGTGGTGAGTGTATTCCTTGTCTTATCCGTATCATTGGTCTAGTAAACAGCGAACACAAAATACAGCCAGACGAATTGATGTTAGACAAGAATCATCTATTGGACTTCGACTTCTCGAAAGTGAATGCTGAGAATATTGCTCAACCCAACCAGAGTCGACAGTCTAGTTTGTCAGTGTTTTTGTTAGGCTTGAATGCTCATCTCTCGTTCGCGTACCGTATCCAGACTTCGACCCAAGGGGAGCTGGTTTCATCTAACCCCGAGCTTCTTGACCCCGATATATTGGGGCTCTATGAGCGATTTAGTAGAGAGATCTTCCAAACCGTGGAATTCTTCGCAGCTGATAACCCAACGCTGGAAAACTACGTTACAGAGTTTCTTTCGTTAGAGGACGAAGAGCTCGCCAACTTATGTTAGTTTACGGATGATGCCTGATTGATATCCGTCACCCTTACGACTTTTGTGCTATTTCCGGGCCGTGTATTGGTGTCTACAGATGGATTCCGTCATTCCGACACCAATTCTAACATAACTGGAGTATACGGTAGCAATATGGCAACTGCACGCGATGTCCAGGTAAACCCGGATACGAATGAGGTCTCAGTCCAGTTTACCGTCCACGACGAAGACCTCGCCAACTATCTTGCAGAGTACGACGATTCAGAACAGGTCGACGTCGTCGAGCGTGCACTCCGAGTGGGGATGATGACGCTCCAACTGAGCGAAACGACGAAAGACGTTGAGCACGTCAAGCGAGAGTTCGAGTCACTACAGTCGAACTTCGAGGAAGAAATCGAGCAGGTTCGCGACGAACTCGAGGAGACGTTCGGCGAGGACGGTGATCTCGAGGAAGCTCTCACTGAGCACCTCGGAGAGGATGGAACACTCCGAGATCATATTGAGGACGCGTTCGGCGAAGACGGTGAACTCACCGAGCGGTTAGAATCCGTCTTGGGTGAGGACGGCAGCAAAATTCAGGACGCATTAGATCCGGACGTGGAGGGAACCCCCACGTATCGACTGAAACAGGAGATCCGCGACATTCGCCAAGCACTGGAGCGGGAGGCAGGTCGTGAGGAGGAGCGTCAGCAAAGCTGGAAGAAAGGCGAGAGTTTCGAGGAGACGCTCGGCAATCTGCTTGATACGCTTGTCTACAACACTACCCACGAAGTCGAGCATACTGGCGACAAGGAAGGCGAAATTCCAGGGAGAGACGTCGGAGACTACGTGCTGACACTCGGAGAGACGGGCCAAGACATCGTCGTCGAAGCGAAGAGCGAGAAGGACTACTACGCTCAAGACATCAAAGATGAGATGGCGGAAGCTATCGAGAACAGGGACGCTGAGTACGGGATTTTCGTCACGGAATGCGAGTCGTATGTTCCAGACAAGGTCGGCTATTTCCAAGAATACGATCAGGAAATTCTATGTGTCGCTCTCTCCGCCGACGAAGATGACGACATCGATCCCGGCTTTCTCAACATCGCTTGGAACTGGGCGCGAATGCGAACGATCCAGTCCCATGTTGACACTGGGGAATCAGTCGATACAGAGACGATTCAGGCACAGGTCGAGGAAATTCGTGACTCTATCGACCGATTCAGCAGTGTGAAAACGAAGTGCTCAGACATCGAGGAAACGGCCGGCGAAATCAAAACCCTGCTGGACGAAATCCGCGATGACGTACGGGCTGATCTCGATACGATTACGACCGAATTGAGCAAGGCTGTAGAATCATGAGGGCCGTGGCTGCGCGCGCAGCGAAGCGAGCACGGAGCGGAGGGTGGGGCGGTGGGGCCTGGGTCGGTCCGGCACACAGCAAAAAAGAAGGCTGCTTCGACTGGCTATCCTTCCCACCAGCGGCCGCGCTCCGGGAAGTGGATGATGCTCCACCCCGTCACGGCCACCGAGATCCGGCCCTCGTACCAGTTCGTGGCCGCTTCGTGAATGCGCACCTTCTCGCCTTCCTCAATCCACGGCGCGTCCGATGCCTTCCAGATCGTCACCTTCGTTTGCCCGCTCTCGTCCGCGATCAGCCCGACTTGCTGGATGGCGGGAGAGGAGTTTTCCCACAGGGTCTTCACACGACCTTCGATCGTGACCGTGCCGCGATCGACCTCCTCAAGGGCGTCGATGGGCACGGTGCCCCCCGGGGCCGTCTGCAACTCTTCGAACATCCGGACGACTGCACTCGTCATGTCCGTGCCGTCGACGACCGCTTCGGCCAGGCGTCGACTGATCGCCGCACGCGACCAGCCATCCAACCGCGTCGCGAGTCGGTCTGCCTCCGTGTTCACTGTCGCCAGTTCATCCTGGGAGAGTTCCGCTCGAGGATCATCCCGTTCGGGGTCGGCCATCGGGTCCACGCTCGCGGCACGCTTCTGGAACTCCCGCCGGCGTTGCTTGCTTCCTTGGGCGGCAATCTCGCGCGTGCGCTGCTCCCGGCCGTCCTGCGTCCCGAACTCGGCCTGGGCACTGATGCGCTCGAGTTCGGCTTCCCGTGCCTGAATGCGCTCCTCCTGTTCGAGGGTGACACCGTGAATCCGGTCCTCACTCGTGTCCGCGATCCCGTCCGGGTGGTTCGTATCCACCTTTGCTTGCGTCTCCTGCTCGACTGCCGCCTCGAACTCCGGCGTCTCGTCGACGACCGGGAAGCCGTCTTCATCGGCCGCCTGCTCGCCCGCCTTCTCGAATGCCTGTTCATCGACCGTAACGACCTTTCCGCTAGCGTTGTTACTGGACATTGGTATCTCACCAAGGTACCACTGAAGGCGCTCACGCGCCACCACCGCGATGTCCCAGCATCGCGGTTTTCCGACGACAACGACCGACAGACCCATCTGCGCGCTCTCGCTCGCGCCTTCGCGAGCGCCCTACTGGGCGCGAGCGAGAGCGCGCCTGCATGAGGTGGCCCCAACCAGCACCGCGCGCCGACCCGCCCGGAGCGAGCGGCCAGCGCATTCCCCGTTCGCCGCGACGCAACCACGGTCCGCAGGACCCGAACGGGTGAAGCGCTGGCGCCGAGGGCACATCCATTTTAGCCCGGCAGTCCGCCCGCTACTGCAGGCAGACCGCCCGGAATGGTCGGTCGCGAGCGACGCGGAGGGCGGCAGCGGCGAGCGGGGCGGGCCGGTACGTACACCTGAATCAGAATCGGTCAGAAGAGATTTCGAAGCCGCTCTTTCAACGGTTTATACTGCCACCCGCAGCGATGGCACGTGAGATATTCATCCTCGTCGTAGCGACGGACATATGCCTGACAGTTGGGACACACTCCCTCTTCGGAGGAGGTTTCGTAGTACTCCGATTTCTGCTGTGAGAACACGTGAATGTCCCGACCATGAACGGACGAAACTGCGAGATAAACATAGTTGTCTCCCTGATAGACCTCCCGATCAGCGTCAAACCCAGCAGACTGGTCGACACCATCTGCTGTCGCGCTCTCAACGATCCAGTTTGGGGGATCAGCGTAATACTCCCACCCCTCATCTTCGACGGCGTCAATCAGTTCCTCCTCATCTGCCCGTCGTTGGTGCCCTCCATTTGGCATATTGGGGGGATATCTCAGTTGCTGGAATTAGTTGATGGTGGTAGACTCAGCTGCAGACCGAAATCTTACCATGCGAAATCGACTGTGGAGCAACCCGCCTCCTGGCGGACTCAGAAAGGGCGAGGCCGTCTCGGCCGTCCCCCGGCCCCGCAAGCACCGCAGGCACGAGGCGCGCAGCGGCGGTCGCGGGACGTCGAGCGGCCGAGGGCTTTCGAGTGTTCTCTCCCACCGAATCAGACTAGCAATCAGTCAGCTGTTGCCGGCGACCAGGTCCTCGATAAACCGGAACCCGTTCACGAACGTCACCGAGTCACCGTACCCCTCGCTTGCGAGTACGGTTTCAGCCCCTTCGCCGGCGGCGATATCCGTCGTGTAGATGTACACGCCAGTCGTCGTCCCCGCGCTGAGGTACTGGGCAGCCAGGGCTGCGAGGGCGGCGTCGGCACGCTCGACCTCGTCGGCAGGGCGGTCGTCAGCGTTCGCGATGTACCGTTGGACACCGTCCATCACCCGGGAAACGACAGGCTCGGAGAACTCGAGCGGCGCCGCAACCGTCGCCCAGCCCTCGTCGATAGCAGCGTCGATAGGTGGAGCCTCGACGTCAGGGTCATCGACGGTCAACTCCTCGTACACCCGTTCGGGCAGGACGAAGGTGACGTCGTTCCGGCGGGCGAATCGCCGCACTGCCTGGTAGCGACTGTTCGACGGCTGCCCCATCGCGACGAACAGACCGGTGTCGGCGATGTGGAGCCGGCTCACGCGTCGTCAGCCGCGTCGCCGTCGTCGATGTCCAACTCGTCGAGTCCCGCCCCAGCCTCCTCAATGTCGTAATGTTTGTGGACGACGGGCCGGAGCGCCTGCAAGATCATCTCCGCAGCTAGCGGCGAGATGTCCAGGTCCTCCGCCATCAGCCGGTGGGTCACGTCGCCGCGTTCACGGGCGACGGCGTAGGTGAGCGCGGTCGCGAGGCCGGCGACGCTGTGGCGGTCGATGTAGGTGTCGATGTCGGCGTCCGTCTCGCGGCGGCCGACGGCGTCGATCAGCGCCGGCGTGATCGTGTACTCGCGGTCGCCCGCGGCCGTCGTCACGGTTAGGTCGATCTCCCGAGCAGCGTACCGGCGTGGCTGTTCGTCGTCGGTGACGTCGACGACGCCGGCGTCGACCAGCCGGTTGACGTAGCTATAGGCCGTCCCCTGGGCGAGTTCGAGGTCGTCCATCACGTCCTGGACGGTCGCCTCCCCCTCCCGAGCGAGGTACGCGTACAGCTGGGCGAGCTGTGGCTCCTCGAGGAGGTCAGCGACTGAGAGGAAGTCCTGGACGATGTCGCCGTCGGCGCGGTTTGAGGTGCGTGACACGGTTCGGTCTTGATTACAGTTTACAGCGAAACAGTAATGAGTGTTGGGGTCACTCTGCCGGCGTCGCGACGAGATGCTCCTCGAGTTCACGCGTCCAGTACGTCGCAAGCCCACCCGGGCTACAGCGAGCGCAAAGCTGCAACGGGCCTTCCAGGTGCCCCAGTTCGACCCGGAACCGCGTCAGTGCCGCAAGCGTGTCGACGACCAGCCCACAGCCGTCACAGACGACGTGATCGCACTCGTCGGAATCCGGCTCCGTCTGAATCGCGCAGTCGACGCAGATCGGGTGGGTGACCCGCTCGTCCTGGCCCCATGTGTGCGCCTCGCCAGTGTCGGTACCGGGCGGGGCGTCGCAGAACACGCAGCCAGTGAGCGTCTGCTGCATCACTCGCCCTCTCCGTCGGCGTCGCGACTGGCCGTCCAGCCCCGGTAGAAGACGGCCAACTGTGTCGATGAGTCGAACGCGGTGCCGCTCGGCTCGTGAACCAGAACTTGGTCTTCAGGAACCGGAGTGACGACGTCCGCGTCGACGAGGTCGCTGACCAGGCGTTGGGCCGTCGTGTCGTCGACGTTCACCGTGTCGACCCCGATGGCGTCGCGGTCCTGGGCGAGATGTTCTTTCTCGAACTGTTCGTAGTCGGTACTCGTGTCGTCGTGAAGATCGGGACCAGGCATGGTGAGTCACGCAGCGCACGCTGTCGCGCGCTGCACGCCTCCCGGCGCCGACAAACAACTCATGGCGTACAGATTCGGTACTTCCTCGGATCGCCCGACCGCCAGGATTCATTCACTCGAGGAGTCGGGCGGTGGGTGGGGCGAGGGAGTGGATCCAACCCCAGCGTTAACCAACACCGTGCCGGTATCGGCCGGGAATGTTGGTTAAGCCTAGCCGCTACGGCGTTCGGAGCTCTCGAACTGGCTTCACGACGAAGATGTCTGGATCGCTGGCTGCTCCCTCACCTGACCGCTCCGTCGGCGTCGAAGGCGACCGCGTGAGCTGGGTGATGAGCTCGTCGCGAACGGTTCGTCGGGTGACGGTGGTCTCGTGCCAGCCCAGCCGGTCGTCGAAGCGCCGTTTCTGGAACTGCTCGCCGACGTCGTCGCGGGCGACGTACTGCGTCCGCGTCGACCGCCCGACCTGCTGTGAGACGAAGACGGCGCCCACGGCCTCGTGCGTGAGCTCGACGAGAGCACACTCCACGAGGGCGACGACCGACGCGTGATCCCGGTCGGTCGGGATCATTACCTCGAGATCTGCCCACGGCGCCTCACCGTCAGGGGTAGTTCCTGCCTGATGCGCTGCTCGTGTTTCGCTGCGTCGTTCCGAAGCCATCGTCTATCGGGGGCACGTGATGCGCCCCGCCACCCCCTCGCGGGGGCAACAGACACTACCGAAACGTACCCGGTCAACCTATACTCTAAATCTGATACTTCTGTAGTTCCGCTCCCCCTGTGACGGCCCCTCGGCCTGAGAGAGCCGGCGGCCTTCGCACACTGCATATCGCCTCTTTCTTTGGACGAAAACCGCGATATACAAGCCAAAATAACGGACTCAAATTGCAGAAGAAATCCGTCGGGCCGATTTGAGCGCGTAGAAAGTACCTCGACGAGTTCCGTGATAATGATGTAGTTTCAGAAATTGCTCGACGGCGGGGTAACGAAGGTGATACCAGCCGTATTTGGATTCCTTAGGGTCGCCACTTCACCTTTTCTGAGTCCCTCGAGGTCCTCCGTCTCGGCACTTCGAATCGTAGAACACCCCCGATTCTCTCGATTCTGGCCGTTTTAGACGCTGAAAATTGCTCGACGGGGATTCAGAAGAGGTTGGTTTTGGTCTACAAAACATTTTTCGAAAATATGAGGGAAGACTATGATTTAGAATTCCTCAGCGGGACCGGCGGACTACTCGTCCACTTGCTCGTACATCTCATCCGGGAACGGGAGACTGCCCCAGATCGAGTAGGGACACTGGTCTTGGCCGATGCAATACCGCTGCAGATCGTCGTTATCGCAGTTCATCGGCAACGGCGTGTCGCCGTCGATCGTGTTCGAGAATTCGTAGCGAACTTGGTACTCGGTCTCCTGCTCGTCGTACCACGGCCACCGGGAGAAAACGTCCTTGAGGTCCGCGACGATCTCGTCGAGACTGCTGTCCTGGTACTGCGGCAGCCACATCACCATCCGCGCGAAGTTGTAGAGGTCCTTCCGGACGGGCTTCTTCTCGTGCAGTCGCTCCTCCATATTCGCCATACAGGGGAGTTCGAAGAGGTCCTCGATCTCGCGCACTTCGATCTGTTCGGCGCCGGTTCCGGCTCGCCCGATTCGGTACTTATTGACGCGCCCGTCGCGGTCGATTGTGACTGCCGAGTGGGACTCGTGGTCGGCTAGCGTCTTCGCGAGACTGCTCGGACTCGAGATCAAGTCCGTCACAGAGGATTCCCAGTCGTCCTCGGCGTCGTACGCCGCAACCGCTCGATAGAGTTCCTTCGCCGTGTGGAACTCGCCCGTTTGCGCGACGTCGTCGGGCGCGTCACTCAGGGCCCGCCGGAGGACACGGATTGTTCGCTCCCCACGGTCCCAGTTCCGCCAGATTCGCTCGTGATGGGCGGTCTCGAGGAAGCGATCAATCCGCTCCGTGATCGCCGATTCGTTCGTGGTCAGCCACGTCAGCTGGTCGTCGGAGAGGCCGTCTTCTTGCACCCGCAGGAGCTTCTTGAACGCCCGCTCGGCATAGTCCCGATACTTGCTGTCGAAATCACCGACCGGGACGTACAGATTGTTGTCTTTCACTCGCGTCAGTATCTCCCCGCCATCGTCACTCCCCGTCGACGCCTCGTCCTCCCGAACGAGACATTTGCGTGACGCCGCTGCCATCGGGATTTCGAGGTACAGGCCATCCCCGAACTCCGGCATCTCTGTGATGCCCGTACAGACCCGACCAGGATGTGGGCCATCCTCCCCGGGCTCCTTGCTGTACAGCACCTCGGCGATGTCCTGCTGGAGCGCCCCATCGCCGTGGCCGCGGATGAGGGAAGCGAGATTGTTGACGTACAGCTCCCGGATGTCGTAGAGCACCTGGATGTTCCGTGGCGACGCGTGCTCGAACTTCGGGTGCTCTTTCACACAGATCGCGCTCAACGTCGCGAGCACGGCGAGCGTCCCCGGTTCGTCGACGAACGGCTCCTCGGCGGCGTCGGCGCGAACCTGCTCTTTGAACGCCGCTGTCCCGAACCGCTCGACGTCGTTCACGAGGTCCTCGGGTTGGTCCTCGCCGTCGACGATGTATCGATTGTAGCCACGCGTAAACAGCTGGTTGATGCGGCTATCCCCGTACTCCAACGGAAGTGCCACAACTCGATACGCCATGTCTTCGTCGTCGGTGGGCGTACTCGGACTCATTCGTCGATCACCTCGGGTGTCGCCGACCGAACGTCGAACGCCGGGCTCTCGATGGGTTGAACGATACTACAGACGTCGGCGTGAAGTGAATAGGGCAGGCGGGCGACACGCCGGCGGTCGGCCGTCACGACGGGGTCGATTGGGATGTCGTACGTCTCTAGCAGGAGGTCGTTCAACACCTCGCGACTCTGCTCGTCGTATCGGTGCGCCGGGTCGGTATCCAGCAGGTAGACGTGGACACCCTGTCCGCTGTACACGACCATCGTCTCCTCGGCGTCGAAATCGTCTTCGAAGATGTCGCGCACCTCGAATCCGTCCTCGATGGCGCGGTCGACGTCTTCGAAGGCGTACGGATACCCCTCGGGAGCGGCGTCGAGGATACCCGCGGCGTCGAGAAGCGCATCGTCGTCCGGGTCGTCGACGTCCGCCGGGACCAGCTGCTCCGCCCGGTCTCGGGCAATCTCTTTCGCGTCGATGTCGACGAGGAGGACCCACGGCCGTTCCCAGTGATCCAGCGCATAGTAGACGGCGTCAGGTCGTGGCTCCGGTTTCTCCAGTACCTCCGGGTCAGCAAGCGCGAACTCGCTCCGCCCCAGCGGGTCGTTGCGAGCTGGATGTCGAATGAACTCAACGACATCCTCGAAGTCGTCGAACTCGGGCGTCGTTCGGTCCCCCGACGCATCTGTTTGCCATGTATCTCGCCGGATGAAGTCCTTGGCCGGCACATCGTCTTTGCGAACCGGGTGGGACTCTCGGAAGGCGACGGCGTACTGTTTCGGGCCAGTCGCCGTGATGAATTCTGGCAGGTCCTCCAGATACCGGGGGAACTCCTCGGCGTAGTAGGCGTAAATCTCCTCGCGGGTAGCCTGTCGCCAGGTCATTGGTTGAGTACTTGATCGAGATTTTTGAAGCCCTGAACGGTGGTCAGGCCCGCAGCACCGAAGTCGTCGACGGCGTCTCTGATGGTCGCGAACGACCGTGCCGCCCGCCCGCTGACCCGCTCGTCGATCCGATCCGCGTCGGCAAGGCTATCCAGGACGTCGAGCGCTGTCTCGCGATTGTTGAAGGCCCAGATCGCGTCGCCGTCTACCGCGCTGAGTTTGTCGTAATCCTCGACCGGGGCGTGCCGGTTGTTACTTGCGAGCTCTGCTTCGCCGGCCCAGACGGGATCGCCGTCCTCGTCGAAGCCGGCCACGTCCAGTACGGTGCCGTCATCGGTTTCGTAGTACGGTTCCACGCGAACGACATCGTCCCGCTGGTGGAGCCACAGCTCGAGGAGCCGGACGCCAACCTTGTGTGGCGTTTTCTCGCCGAGATCGCCCGCTCCTGGTCCCGCCTTCAATTCTCTCCCGAGGAGGTCTCGACCGTCGGGGAGGACGGTGTAGTACTTGCGCCCCGCCGCGGATTCCGCTTCTAGGAGACCCTGCTCTGTGAGCCGCTCTATATGGAGGTCGTCGTATTCGTCCCGAAGCTGGCTCATCCTGTCCAGTAGCGTGTACTCGTCGTCCTCTCGGTTCATCACGTCGAGGATCCGATTCAGGAACCGGACGTCGTCACGGCTGAGCCCGCGTTGTCGGAGTTCGTCATCGGGGACGGGCACGCTGCTTTCCTGGACGGGTGTTGCCCCGTTCTCCCGCTGCGCTGCTTGGTCACCAGTTGGGTTCTCGTCCGTCTCGGTGGCCTGCCCGAACAGGGGGTTCATCGCTGTTTCATCCGCATCTGGGTCGCTGTCCGTTTCAGGCTGCGTGGTCGACGTCAATGCGTCCTCGGCCGTCGATTCGCTGATAAACGCGGACTGCGTCGGGTTCGTTCCTGAGTCGCCCTCGGCAGCTGAGCCCGTCGTCTCGGCCCCCGTACTCCCCCAGCCAGTCTCTTCCGGAGCAGTGTTGGACTCAGTCGTCTCTGTCAGCCCGTACTGGGCCTGTGTCCGCTCGGCCATCCGTGGCTGGGACACGGACTCGAAATGCTCTTCTTGGGGCTCTGTGAGCGGCTGGTCGCTTTCTGGATGCCCTGCCGCAATCGGGAGCGGCTTCAGTGAAAACGGCGGGGGGCCAGTCTCCCCGAACGACGGGCTCGGGAGCTGCGCGATCCACTCGCCGCTCGGAAGCGTGTTGATCCGGTTGCGGAGTTCGGTCGGGCTGAGGTCCTCGTGAGCGAGCGATTCAGCAAGATCGCGCTCGATCGAGATGTTGCCGATGAGCTTCGTCTTGATGTTGTTCAGCACCTCATCGTAGGCCCGCTCGTTACGATTTCGCACCTGTTCGGGGAACTGCATCACGAGTCCCATACTCAGCCCGAACGACCGTCCCTGGGGAAGCAGTTGCTCAGAGACGAGCTTCGTCGACGCCACCGGGGCCGCCTCCTCGATGATGAGGTTCGTGAGCTTCTCATAGTCGGTCTGGCCGTCTCGCCGGCGCACCTGAACGGCGTCCCAGAGATTGCTCAACAGCAGGAGTGTGAGGGCTCGTTGGGCCTCCGGCCGAAGATCGCCGAGGTCGAAGATGATGGTGGCATCTTCATCGAGGAACTCGCGGAAGTCGAAGCAGTTGTCGACATACTCGCCGGCGTCGTTCTGCTCGGGAACGTGACTGAAGATCCGTCGCAGATGCGCGTCCTCTCTGAGTTTATCGAGACGGTTCCCGACGGCATCCATCGATACCTGGAACTGGTGGTCGTCCTTCGCGAAGTGGCGCGTGAGCGACTCTTCGACGTTCTGGTTCTCTGCAGAGACCGGAGGTACTGTTCGCTCACGTTGCATCTGGAGTGCAGCCGTGAAGAGATCATCGAGGCTGAAGGCGTCGCTCCCGTACTCCTCGTCGAAGAGAGACTTAATGAGGTAACTGAGGATCTCGTTCGCGACGAACGCCTGGCCGTACTGCTCGCGGCCCATGACCATCCGCATGATGTCGTGGAAGTGGTCGACCTTATCCTGAATCGCGTCCTCGCGGTTGCGCCCGGCTTCCAGCGCGGGACGAATGTCAAAAAAGGAGAACGCAGGAATGGCTTCCGGAACACGGAACTGGTAGACGTCGTCTAGGCCCCCGAACCGCTCGTAATGGCAGCGAAGGTAGTTCTCGCACATCCCATCGCCTTTCGGATCAACGATTACGACGGGTCCACCGGTCGTCTCCCGGAGAGACAGTGCATCGTTGATGATAGCTTTCGACTTTCCACCGCCAGTCGACGCGAAACGGCCGTAGTGCGTTGTCAACAGATCCGGCGGAATACGGATCGGATCCGGTCGCGGCTCGCCGTTCTCGTCGAGGGCATACCCGATGGCCATCCCGTCTTGGAACTGCTGAATCAGGTCTGGATTCGGCCACGGCAACGGATTCCTGCTCTGCTGTTCGGCTCGAGTGCCCCGTGTCCCCTCGACCGTCAACTGTTCGGAAGAGGGAACCAACACGAAGTTCGCCAGCTCTGTCCCACAGAGAACTAGCTCGGGCCGTGTCTTTCCTCGTCCGGTCGTCAGTTCGCGGTCGAGGAGACGCTGCAGGGCGGCCTGTGCGTTTTTCATCTTCGTTTTCTCACGGAAGCCACTGTCACGGAGGCGTTTCCCCTGGACCTCGTAGAACGGTCCATCAAGCGGATCGAACACTGGAAGCAGTGACTCCATTCGGGCATCGAGGTCGTCGCGGGTGTCGTCGGTGGGGACGCCGACAGCGCGGATATTGACCGTGAACGACCGTTTGGCGTTCTTCGTGTCGATGTACTCGATCCGTTTCTCGACGGATTCGCTGATCTGCCGTTCGTCTTGGTCGCTCCGTTGGTCTTCGACCTCGAGCAACGATCCGACTACCTCTTGGAAGAACGTATCTCGGCCGTCGACGAGGTCTTCTTTCCGCACCTCCGCGTCTGACTGCCAGCTGGATCGGCGTTGGAAGACGACCTGGAACGCGGTCGGCGCTGTTGCTTCCATCAGGTGATCGATGAGTGACGCGAGCGCTGCGCCGGCTTGGTCGACGGACGAGAGATCCCCGTTCGTTTCCTCCGCTGAGAACGGCGTCAACGAGGTCATCCAGTCCCGCTTTCGCGTCGCCGATCCACACCACCGGACACCAAGTGGGGAGACGGTATCTTTCGCCGGGCGAGCCAGAATTGTTCCCGCCGGTGTCATCGTCGGCTTCTCGATTGCCCGTTGCTCCTCTTCGTCGTCTGGAAGTGCATCAGGCGGCGCTAGCTCGAGAGCCGAGTCCCCGACTGGAACGTGATGATCTGGGACTGTCGTGGATGCCGTACCGCCGTCGACAACAGGATCTGCTTCGGCTGACTCGGAGTCCGCTGATTCCTCGTCGACGAGCTCGTACTGTTCCGCCGGGCCGAATTCGTACTGCAGCCGCCCGGCCTCGTAGTGTTCGACGAATTCCTGCAATGTGAACTCGACCGGCTGAATGAGTCGGGTGGCGATGTCGACGTCGACGCGTTCGATATCGAACGTTGCTGGGTAGATGGAACGGAGGCGCTTCTCGAGCGTATCAAGGTGCGCATCGGCCCCGTAGAAGAACTCCACCGGATCGTCTGGGCCGTCACTCATCGCGAGGAACTCGAACCGCGGCGGTGTCTCACTGTGGAGCGGATTCAGTGTCGCCCCGAGACTCGACGATCCGGGCGTGATTAGTTTGTGGAGACTCTCGAGGACTCGAGGGATACGCTCCGGATCGAGTCGCTCGGAGGTCGGCGTCACGCGAAGGTATTCACCCATCGCTATCCCCCTCGGCAGACCCGCCGTCCGGTTCGGCCGCAATGATGTCTGCGTCGTCGTCTTCGTCGTTCGTTGCTCGGTTTTCGAGCTCCTCTTGGAACTCCTGCATCTCGGTACCGACGGCGCCGTCGCCGGCGCCAGGGAGCGAGGACCGAACCTGTGCAGTCGGGTCGAAGTCGATGATCTCCTTCTCCTTGGGCATCGCTTTGACCTTGATCCCGCGCCACTCACCGTCGACGCCGACCAGCGCTTCGGAGAAGCCGGCATCCTCATTGCCGGGAACGGCATCCTGGACGAACCGCATCTGCGCGTAGTTCAACCCGAACTCGTCGGCCCACTCTCCGTCCATCCCGTCCAATCGGTGGAATTGCTTGACCGCACACTGATCCAGAATCGCTTCGGACTCCGCGTGTTCGAAGAACTCGTCGACGGTTTGCGTGACCAGCCGGATCGAGAGGTCGTGGTGTCGATGGTGCCGGAACACCGTCTCGAGGAAGGCAAGACTCGCAGCGTCCTGCATGATGTAGCGGGCCTCGTCGATGTAGAACACGACCTCCTTCTCCGAGACCTTCGCCCGCTCGTAGACCAGCGAGATGAGTAGCTGCATCGTCAGTGCCGTACTACTGTCGACGCTGCCTTCCTGCTGGGCGAGATCGAGGTAGATGACCTTCTCGTCGCGAATGTCGAAATCCGATGGCTGCCCGAGATTTGCGTGCCGACCGCTTTCCTCGAAGGGGCGGAGCTGATCGAGCAGCCATGTTGCGTCCTCCTTGATCTTCCCCGCTTCCTCGTCGGACCGGACGACGAACTCCTCGGGCTCGTCAACCATCTCCTCGAAGACGTCCATCATGTCCCGGATGGTCGGACTCGGATTGCCGTGCGTGGAGATGTCGTCGGTGATGTCGTTGCGCTTGTACGCACGCTTGAGGCCGAGTTCCAGCGTCGTCCGGCGGTCGCCCAGTGAGATCCCACGAAGCGCGAAGAAGTTGGTGAGGAAGCTCATCGCGTCGTCGAGCTTCTCGTTGAACGGGCTGGCGTCTTCACCCATCGCTCGCTGCACGTGTTCGGGGGTCTCCCGAATCTCTAAGGGGTTGAGGCCGAGCGTCCCGCCGACGGTGATCCGCTTGGCATCGAGCGCCTCCGAGACGCCAGCCCAGTTGTTCAGCGGTTCGAGGATGATGCCGATGCGGTCCTTGCTCTGCTCGATCGACCGGATGAAGTTCTGCTTGGAGCTGAACGACTTCCCCGACCCCGTGTCGCCGACGGTGAACATCGCGTACCCGTTGTCTCGAGCGAACGGGTCGATGACGACCGGGCTCTGGTTGTCCTTGTGAATCCCGAACTCAACGCCGCCCTCCTCGAGAATCGTCGCGTTGTGCGGCGAGGAGAGCAACGCCCCCACGGCGCCGCCGAGCGCGATCGACGTGCGGCCGAACTCGTTGTCGCCGATGGGCGCGGCGGACTGGAGGGCGAGGTCCTGCCGGCAGATCGCGGTCTTCGGCGTGAGGTTCGCCGGATCGTCGCGGAGTGCACTCTTGACCGTCTGGACGGCGTCTCTGAGCTCGTCTTTCTCGTCAGCTCGCACCGTGATGAACAGCCCCTGGTCGAAGACGCTCGCTCCGTTCTCGACGGCCGTATACGTCGCTGCGGCCTCGTTGGCGCGCTCCTGCAGATAGGCACTCCGGACGCTCTGTTCGAGGTCGGCGTCGACCTGGAGGTCATCAGCGATATCCTGCAGTTCGTTTGGCGCCCGTTCCTGGTTCTTCGGCGTGATGTGGGCCGTCAAGTCGAACTGCACGTCGGTCATCTCGAAGAGGTCGCTGAGGTAGCCGTCGTTGGGGTAATCCGGGTAGTCAGCGATGTACAGCGTCGTCGTCCACTGCTCCCCGACACGTGCGGCCCGCGTTTCCCACTCGATGGCGGCCGGCGCCGTGACCGTCTTGTGTGACTCGGCAATGTCGTCGAGGAGCTGGCGTTCGGCGTGCCCTTCTTCGAGCGTTTCCTCGTCAAGCATGTCCGAGAACTCGACCTCTTCTTCGTCGTCTTCGGTATACTTGTCCCAGAGGAATTTCCCGACGGCGCCGAGGACGACGACGATCCCGACGTAGAGTGCTGCACCTTCGGCCGATGTCGGGTTCGAGAGCCACTCGACTACCCGGCTGATAGCGCGGCTACCAGACTGGAGGGGCAGGTCACGCATCGTGATCATCCTCCCGGCGCGAGTGGCCAATGATGGGTTGTTCGCGAATGACGCGTGCTGCGTCGTCGTAGTCGTGTTCGCGGCCGTTCCAGAAATCTATATTCAGGACGAACAGCTCGACCGTGCTGAGTCGACGCGCGGACCACCCGGATGTTTGCTGGATGAATTCGGCACGGACGTCGTTGACTCGGCTATCGAGTTTCTCGAACATCTGGACGCGGCGCTCAACGTCAGTGAGGTCCTCACGGCGGGTGACGAACGGATTGAACAGGAACCCGATAACGGGAAACTGGGTAAGCTTCTCGGCAGGAGTGCCCTCATCGCGAAAGCGGTCGTAGACCTCCAGCGGCGTGACCTCGACACCAATGTAGTATCGAACCTGCTGGATGCCACGTTCGCGCATCTCCTTCGGTCGAGTCTCCCGATACTCCTCGAGAAGTTCTTCGAAGATCGGATTCTCCGTGACGTCTTCGTCGTTCAGTCGGTCTTCGATGTTCTCCGTAATCTGTTCGACTGGGAACGAACGGGTTGTCGCGTGGAGTTTGAGCTTTGAGTCCAGTTCTTTGTTAGCGAACTCTTCACCGGCTTTCTGGAGCTGGGCCCAGTCGTCGGACATCGCGAAATCCATGTTGCCCGGGTCAATCTCGATGAACGCCTCCATCGTCCCGTCGGCACGTTGAATCGCGCCAGCGCCCGGCCACGCTCGCTCGATGTTCGTGAGGTCCTGAGTTCGTTCGTCCGGCTTGAACGGCGTGTAGTTTGCGAGCCCACCCTCGTTCCGTTCCGTCTCGTTGGTGGTACTATCGGCTTCTTCAGGTGCGCTGAACGTGACCTGTGGCCGCTTAGCGTATCGATAGACGTCCTTCGTCCACGTCCATGCATTCACGTGATCGGGTGAGACGTAGACGATCGCGACGCCGAAGCCGAAGCCACCCGCGACGAATGGGAGAGCCAGTGATTCGATGCCGGTTAGGCCGGCGATGAACAGGCCGATAATCGGGAAGGCGATCAAGACGCCCACGTCCCCCTCCTCGATGTTGAGGTAGGGAATACGGCTCTCCTCACCGAACTGATCCATGATACGCCGTGCGGCTGCGTCTTTATCGATCGACATCGTTAGTGGACACCTCGGTCAAAGTCCATTCCACGGCTGTCACCCGCTGTCTCCGCTGTGACTCCACCGGGGTCGTTTTCGGTGCGGCGGTACGATGGTGCGTCTCCTCCCTCACCGTTGTGCCCACCTCGAGCAGCAGCCTTCTGGGCGAGAGCGTGGCCCGCGGCGGCTTTCGGGCCCCACCGTGCGGCGGTCGTCGCAACGCCGGCGCCGCCGATGTAGGCCCCGGCGGCGACGCCGCCGACAAGAGCTGCTCCTTTTGTCGCACCTCCAAGGGCCTTAGCGGTCAGCGGGGTTGCGAATTTGAAGGTCTTCCAAGTGAGATAGACCGCGATGAGAGGTAGTGAAGCGGCAACTAAGTACTTCAGAAACGCACTATTTGGAGAAAGAGCCCCTTCTGAGTAGAGAAGATCGTATCCTTTGAACACGACTGCTGCTGGAAGGGGAAGAACTGCCAGAGGAACAAATCGCTTGGAAAATTCCATCGCGATGTCGGAAAGGACCGGAATATTACCGTATGCGAGGGCGAACGCCAACGGCATTCCATAGACATACACGTAGAGCAAAACCTCCCGGATGTAATATAGGGCCTCCAAAGCCCACATTGAGAGGCCACCGATAATCGCAAACACGAATGCAAGTCCGGGGTTCGTCAGTGACTCTTTGAGAAAATTCAGCATCGCATCACCTAGGGAGTCCAGACTCGGCATCAACGCAATAGTGAATCCGTCGACGATGTAAAGGCCGAGAACACTCACCCAGTACCAACTGATAATGAGGAAGGCGCCAACCCAAGCGGTCTTTTTTGTCCGCCTCGCTTCATAGGCACTTCCAATATTGAATATTCGAACTGTGTGTCGTCCTTGTACACACATTACCAAAAGAAGTAGAGAGATAAGCAGAATCTCACCCCCAACCAACGCATCGCGAATTGCTGGCCAGGGTCCGTTTGTCGGCGCACCAAAGACAAATGCTTCCTCCGTTTCGGGCGTAGGGGTCCTAAACATCTCCTCAGAGAGGGTTTCATAACCGGTGTTCAACCCTTCCATGAAGAGGCTGATTACCCAATCGACGATGTCTTTGAACCCTTCTAGGATGACATCAATTAAATCTACCATCGTTAGTCCTCACTAATTGTGATCCCGCAATTATCGAACTCTTCTGACGCAGAATAGTGGATACTGTAAGACTTAGAAACTCGGTTAGTCCCTACTTGTGTTTCCAAGATAACTTCGAATCTCCCGTTTTGTTCTTCGATCTTACACGAAGTCCCCTCTCCTCTGATGAATGCAAACGGTGAACGGTAACTGTACAGTGTAAGCTTCTCTCCTGGTTCTATGACCATTTCATCAACTTCTGCATCCCTTTCTGGATCGTATATGCCACTGATTTCATCGCTGTCGGCGTAGTTCGTTCCTTCCTCATCTGAGGGATATGGGACATCTCCAACGAAGAGGAGCTGCATGATCGCATCTGGGCCACTCCCTTGGTTTTCGACAGATACGAAAGCCTCTTTAGTGATTTTGTCACTTGAGCTATCCCACATCTTTTCAGGTCGGTTCTTCCCTATTCCCATTTCCATAATTCTGAGATCAGGCTGGATAGAAAGGGAAGACTCTCCTACAGTCTCTTCACCTTCTAGAGCGAGTACACGATATTCACCGGGGGCATACGTGGTTCCGATTTCGAACGAGACCTGTTGGGAACCGGTGGCCACATCACGCTGTCCGAACACTTCTCCATCCGGCTGGATGAGATTGATCTGATCGACATCGGTTTCTGCTGAGAGCTCAACGACAAGCGTTGTCTCATCGATAGCGATACGCTGGAGTGGACCCTGTCCATCTGGCGAGGTAGTTCTGTCACTAAGCGTTCCAGAGCCTCCATCGTTGTTCAGGCAGCCAGCAATGCTCACGAACGTAGCGCCTGTGAATGTTCGTAGGACGGTTCGCCTACTGATTCGTGGATTCTTCTGTGTCATGGATTTCGTTGGAAGATGTCTTCTGGACCGAGCATCCGCAAGAGACGCTTGCCTGCGTAGAACATCACGAAAAACGGGAGGAGCTGCCAGCCAACCTCAAGTACGAGAGCGAACCATCCCTCGATCGTCCCTAATGGGTGCCAGCGAGTGGTTGCGGTGTCGCTCACGTATGCAGGATTATGGCTAAGCCACGAACCGGGGTAGTATCGAGCCGTGTAGATACCCGGCTCGTCGATCGTCACGATAGCTACCCCGGATGCGTTGGTTTCGACACGCTGATTCGCGATGGTGATGTATCCGTTCCGGGTGGCCCCTCCGATTGGATACTGCCGGCTATCGTCGAGTTCGATCGGTGTGCCGGTCTGATTATCCCGGAGCTCGAGCTGGACAGTCGCTTGCGATTGGTTCTGCTCGATGACCTCCACGGAGAGGTTGCTACGTCGGAGCTGTCGCTGGGATCCTCCCTCTGGCTCAATGATCGAGGCATTCACGCCCCGGACGATTCCGGCTACCTGGAGAGCGTCGCGGTCGACGTTTTCGGCACGCACCGCGACCCCATACGTCGTCGTGTACGACTGGTTGACGATGTCGATGTTGATGTTCTCTCCGATGGTATCGACCGGTGATGGGCGGTCAATCCCCCACGTATCGATGAGTTCCGGGCCGTTTCGAACTGGTTCGGCACGCGGACCGATACGCGATGGATACGCATGGACGTAGACCGGAATCGCATCGGATTCGACTGTGGTGCTATCCGTCCGGTCCGACCGTACGAGCGTATCCCAGTTAGTGTTTCGAGCTGTGTAGAACCGCCAGACGCCACGAACCCTCGTCTCACCATCTTCAGTCAAGGTATATCCCTGCCACGGCCGGGACTGGAAGGTGGCAACACCGGAATCCCCGTTGGGATACTCGGCATAATAGGTGGATGCCGAGAAGTCATAGATCTCGACGTTGATCGAATCCGAGACGGTACGTGATTCCGTCTGGTAGGTGACGGTGACGTCTGTTTGATTGTCTCGACCAGTCTGGGTGGTCTTCTTCAGACGGACGTCGATCTCCGCTTCGAGCGTGAGATTCGCATTCCAGGCATCCTCGATCTGGTAGTTGAGAGTCGGCGTGTGGGAACCGTCCTGCTCTGCGATGACCTCTCGATCGTTCTTCAATCGGACCTCTTCAATCTCGTGCTCCGCAAGCGACCACTCCGTAGTCGCGTTCTCAGAGGAATTCCCGTTCGGAACTCGAACACGATAGTCGATGAATCCCCGAATCGTCCCGTTCGGTGCGATATAGAGCGGCGCCTCGCTGGACTCGAGGTGTCCCCGTGTGGAGGGGTGGACAGCGAAGATCGTGGCATGAGCGTCATCGATGAAGACGCCGTCCTCAAGGTCCGCGTGTGGCGGATGCACGGAGGTGTCTGCGTTGCCAGCCTCGAGGTCCTCGAAGTCGTTTCGCGTCCACGTTGCAGCGGTCTCCGGCGGCCGTTTGAACGTAATATCTGTCCCATTCGCGACTTGGTGGACGGCGGAGCGGTTTTCGCCGTATCGCTGGCGGTACTCCTCTTGGGAGATGTAGGTGTCCGCATCGTGTGACCACAGCGATGCGGACTCGTTTTCAGTGAGCCCGTTCCCCTCTGTGCCTGGCCGCGGCGGATCGGCTGCGACGATACCGGTAACTAGGCTCGTCACGAGCATGGCGGCCATGAACACGGAGAGTTTTCGGTGGAACATGTGACTCACGATGGGGATGGCAGAGTGACTACCAGGGGACGAGGTCAACGCACTCCGCCAGCGGAAGGCTCATCATCGACCCGGCGACGGTGTACAGTGGACCGAGAACGACGAGAATGACTGCGGACTTCATCGCCGAGCGCTTGTGACGCTTGAGCCCCTTCTTCTGCTCCGGATTGAGGGTAAACATCTCGATAAGGGAGTCTGCCTGCCAGACGATGGCGAGGCCGACGATTCCCAATGCGGTAGTTAGCTGGAAGAAGCCCTCAATCATGCTGGGGAGGTTGTCCGCACTACAGACTGCGTTACTCTGTGCCGAGACAGGCTGTACGGTAAACAGACTCAAAAGGACGATGGCGAGTGCGACCTGTTTCAGGATTCTACTGGTCGTCGTTGGCTCTGCTTCGGTACTACGTTCGGGGCCGGAGGAGTTGGTATCCTGGGACATAGCGAGTTACTCATCAGTGGCATCTCCAGCCGTAGGCTGGCATTGCTGGTCCTCCACGAGCGACTGGAGATCAGCGAATCGGCTGGTGTTTTCAGCGATCTCTTCGAATGTGTAGCCCTGCTCGCGGGCCCGCTGGAAGAAATCACGAAGTTCATCAGGATCGATATCTCGAACGTCCATCTCATCGCGGAGTGCGCGACGATAGAGGGCGGAGGCGTTGATATGGTCGTTCCACATCAGGTACAGGTCATCGATTTCCTCGATAGTGACTGACCGTGTAATCATATATGCGAATCTGGGTATGCATCGGTTCAATCCCGGTGCATGCTGCCTTATCTATGGGAATATAAATATACTCTTTGATTGAAACAATATGAAATAACATGTCTTAGGCCCCAGCAGAACAATATATTAACGAACATTCATGCGGGGAATTTGGACGAAGGACCACCAGAAGGGCTAATTATCTGTTTGAGATATCAGACCTATGTCCCTCCACGCCCTCGAAAATATCGGGGAGGCGTTCAGCGTCACCCGGGAGTTCCTAACGCCGATCGATGTGCGCCGCTGGCTGAAGCTCGCGCTCATCGTGTTCTTTGTCGGGAGTGGCGTGAGCTTCCCATCGGCACAGTTCAACACGTCGACGCCATCCGCATATGTCCCTGAAAGCGGTCTCCCGTTCAACGCCCCGGTAAACATCGTAACGCTCGTCGTCGCACTCATCGTTGCCGGACTCATCCTCGGTGCGCTGTTAGCACTCATCGGGGCGATCATGGAATTCGTGCTGATCGAATCGCTTCGAACCGGCGAGGTGTCGATCCGACGTTACTGGAGCCAACGCTGGCGACAGGGACTCCGTCTGTTCGGGTTCCGGATCGCGATCGGGGTCCCCATGTTCGCACTGGTTGCTGGGTGGTTCGCGCTGACCGTCGTCCCGATCCTGACTGGGCTTGACCCCACGATTCCCTTCGCAGCATTCCTCATCGGGATCCCGGTGTTATTCATCATCGGTCTCTTGTACGCGCTGGTGTCAGGGTTGACGACCGTGTTCGTCGTGCCGCTCATGATTCAGACGGATTCGGGCGTACTCACGGCGTGGCGTCGCCTCTGGGGTTCGATCAAGACAGCGTGGAAACAGTATCTAACGTATATCGTGATCGCGTTCCTGCTGACGGTCGCGGCCGGGATCATCGCCTCGAGCGTTGTCGGAATCATCGCGATCGTGCTTCTCATTCCCGTTCTCATCGTGGCCGGAATCACGCACGTGACCGTCTCACTGTCGTCGACAATCGGGATCGTCCTCCTCGTCGGGTTCGCACTCCTGTTCGGGCTGGCGATGCTCGTCATCTCGACGCTCGCGCAGGTCCCGGTCGTGATGTATCTCCGATACTACGCGCTGCTCGTACTCGGCGATATTGAGGAGTCATTCGACATCCTTTCCGATCATCGACCGTCAACGGAAGAACCGTGACCGGCGAATCTCCGCCGTGGCGTTCCGCCGCCCATGGTACAGTCGCGCTGTTCCTGCATCGGGCTGATCAGCGTCGTTGCACTCGTAGTCTACTCCGTGCCGGCCCTCCGAACGGTCCCAGAGCTGGCAGTCCTGTCGTATC
Organism: Natrinema salinisoli; assembly: GCF_020405205.1. Classification (NCBI taxonomy): domain Archaea; kingdom Methanobacteriati; phylum Methanobacteriota; class Halobacteria; order Halobacteriales; family Natrialbaceae; genus Natrinema; species Natrinema salinisoli. The sequence goes on along the minus strand of NZ_CP084470.1, from coordinate 164,643 downwards.
CGACGCTCGTGCTGCTCGCGGCCTCTAACTCAACGATCGTCCTCATCGTGTTCGTGGGTTTCGGCGCGGCCACCGACTGGCTAACGACGTCTCAGACCCGCTAACGTCCACGAGAGTTTTGCTTCCGTGCGGCTCATCAAAACGCTCTGGGTTCTGAGGACGGCGAAGCCGTCTCGGACCGCTATTAGTGAGACTTTTGACAAGATTAGCTGCAACCGGTATTGTTTTATAATACAATTCTGCTATATTCATGGCTCATTCTCAATGTCATAGTGTTTAAGCATAAGGCACCAATCTACCTGCTGCGTTTCTCTACCGATTGACCGAGAAGCACGATCTATCCGACACTGTGTTTCTCGTTTATGACTATGGCTATCTGACTACCCTCTCTCGGTTCGGATTGAGTGGTTAACTCGGATACATTGATCAAAACCTGATCAAAAAGTGGTTTCACACCCTTAAGATGCGTATTGATTGCTTCACGAATCGTAGGTGAACAGTCGGGCGAGCATCAGGAACAGTCTTGGGTATTTAGCACACAATTATAACACGAAACGACCACACCAGTCACTCAACAGACAGACGCCAGTGAAGGTGCTAAACTATAAAATTCCAGTATATAATCTTGTAATTTCCCTTAAACTAGTGGTTACGTACTATGCAGCAAATTATCAATATATAATCTTTTGGTGAATTTTTTGTTGCTGTTCCCGAAGCAGACTGTACTGATTTATAGTAGCAGATAGTACTGGGAAGGTGACCTCAAGGGATTCGTAAAGATAGAACTGAACATACGGTTGTCCAATCTTTGATCCTACCTTGCTGTGGGATTGAATATGGTTCTGACGATTACTAAGTAGTTGTTCATATTTCGCCATACATTGACGTAGACGGCGGTCATAGCAAAAAAGGTTGGTAAGAGTAAGACTGGACAGATCTGTCCCGTATTCAAAATCAGGATTGATTTCTTGTAACTTCTCTTTGGCGTGCTCAAGCGATTCACGTTCTAAATCAACTGTTTGCAGTAACGACTCCCGCTGGGACTTGGACAGATGAGATTGCTGTATCACCGCTTGTTTAAGCGGGTGCGAGAACTGATGGCCATTCGTAACTGCTGTTGCAACATTATCAGTTAGTTCAACAGCCATATTTTCGTGTAACTCTTCACCATACTCCTGATCGAAATGGTCCATATCCATGATTGTAGTTCGGTAGGCATTTTGAACCTCCTGAAGTCCGCTACTGCTCACGTTGGTCTGGCTGGTGAGAGTAGGGCCGAGACTATCTGTACTGTTCGTTGGAACCGTGATCGATTTAACCTCAACTATGAACTTGTCAAACGCATCTATTTCCTGTTGTAACAGCTCACGTTCCTGCTGGACAGCTGTTATCGCTACAGGGATCTGGCCGATGATGGCTGTGTCCCAAGCTATCTTAGTTCTTCGACCACCTGCAGGAAATTGCCCTTCAATGATTTTACTCACGATCACGAGTACGAACCCCAGCGTTAGAAGGACAAAAACCGCCACGCTACAGGCAGAACTAGTTGCCGTCGTCTGTCGACCAGCTCCTTCTAATGGTCCTCTTTTCATCGTTCGTTATTAATCTGCTATCACGTCATATGTTATCATGTTTTTTACAGTGCGCGTACATATCGTTCTGACCTGTAGGAGAAAGGTGATAGATGGTTTCCCGACGCTCATTATTGAATAATTCTGCCTGGATAGAATACGTCGCCAATATCAGGAACCACCGGCTAAATGTCTGACTGCAAAGTTCTCAAACTCAGGTTTAATCCTTTTTAGCTACCATAGCTATATCCACTGGCAGTGGAAAGAATTCGACTCGCTATGCTGGTGGACAGCACTCTACAAGGGCGAATTTACAAACATATGATTGTAATCTACTTTCGATGCTGACGACCGCTTTCTCAAAGCGACCCATTACGGTTTTACTGGTGGACAGCACTCTACAAGAGCGGATTTACAAACATATGATTGTAATCTGTTTTGGATGCTGACGACCGCTTTCTCAATGCGATCCATTACGGTTCTACTGTTGACTCATCGATCTCGAGAACATACTACGCGGAAGACTCGTATACTACTCCTCTTGATCTACTGTGAGTGGATGATACGCACAAGCAAATTCAGGAGCAAAATCAGTCTTGATCTTTGAACCGGAGCTTTATCTCTATTTCATTTATTGTGTTAAAGAGTTCCTCGGCGTATTTCTCGCGGATTTCATCGTTAGCGAGCCGGTGCTCAGGACAAGTAATACTGAGTGCCGCATAGCAATCCCCGACAGGTGAATAAAACCCCGATCCGATAGCCCAGACGCCTTCAATGCGTTCTCCTCGGTTCAATGCAAACCCCTTGTTCCGAATCTCTTCAAGTTCAGAAAACAGCTTCTCCCGATCGGTGATCGTGTTCTCCGTCTCTGCATCAAGTCCGTGCTCCTCTATGACTGATTCAACCTGTTCATCATCGAGTTGAGCGAGAATGCTTTTACCGGCAGAGCTGGTATGGAGGTCAAATCGGGATTGGCCGATTTTTTGCTTCGTTGCGCCCTGTATATCGTATTTGTCGTTACACGAATAGAGATAGACTCCGTAGTCGTACTCCTTTACAGAGAGCGATACCAGTTCATCAACACTATCGGCTAGGTCTCGTAGATGTTCCTCTGCGATGGCTATTAACTCCGTTTTGTTCTGAAGATATCTTCCAAGGTCTAGGAACTTAAGCCCAAGATGATATTCCGTCCCCTGTTTCTGGACAAAACGCTCGTGGTGGAGCGTCTTCAAATGCTTGTGGACAGTACTAGTGTTCATCCCAGTACATTCTGCGACCTCGGTTACACCTCCGCCATCGATCTCTTGAAGCGTGGAGATAATCTCTAATAGGCGTATATCAGACTTGACCAGACCGAGTGTGTCTGTGTCTTCCATACTACTTCCTGTGTCTTGCTAACATGTATATTTTACTGTTAGTGGATACACGTCAGAGACCACACGGAAACAATATAGATGGAACTCATAACGAGAAATTCTCTCCTCTAACACTGAACTACATGGATATTTGAGGGAGGAGGCAGACTTCAAATCGTAGTGTTATGGAGAGTTTGGATGCGTGGACGGGTCTTTTCTAAAGGACAGTACAGGAGACTATAAACTAGTCGCGGGCTGTATCAGAGGCCCCAACTTCGTATTCACTGCTGATACGCTCGGCTGCACCCGTAAGCCGATCGAGGTATCTATCGATATCCGTACCGATAATCGGGTTGCCATGGACTGGACAGATGTTTTCGACCTCGAATTCATCGAGAATCGACTCGAGAGCCGACCGCAACTGGATTGGATCCACATATCGAAGCCAGACGAGGGTATCGCGATGGAACCGATAGATTTCCTCTTCTGGTATTCCGTTCTCGAATTCCTTCGAGGTGAATGAGCATTGTCCCTCGTGATGTTCCGTCCCGAATCCATCCGCAGCAAAGAGAGTACTCGTTTTGTGATCAAATATCCAGGCTGTGTGGGACCTATCCGCTAACGGTGGATCAATGAAGCTGAATGACCGACCAACGATCTCCATCGTACTCCCGATATTACACCGGGTAGCTGTCCCAAGTCCCTGTGCGGCAGGTGATCCACACGAGGCAAACACTTCGATATCATCCCATTCCTCACGGAACACACCAACATTAGACGAGTGAGGATAATCTGAGTGAGACAGGATAATCGCCTTGAGCTCTTTTTCGCCGATTTCGGACTTGATCTCCTGTGTGATCCGTTCCCGGTGATAAAATGAGCCAGTATCAACTACGATGTATCCGTCGGACTCTTCGATAAGATAGACCGAGACATGCTCATGAGCATCACCGTGATCGTAACACTCGTGGATCCATGTGATCTCAGAGGTGAGTTGTCGTGCCATAGTTATCCGAGGGTCCCCACACGTCCATCAGAATTTATCGATTCAATCACTGGCTTGATCATTTCCATATACTGCTCGGGTTCCTCTCGTATCACCAATCCGTGTCCTGGGGCGATTATTGCTGGCTGGAACTTCTCGATAAGACGGTCAATCTCACGCTGGATCTTCTCTACATCTACGTACTGGAACCAGAAGAACACACGACCGTGGAACTCTTCAAGCCGGTTGGGCGTGATTTCGGTCTCTAGCTCGTCTACAAAGGTGAGTTCCTCAGTCCCAAGATGAGGAAATCCGAGCCAGTCAATGGGGAACAGCGTCTCCGTCAACTGATCGGTCATCCACAATGAGACAGCTGCATCAAGGAACGTTGCCTCGTGGAATTCAACGACGTGTTCACCGAGATCTATCGTATCTCCCTCTTCGACGAGTCGTGAGTCCTCGAGATGGTAGAGCTCGTGACCCTTCCCATATGCAGGGGCGACCAGTTCAGCGTTAGGGTATTTTTCAAGGATCGCCATCGTATTACCCGCGTGAGGAACGTCTGGGTGCGACACTACCAGATAATCAAGTTCTCGCCCATCTAGGACATGTTCAATATCCTGTAGCACCTTGTCTGTCGACGCCGGTGAAAAGGTATCGAGTACCAATGTCTGCTCATCATCGAATATGAAGACGTTCTGTGGGATATGAACAGATTCATCCTCGATGTACCATTCCTGCTTGTTCGATCCTGCTTCGATCATGTTACGGCGGTCCGGTCCAACCTCTTGTACCCAGTAAAGGTGATTACTCACTCTTCTTGGCATGCGTACACGTAACGTGTTGGGATTCGGTCTAATAAAACTTCGTATAGGACAGATTAGGTTACACAACACTTCTTCTGGCCAATATCGATGTTTGAGGGAGTTTGACTAGAATTACTAACTTCTTGGTCAGATTCTCTCCTTCGAATATGGGTCATTCAATGCTTGTCTTGTAGAGCAGTGATCTTAGCGGGATTATAGGACTCTGGCCGGTAGTGTATCTCCGCTTCTTTGTCGATAGGTTCACTCGATCAATCCGCTGGAGGTCAAGACTATACAGAGAATGTAACGAACTCCCCTCCGGGCAGGACGTTCCCTAGTACCGGATCTTCTGCACCTCACCGTGATTACTGCTCTTCCTCCGGTGATCCATGTGGTATCACGAAATCGTATACACGAAGATGCCAGTCAGTAACTCCACCTCTCACTGTAGAGAAGACCGATTTAGGAAATAGAGTTCTTTTCGGTGATTCAGTCACACAAGTTCCTAGATCTCATTCCATCTGTGAAAAGATGGATATATCCCTAACTATTATTAATACCCCTGATATACTGGGTGGATGCAGTCGTGGATTGATAGATAATGACAGACGCGACAAGAGCATACAATCGGCGAGAAGTTATCGGAGCAGCAGGTGTACTGAGTACGGTCGGCTTCGCAGGGTGCATCGGAGGTAGCTCAGGCTCAGGAGGCACTGAGTATCCTTCCCGTGACCTAGAAGTGGTTGTCGGATACGGTGCCGGTGGCGGAACTGACACCCTCCACCGGGGGATCGCCAGGCCAGCCGAATCAATTCTCCAAGAGCGAGGCAACGATGTATCGATCAACGTGAGTAATATCACGGGTGCACGAAGTCTCAACTCCGCCAACTACGTGTTAGAGCAGCCGGCGGACGGATACACCATCTGGGCAAATACGATGGGAATTGCCGCGAATATCGCTAATGGCAACGCATCGTTCACCATCGACGACTGGCAACCCCTGATGCAGATTCAGCATGATACCAGTTGGATGTTCACGAGTGGACGCGAAGGAAACGGTGTCGATGATATTGATGAACTAATCAGCATCATGGACTCCAACTCAAGCCAAGCAACAATCGGGGTCGTCGGACAACCGTCAAGTGCCACGTTCGTCCTCCAATGGACTAACGCACTGGACCTTCTCGACGGGTACAGACTCGTCTCATACGATGATGCTGGCCGGATGCGTACTGATACGATGTCGGGGGAACTTGATGCCTCGTTCGGTGAGATTCAAGAGCTCACAGAACAGTACGAATCCGGTGACGTCGAACTCATCCTAGTTGGTGTTGAAGAATCGATCGATGAGTTCCCGAATGTCCCCACGGTAGCAGATATCGGTGCTCCAGACGCAACGTATGGTGTTTCGCGGGGTGTTGCATTAAAATCCGGTGTCGAACAAGAACGAGTGGACTACCTCCATGAACTCTACCAAGAAGCGATGGAAAGTGAAGAATACCAACAGCTGGAGGAAGAGACAATGGTCCACCTGAGAGAGGGGTACCTGCCACCAGAAGAGTACCGACAACAGATCCAACGGAATATCGAGGTGATTGAACAGTCCATCGAGTGGGCGAATCAAGTGCAGGCCGAGAGCTCATAACCACACATATAATATCCATCATCATGGGATTAGTAAGTAATATTGTAGCCGGATTCTCTACCCTGCTGTCCCCGGTGAACATGCTGCTTTTCCTCGGTGCTTTAGCACTGGGTATGTTCAGCGGGGCAATTCCCGGAATGAGCGGTCTCATGGCCGTCGTCCTGTTGATTCCGCTGACATACGTGCTCGATCCTTCGACCGCGATCATGGTCTTAGGTGTAATCTACGTAGCTAGCGTATACGGCGGATCACTCAGCGCGATTCTGTTCAAGGTTCCGGGCCAGTCCAACTCAGTTATGACCACATTGGATGGTTATGAAATGAATCAAAACGGCCGACTCTCGGAAGCAATCAGTACTGCGGTGTTTGCGTCAGCGGTCGGTGGAATTATCGGGACAGTCATCCTCATCCTGTTCTCCCCGACGCTTGCAGAATGGGCAGTCGGAATGTCTGATGCCGAGTTCTTCGCCGTGATCTTCATGGGATTAGCACTGGTATCGACTATCGGCGCAGACAATATCACGAAATCAGTTATGATGATGGCGATCGGCCTCTTTATCGGAACGGTCGGTCTCGATCCAACAACTTCCCAGACGAGATTCACATTCGGCCTCCGATCATTATTCACAGGGATCGGATTTGTCCCAATCATTCTCGGTACTTTTGCCGTTGCAGAGGTCTTCAACCAGATCCGCTCCGGCGGGCAGATGGTTGTTAGCGATTCCAATGACGACACATCGGATGTTTCCGACGTCTCGTGGCTCCCACCATTTAATTACTTCAAACGGTTTCCGAAGATCATCCCAGTAAACTCGGTCCTTGGAACACTTATTGGAGTACTTCCTGGTGCTGGTGCAACGACAGGCGCCCTATTCGGTTATACATTTGCCCAGCGGATTGTGCCAAAAAACGTCCGAGAAAAATTCGGGACCGGGATCCCAGAAGGTGTTGCGGCCCCAGAGGCTGCGAACAACTCCGCTGCGGCAGGAGCCTTTGTTCCGCTCCTTACACTGGGAATTCCCGGCAGTGGAACAACAGCAGTGATCCTTGCAGCGTTTATCCTTCACGGGCTCCGACCCGGCCCGGCCCTTATTGAGAATCAGACTAACCTTGTATACACCCTCTTTGCCGGGTTACTCTTAGCAAATATCGGTATCCTCCTTCTCAATCGGCTAGTCGTCCGTTCGTATCTCAAGGTCCGGTTGATCCCCCAATCGATTCTTCTAACCCTCATACTGATGTTCACTGTCATCGGTGCATTTGCGATCAACAACATCATGTTAGATGTATGGATTATGATCGTTGCCGGGGTGATAGCATACTACCTTCTGGATTATAGCTATCCGGTCACCCCACTCGTAATCGGTCTCGTACTCGGCCCGCTCGCAGAACCTAGCCTCCGTCGAGCACTCGTTAAAAGCGGTGGAGACATGTCCGTGTTCTTCACCCGACCGATCTCTGGTGTCCTCATGGTCGCTGGAATCCTGCTGTTCACTGTGCCACTGATCTTGGACAACCGCGACGGAATCCGAACCATCATCAGCACACGGGTGAGATCACATGAGTGAAAGCTACTTGAAAACTGACGGAGAAGCCTTGAAATGGCACCTGAAGGACGCGGGTATCACAACAGTAGTCCTGCTACTCGCAATATACTTCTTCACACTAACATCGGAGTTTGCCGATGTAACAGCATCCACCGGGGATCCAGGAGCAGCATTCTGGCCACGTATCGTGCTAGGGGTTATGATTATCGCAAGCACAGCCAATCTCGGTATCATCGCCTACCGGATAAAGACCAATACTGCACCCTCTGCAGATAGCGCGCTCGCAGACGTGGATGACGAGTCAACGTCCGATACAGAAACAGAGGATAATCGACTTACGTACCTCAGTACTATCGGGCTTCTGCTCCTGTACGTGGGTCTGCTAGATACGGTCGGCTTCGTCGTACTCACACCATTCTTCCTGATCATCACAGGATGGAACGTCGGATACCGATCACCGATCAAACTAGTTGTATTCGGCTTTGTGACCGGTGTCGTCCTTCAGGTCGTGTTCAGGAACTTCTTTAATATCGTTCTCCCTCGAGGAGCTGGTATATTCCGCGGGATCAGCCTCTTCTTTGAGGGTCTTATATGATATAGACGTCTTCTCCTCTTTATACTGCTTCAGTTGCTACTATCGAAGAGACGTCTGATAACTAACACAGTTGATACTGGTAACTCCTGTACTCAATTCAATTCACATATATCGATTTCCTACATTGTTCCCAACTCATAATACACACTGATAACCGCCCAAAACTGTGACCGCGAACCGCCAGACTATTCGACATCTATTTCGGAAGAGCAAACGTCGAAGCAGCCGTCTATTTGTCTCCCTTGCAATGGGGTGTCAATGACGGTGGAAGAGTTTCTTTTGTTCTCGCTCTGTAAACTTCGGAAATCATCGGAAGGATACCGTGTTAACAAACAGTTCGTCAACCCGTCAACGGTAACACTCTCACGATTATCCTTGAATCCTTTCCGAAAAAGTATGAGGGCGCATCGTACCTGAAACCATATTTAATGAACTGCTCTGCTGAATCCACTATCCTGTCGGGTCAGTGGTCCTGATATTTGTTCAATTAGCCATCGACGTCTCGATCAAAGTCCGTCGTTGGTTCATGGACACACGGGTTTGTGAGCTCACCAATACCTTCAATGCCAACCGTTATTTCATCTGTGTCGTCCAAGAGAGTTGGCGGCTCCCGGAACTTGCCAACGCCGGGTGGTGTCCCGGTTAAGATGACATCTCCTGGTGTCAATGTAAACGCGTCACTGCAGAAGGAGATAAGATTGTCAATCCCGAAGAGAAGATTGTCTGTCGTTGATTCCTGCATGCGTTCACCGTTCAAGTCCGCCCATATCTCGAGGGATTCCGGGTCAGTTATCTCTTCATCAGTCACGATCCTCGGCCCAAGCGGACAGAACGTATCCAGTGTCTTCCCACGAACCCATTGTTCATCGGAAAACTGTAGATCGCGTGCTGAAACATCGTTCGCGACAGTATAGCCCGCGACGTAGTCTCGAGCATCACTTTCGTTAATACGGCGACCCTCTTCACCAATTACAACAGCTAATTCGGCCTCGTAGTCGACCTCTGATGTGTGATTCGGGTCCCACCTGATCGGCTTTTCTGGGCCTGTAATAGCGGTCGGGTATTTCGCGAATAAAACCGGATTGTCGGGTGCTGTATCCCCAGCCTCCTCAACGTGTTCTCTGTAATTGAGGCCGACGCAGATGATCTTCTGTGGATCCGTGATCGGAGCATCAAATGATACTTTCTCACGATCGATCAAGCCCTCTCCTGACTCTCTGGCATGAGTTTGAATCAGTTCAAGTTTTTCTTGCCAACATGGTTCTGCTAGCAGCGACTGAACAGACGATGGAACCCCTATATCGAGGGAATTGCCGACTGTGGGCACGTCAATTACAGTATCCTCGCTATGAAGATGAATTCCTGGTCGTACTATCCCATCACTGGGTGTGAATCTGACAATACGCATTCGTCCAATATATATCTGGTAGGATAGTTATAGATTAGGGTAGAACCACTATTGTTACGGACTCAGGCAGCGGTAACCGATGTTGCCGAAAAAATACTAGTGGCGGAAATCGAGAATTGCTTGCCGCTCTCGAAATGGACCCTACTAAACAAATAATCTGAACAGCAGAGAGGAATATGATCAGGCGTTCTCAAGAACACCGTCATGGAATGCTAACGGACGAATGTGTACCAGCCAGATAAGCAGTAAAAGGATAGACTGCAACGGGTGTAGCTGTTTAGTCGTGGACGAGTACATCCAGCACATCTGTGCCGGGCGTATCCATCGCTTCTTCAAGCACGGGTCCGATATTCTCAGGGACTTCAATACGGTGGCCACGTGCACCGTGACTCTCGGCATTTTTTACAAGATCAATTGGCGGCTCGAAGTCCATTCCAGTGAAGTTATAATCCGAATCATCACCACCAAAGAGCTTGATCGTGTTATCCTTCAGGATGCGGTAGTTGCGATTGTCCGGAATAATAACCGTCAGATCCAGATTATACCTGACCGCGGAGTAAATCGAGTGGGGATAGTACTGGTAGGAACCATCACCGATGTAACCGATTACGGTCCGCGGGTCATCCTGCATAGATTCAGCTAGCGCTGCACCGACAGAGGCAGGAAGACCATAGCCGAGCCCACCACCCTTGTTCGAGACGAATTGCTCCGGTACCATATCATAACGTAGCAGCAGTGGATACTTGGCGGTAATCCCTTCATCAACGATATAGGCGTCAGGTGCAACCTCCTGTATTGTATCCACCAATTCGTGTTTGCCTGCACGGGTCTCGCCCTCTTCTGCTTCGTCAACGCTCATCGATTCGAGGGTGCTCCCCAGAGACTGCTTCGTCTCTGCAACCATCTCAAGTCGCTTTTGCCGGACCTCTTCTGGGAGACGGTCTTGCAGCCGCCCCGCCAATCCTTCGAGGATTTGACCGGGATCGCCGATGACGGCGGCATCGGCTGGATGGTTTTTTCCTACTTCCCAAGCATCGTCGCTGAGATGGATAGCGGTTGTATCCGAGGCTACAAGGTCATCCTCATGACGCATGACGGTCGTGTTCGTCGACGTGCCTGCAAACACGATCGTATCTGTATCCATCAACATACTTGCGACGTCCTCGTCAGGAGGAACATGTGAGATCCATTGCTCATGGCGAGTCGGGAAGTTAACTTCACAAGCGAGGATTTCTCCATGAACACGTGTACCAGCTGCCTCAGCAAAATCAACAGCCGCATCAACAGCATCGGTACCCGAACGAGCCACCTGGTCTCCGAGAATGAGTACTGGTTCATCAGCCTCGATCAGTAGATTTGTAGCATGATCCAACTGGGCCTGATCACCAGGTCCTGCAGTCGGGATCGGACCCAAGCGCTCGAGCTCGGAAGGATCCGTTTCTGAAAGCATCACATCCATCGGTAACCCTAGAAACACCGGTCCGGTCGGTGGAGTGAGTGCGACCCGGAATGCCCGCCGAAGCATCGTCGGCAGGGCTGAGACGTCGAGCACCTCGTCGGACCACTTACAGAACTGTTCAACCATCTCCTCCAGTTCCCCATGAAGAAGCGGCTCTTCATGGCGGAAGTCCTTTTCATGATTGCCAGCAGTAACTACTAACGGCGCACCCGCAAACTCTGCCGCATATATATTACCGAGACCGTGGGCCAATCCGGGCGTGATATGTAGGTTCACTACACCAGCAGGCAACACACTATCATCGTGATGACTATGGTAGCGACGCGTACTTGCATACCCGGAGGCCATACCTACAGCAATATCTTCATGTGACCCAAGGATATACTCAAGGCCGCTATCTCCCAGCGCTTCCATCACCGGAAGTTCTGTCGTCCCAGGATTGCCAAAAACGTGCTTGACTCCGTATTGTTCCAGTGCATCTACGAATAGATCGGCACCAGTGTAACTATCCATCATAATAACATTCTCTCTGCGATACCCAAAATAGTTTCCCCATACTGGGTTCCACTCATGAATCAGAACAGCTGTGTCTCCGGTAGACAAAGCTTTGTAGCCTCTTCTAAGTGTTCAGATAAACTGATTCCATGCAAGGGCGAACGATCTCAAGGAGAACATCCAAACGAAAATCATTGACCTCATCGGTTCACTCGATGTTGGGAGTTCGACGCTTGGCGCGAGGGGAATAGATAGCCCGTCCACTCCCGGTTGACTGAGCCGAGGGTATCAATCCGATCGGCCAGTGTCTCACGGCCGTAGATCAACGCGACGGTCCCCGGGCCGTTCTTCCGCTCCTCGAAATGGATATGCGGGTCATCGCCCTCGAGCACGAGCTGGGAGACGTGCAACGACGCGACTTCGTTCCGACGAAGGCCCCAGCCACACAGCGCCAGCACCAGTAGCTCCTCGTCGGGCGTCTCGACGGCGTCGTAGAGCCGCCGGACTTGCTCGCTCGAGAGGGTCAGGTTGTCGGGGTCGTCTCGTTCCCAGCCGTACTCCATGTCGATGGTTTCGGCCGGGTTGTATGCGGCTTTCCCACGGCGTTGCAGGTGTTCGTAGAACTGCGAAACGTCCCCGAGATACCGTAGCTTCGATGCGTCGCTTTCGAGGTCACGGTCGAGTTCGTCGAATACTGCGAGGGCGCGTTCGATTTCCTCAGCCTGGTGTTGTTTCTTCTGTCAGCTGTGTTTGTGGTTGTAGCTCCAATTATAGCCTTTACTCAAGGGTACATTTCACAGACAGTCTCGCAACTACTGATTGCAGGGTTTGGTGTTTTAGGAACAGTTCTCCTCGCAAGCCTGACCGTCTTGACTATTCTAAATAATCGAGTCTTGGTCGAAGAGAGGTTGAAGGACCGCGAGAAACCCATACAAACAGTAGTACTCAAAGATGTAGTGAAATCATCGTTAGATAGTGTAAATTCGAATAGATCAAAAATGCTCAACGGGGAAGTGAGGTGGGCAGACGCTACTTTCGATGGAATGGAACTGGAACTTGTTAAAGTGAATCTCGACACGTGTCTTGATGACCCAGATCTAGTAGCTGTTGAACGTTTCTCACAATCCTACCCAGAGACAGCACAGCTAATTCGGAGGTATGATGATCGAATTCACGGATTGAATAATACTGCCCGGGAATTAGTAAATGAGTTGCAAGAGCCAGTTACGGAATTTCGTCGGAATACGGAAGGTATCACAGAAGACGACCATGATGAATTGATGTCGCTTTTACTGGGCGTGTATGACGGGACCCACGACGAAGATTTTCCAGATTGGTGGGTGGAAAGCCGTGCTGACGCGGTAATAGCAGTAACGGAGGTTGTACCGGAGTTAGAGCAGTGGTATGACGAGCAAGAGCAATTCCTTGACTTCTCAGGGGAGGTCCAAGAGAGTCTGCTTACTGCGAAGCAAGAGATCCAAGCCGAATACGGGATCGACTTGGAATCTGAGTTAGAATAGGGCACAGCGAGAAAGCTGACAGCGGAATCTGGCCGACGATATGAGTGAGAGTGTGGCTGTCCTTCTACGAGAGGAACTGCGAGCTCTGGAACAGCCACACCAGCACGCCGAGTGCGATCGTGTACGACGCGTATCTGTACGTTTCCTTGACTCGAGTCGTTCGGTACTTGTCGAAGTTGCCACCATCACGGGGTTGCCCGTACACGGTGTCCTTGGCCTTCGCATAGGCCAAGATCACAGCGAGTACAGCAACCATCGCGAGAGTGGGATACGTCCGCGCGAGTTCGATAGCTTCGTACATTATTTTGAATCTGATATGATGTCGTTTCTCCCGATTGTCTGGGCAAACGACACAGTCTACAGGGCAGGAAGGTCCATAATTATTGTCCCCGGTTGACCCCCTGGGGGGTGTGCTGCAATTATACACGCGCGCCCGTACGTAGAGTCCAGCCCGGGCCGATCGGGCCCGGTCTCCGAGAACTATTATCTAAATCTGATAAATCAGAGAGTTCGTCGCAACACCAGCGTGACTATCAGCCAGCGTTGAACGCCCCCAACACGAGGGCAACGATCACACCGAAGATAAACAACGCTGTGAATACCTCCGTAATGCCAGTCAGACTCCCGCCAGCAATTGTTACCAGTACAGCGGCTACGACGAACAGACCTAAGAGGAGCCGAAGCCCCTCAACTGCGATATTCCTCATACTGGAACCATCACGACTACTTACTTAATTCTAGGCTGGATTTGAGAAGTACTCTATAGAGTACTCCTCCAACGCTGTAGGATCGTCAAAAACAGATGTCGATTACTCGAGTTCGCCGAAGCCTTCCTCCCGCATCAACTCCGCGACGCCCTCCGGGTTTCCGAACGCATACAGGAGCGCGAACTCGCGTGCGTCTGATTTCGAAATGTCGCCGTTCGTCTCGAGTTCATCGGCGAGCTCACTCCGGAAGTCCGACTCCTGGTCCGTGACCACTTCCCGAAGATGGGCCTCGATCCGTTCATCTCGCTCGTCGAGGACCTTACTTCGACGGACGAAATACGGGTACTTGTGCTCGTCCTGCTCTGACTCGTTGGTCGACGTCGACGATGTGCCAGGCTGGTCAGGTATCGGTTCCGACCGAGTTGATGACGATCTCGATCGTCCACGATTCGGCTGGTTGTCGTCGATCGGTCCACCCAGCGGTTCAGAGTCGGTTGTCTCCTCCTCACTGCTATTACTGTCACCGTATCGAGATTCCCAGAGCCGTCTTTCATTGGGTCGCCACCTCGGTTTCAGCGGCATCTCGGAAATCGAAGCGTTCCTCTCCGCGGCCCTGGATATCGAGTACAAGTTCGGGATCGATTTGAGCGTCGAACGTATCTGTCGCGACGAACACACCGAGTTCGTGTATATCTCGGAGTGTCTCGAGTTCACGGTCACGGACGCTTCGTTCACCGGGACTGCTGACCATTTCGCCGTCTTCTTCGAAGGTTTTCCAACCCTCGTTGAATCCATCGTTGCTCGAGGAGTTGCAGTTCCTCAGCAACGTCGATTCGGCCAGCAAACTATCTAAAGTATGTTAGGAACATGCATACGAGGGGGGGGGCTGACGGCGATACACTTAATCTCCACCAAGAAGAGTCGACCTTTTCAGTGGAAGTTATTTCTCCTCTGGTATCGTGTCATCGCCGTTCTCCGATTGTGTCACTCGCTCGGCCAGCAGTTCAGCCATTGGATCGAGCGATACGTATACGCGGATGGCGAGGATCGCGAGCGGTGGTAGCGCAAATGCGAGGAATACAACGTCGTACATCCACGCAGTTTCGTCAAGCAGTGGTACGATCGCCGGAGCGAGCCCGCGATGGGCGATAATCATCGCAATGAACACGACTAGCAGTTGCATGATGGCAGCGATGTCGTCAACAA
This sequence comes from Natrinema salinisoli, assembly GCF_020405205.1. Lineage (NCBI taxonomy): Archaea > Methanobacteriati > Methanobacteriota > Halobacteria > Halobacteriales > Natrialbaceae > Natrinema > Natrinema salinisoli. The sequence goes on along the minus strand of NZ_CP084470.1, from coordinate 149,344 downwards.
CCTGTGCTGGCCCCTCGAACGTCGATTGAACGAGCGTCGCGACCGCGGGGGCCAGCGATAGGAGAAGTCCGACTGTCGCCATCGTCAGGACCGCACTGACAACCGCGAACAATGTTATTGGCGAGCCCGGGACCAATCTATCAATCCCCGGTAACAGTGAGATGAGTACCAAGAGTAGTATCAACGACAGGGTCATGAGTAGGAGCTTACCCATCGAATGGACTGTCTTCCGATCGAGTGTAGCAGGGTATTCAGTTTGGTCGTCGATCATCGTTGCGACCGAGACAGTGAATTGATGAATTAAACACGTGACTATCGTTCTCACCGTTTTCTGCCGTTTGGAATCGTTCAATCTATTCTCAAAGTAGTATCAATCGTATTGATCGGGCTCACTGACGGAGGACTGTCGCTAACGATCAGTAAGGGGTAGCTCCTCTTACTAGAGCCGAGAGCGGGAGGTGCGTGGTCAGTGGCTCGCTCCGACGATACTCTTGTCGAGGGCTGAATTTCCGCGCTCGATACGGCGTGGTCTCAGGCCTCTCACAGGAAGGTCTGAATTACCTGCCGGAGCTTCCGAAACGGACCTGCCCGTTCATCGGATACCGTAGTCACCACGTTATTGTGGACATCGTACTTCGAAAGGCTGCGTATAGTATCGACCGTGTCATCACTGGTAGACGTCTGAGGAACGTTATACAGCACTATCTCACCATCACGCCATTCAAATCGCAATGTCGCCTTTTTGCTAACCGATCCAGGGGTATATTCAATCGTCTCTAGCTTAGATAGCGGGACAGTGAAATTCCGTTCGTCGAACGTGGCGATTTCAGAGAGCTCGAGCTCCGAGAGTCGGTCGCGATACGTTCCGCCCATATCGGCTTTCAGGAGAAGGGAACTATACGACTCACCGACAAAACAGAAAATGAGTCGCCTGTCGGTGGCGAAAATCTCCCAGTATTCGAGCGAGTATCCTGTCTTTTTGCACCAACCGGTAAATCGACAGACCAGTTGCTCGCTTTCATCAGTTCTGCGCCCGTCGGGATCAGAGTTAGTATCCATGAGTTAGATTGACCGTGAACTAAAACGTGGTACTAGGCTATTGCTCGAGAAGCGGTTTTATATCGGCTGGAACGGTGTATTCACTCTGGGTCACGAGTGAGACGACAACGAGTACGATCGTCGAGATCAGCATAGCTGCTGTTCCAACGACGAGCGTTTCCGGGAAGGGGTAGGTAGCCGAAATGGATTCAGCGAGGGAGCCCATCCCGAACGTGCTGAATGCCGTTGGCAGGACCTCGTATACGATATTGAGAAGCAGGCCGACGACGATGGCTGCGATAGCACCCGGTGCCGTCGCTCCCTTCCAATTGAGTCCGAGAGCGACCACTGGGAAGAAGGACGCAGCGAACAGCCCCCACCCGATCACACCGAGAATCCCGACAAGTGCACTCGAGAAGTGGACGATCAGGGTAGCGGCTACGGTGACCCCGACGAGGGCGATCTGAGTGACACGGAACTCGACTTGATCGTCTTCGATCGGTCGACCGAGAGCGCGTGGGATATCTCGCGTAACGGCCGCGGCAGCGATGTTCAGGAACGAGTCGCTGGTACTCATAATCGCAGCGAGCAGGCCGGAGAGGACGATTCCAGCGACGATACTCGGCGCGTAGTTCAGCACGAAAATCGGCATCGTTTCAGAGGCGCTCTCGAGCGCTTGAATATTGCCTGCCTCGACCATCGCTCGCATACTCAGTCCCGTCGTAAATGCTAAGAGACTCGAAATTCCGTAGGATATCGCAGCGATGGGTGCTCCCCATTTGAGAAGCTTGATGTCCTTTATCATATAGAATTTCGTGATCGTATGCGCCTGCCCGATACCACCGACGGAGAAGAGGATCCACCAACTGAGTGCCGTTATACCGCCAAGAGCGCCGAATGGGCTTATCAACGCTGGATCGGAAGCAGCGAGGTTTTCGGAGATATTTCTTACGCCTCCTCCGAACGAGACCGCGTAGAAGAATACGAGAATAGCGCCGATGATCATCGTGATTCCCTGGATGAAGTCCGTCCAGACGCCCGCGATCATCCCGCCGATGACACTATACAATAGTAGTACGCTCGCACCGAGGAGCAATCCCATCGCGACCGGGATACCGAAGATAGCTCGCATCACGTATTGGAGTGCAGCGAGGTTCGTCGCGAGATATCCCGTCACCGAAATAATGACTGTAATCCCGGTTAGTCCGCGTACCCAGTCGTTTTCGTAGCGAGCGTACATCCCATCAGCGAGTGTTAGGACGTCCCGGATATCCGCCAGCATCCGCATTCGCTTTCCGATCACCAGCCAAATGATCAGGAAACCGATCGGTGCAGTCCCGAAGATCCAGATGGGCGTCGTCCCGAACGCATATATGAGCTCGGGACCACCAACGAAGCCGAATCCTGATTGGACGACGGAGAAAACGGTTATCGCGAGCACCCACGTGCCAATACTCTTCCCAGTAATCAGGAAGTCACTGAGCGTCTCCGTCTTGGTATACCCCCAGACCCCGATCGCTAGGATCATAAGGATGTACAGGGACCCGAAAATCAGTACGACCGGATCGTCAGCGATCGGTATCTCTGAGGTCTGGAGGACGGCAGACGGAGCGTCCATTAGTCATCACCTCCGACGGACTCGTCAGACGGTGCCATAGCGAACTCGGACTCCGCCTGCTTATCTCGAGCATCGTCTATAATCGAGTCGATGATCTCGTCGTTTATTGTCCGACCGAAGGGGCCAATAGCGTAATAGATCGAGATGAAAAACGGGAGGAACCAGATGAACGTGAGGAAGATAGCGGTCGGCGTCGGTAGTCCGAACGTGTATGTGTACGCATCTGCGCTCGTCCCGGGCGTCCACGTGAGCCAAATTCCGGTCATTCCCGCTAAAAGCAGGAAACCGAGACTGAGAATGATGCCTCCGTAAGGTTGGACGTTCAATTCGGACCCATTGTTTTCTATCGCACCGACGCTGTATACGGAGAGGATAAAGAGGACTGCTATATATGACAGCAATACTGTCGACTCGATTGCAGCTGCGAGCAGAAATGCACCAGCAAGCAGTGCGACTAGCATCGCGATTTTGTTACGACTGTCACTGTCTGCCATACGGTGAGATTGTCATTAAACGAGATAATTAATATTTGGTATTATATCACTCCGTCCTAGTTATTCATCCATATTAGAGGGCCTTGAATATAGATGTCTAGATGTTCAATTCATAAAGGTAGTAATCGCAGTCCAGTGCTCGACTAGAGCTAACAGAAGTTTTTTCGTGGAATATGATCCACTCTGTACATATGGTTGAGCCCTCCGCATCTGATTCACCGTCAGACAACTATAACATTTCCACAGTTGACCTCGATGACAACCGTTACGAGGTCAAGCAGTCAGCGATCCGAAACAAGTACGTAGTCCGTGACAGCACTGGCGAGGTCGTCCTGCGCGGGAAACAGAAGATGTTCAAGATGAAAGAGGAGTTCCCGTTCGTCACTGGTGACGACGAGGACGCGTTCACCGTGAAGGCTGGCGGTATCATGGACGTTGCAGGGAACTACACCATCACGGACGCAGGCACCGGCGAGGAAGTCATCGTCCTTGACGAGGATTACTCGTTGTTCGTGGAGAACTGGACGATTCGAGACCCCGACACGGGGGAGGCGTTGGCGACTATTCAATCGAAGAGCAAGCCTCTCTCCGCACTTCGTCACCTCGTCTCCGTTGCGAACTTCATCCCGAACAAGTACGAGATATTCGATGCCGACGGCGACCATGTCGGCGACATCGAAGGAAAATTTTCACTGCGTGATTCCTACACAGTCAGTATCGACGACGCCAGCGACATTCCGAAAGAGGCTGTGATCGCTTCCGCGTGTATCCTCGACGCTCTCGAAAACCAGTGACTCTCTGTGGACAATAAATCTCGAATGAGAAGGTAGAAAGTACCATAACGTTCGATTTCACCTTCAAGCCGTTTCGGAATGTTGGTCGGTAAACCCGGCTTCGCGGACACGGTACTGTAGTAAGAGTATAGTCGCGAATCTGTCGGTGTACTGTTTCACGCAGCGCCCAAGCAGTGGTACTGCGCACAACTGCAATCTTGAATCGACCAGAGTCAGTGAGAATGAACAGGCCACTATCAGACTATAGTTGCATACGACCTATAGTTACACAACGACACCACTCCCTGAGGATCGTTGTTTGCATTTAGGGTCGTTAGATTCATTTACTCGAGTAGAGTAGGGCGATTACGTGCATGAGAGACATGGAAATCGAAGAAATGGCACCCGGCGAACTCATCTCCTACGGGAGAGAGTCGTATTACAGGCCTGAGCCCCTCCCTCCGTCGGACAATCTCAAGTTAGATTCGGATTTTTATGACCTGCTCGCCGACGCCACGTTTTGGCTTGGCAAACTCAGTGGTATCAGTCTCGAACTTGACTTTCCGCCCGTCTTGTACACTTCGCTCCTTCGGAAAGAAGCGATGGAATCGGCCGAAATCGAAGGTGCAGATGTCGATTATAACGCACTCTACAGTCTCGAAACGCACAATCTCGATGAGAGCGAAGACGAACATTCGATCGAACCGACGAGTGAACCAGGTACAAAAGACACACAGGAAGTCCTCAACTACGAGCAGGCTGTCGAAGACGGGATTGAAGCACTCAACAGCGGCGGAAAGATATCTGTATCGTTGCTTCATGATCTTCACGAAACGCTACTCACGGATGTTCCGGACGACCGTGTCGACACCGATACGATCGGCGCTTACAAGGCGATCCCAAACCACCTCGGAAACTTTCTGCCACCAGTACCAGGCGAAGTTGACGGTCTAATGGACGCGTTGGTGACGTATTACCAGACTGGTGGTAGTTATCACACGCTCGTAGACATCGCTCTCTTCCACTACCAATTTGAAACGATCCATCCGTATGGTGACGGAAACGGACGGCTCGGTCGTCTTCTTATTACGCTCCAGTTACACGATAACGACCTGCTTGAGCGTCCAAACCTCTACCTCAGCGAGTACTTCAATCGGAACAAAGCCACGTACGTAGACCGAATGGAGGCTGTACGATCCCACGGCGACTGGGAAGACTGGGTGTCGTTTTTCGTTACGGGAATCGCCCAGCAAGCCAAGGAGTCCGTCGATCGAACGCTGGCACTAGATGAGCTGCGACGCCGCTACGAGGACGAGTACGGCGGCGTCCAATACGCGAAAAACCGCTTAGCGTGCAGTCTCTTCGAACAGCCCTACGTAACGACCAAAACAGTCTCGGAGAGGCTCGATATCGAGCGATCGACTGCGTACCGTGCGATTGCCAATCTGGAAGACGAAGGAGTCCTAGAAGAGGTTACGGGCAAAAAGCGTAATCAGGAATACCGCGCGAAGGAGATTTTCGAGATCCTCGAGCGGCCGCCCCAAACGTACTGAGTCTTCGTCTTTGAGATGCCCACCACTAAAGCGGTGGTGCATCAATTTGAACCGCCCTTCTTTGTTTTGTCCGACGAACTTGATATTCTCGTGCGCCTACCGTGTCCCGCATTGCTGGAGCGAACTATGGCGTTTCTCGTACTCACGCCGCCAATGATCGAATTCATCGCCCGTCCAGAACGTGCCCGTTGAGGTGATGGCGAGGTTCGCGGCGGCCGCGAGCCCTCAGTCGTCCGCAGGCGCCGCGACTTCTGATTTAATCATGTCGGCGGCCTTCTCGGCGATGGCGATCGTCGGGGCGTTAGTGTTCCCGCTGGTGAGCGTCGGCATGATCGAGGCGTCGACGACGCGCAAGTTTTTGACACCGTGGACCCGGAGGGAATCGTCCACTACGGCCATGTCGTCGTCGCCCATCTTGCAGGTTCCGACGGGGTGGTAGACGGTGTGGGACGTCTCGCGGATGTGCTCGCGAATCTCTTCGTCGGTGGTGACGTCCTCACCCGGCCAAACTTCCGGCCCGCGGTACTCGTCCATCGCGTCCGCACGAGCGATCTCGCGGGCTCGTTTGACTCCCTCGACCATCTTCTCCCAGTCCGTATCTTCGGTGAGGAACTTCGGATCCAACACCGGGTCTTCGAAGGGGTCGGCAGAGGCGAGCGTGATCCGACCGCGGCTCTCGGGTCGGACTTGCGTCGCGCCCACGGAGAAGCCCACGCCCTCGTCGGGGTTGCCGAGCCCGTTGTCCATGAAGTACACCGGCGCGAAGTGGTATTGGAGGTCCGGCGCCGGCGTATCGTCGTCCACGTAGGTGAACCCGCCGGCCTCTCCAATGTTCGAGGACGGTGCGGGCTCGTCTGGCCCGGCTTTCCGCTCGTGGATGACGAAGGAGAACAGGTGATCCTGGAGGTTCCGACCGACGCCCGGGAGGTCGGTCTGCACCTCGATACCGTGCTCGGCGAGGTGATCGGCCGGTCCGACGCCGGAGAGCATGAGGAGCTGTGGCGAGTTGATCGAGCCACCGCTGACGATGACCTCCTGAGCTGCGTCGGCCTCGTGAGTGGCCCCGTCCTGCTCGTAGGTCACTCCGACCGCACGGTCGCCCTCGAAGCGAATCTCCGTCACCTGCGCGCCCGTCTCCACGGTCAGGTTGTCCCGATCGAGAATAGGAGTGATGAACGCCTTCGCTGCACTACACCGCTGGCCGTCCTTCTGGGTGACGTGGTAGTGGCCGACCCCCTGTTGCTGTTCGCCGTTGAAATCGTCGTTCCGGACGTGGCCCACCTCGACTGCCGCCTCGACGAGCTGGCTCGAGACGGGATGGGGGTCAGCCGGGTCGGCAACGTTCAGCGGGCCATCCTGGCCGTGGTACTCCGAGTCGCCCGGCTCGAAGTGCTCAGAGTGTTTGAAGTACTCCAACATCTCGTCGTATCCCCAGCCTTCGTTGCCCAGGTCAGCCCAGGTGTCGTAGTCGTGTGGGTTCCCGCGAATATAGATCATCGCGTTGATCGAACTGGAACCGCCCAGCATCTTCCCGCGGGGAATGTAGATCTCTCGGTCGTTCAGTTCGGACTGGGGCGCCGTGTGGTAGTCCCAGTCGTACTCGGTCTTGAACAGGCTCGGAAACAGTGCTGGGACGTGGATCTCCTCTTTCTCGTCCGGACGCCCGGCCTCGAGCAACAGTACGTCTGCCTCCGGATCCGCCGACAGTCGATGTGCCAGCGCACAGCCTGCCGAGCCAGCACCTACGATTACGAAGTCGTACCCAGAGTCATTTACCCGCATGAAATTCTAATCTACAGAATTCTTCAAAAAGGTATGCCAAGTCAACCCATGTTTCCTGCTATCGCGACTTTTCGGCGTCGGTAGCCGAGCTGGGGGACACAATCAGGCGACGTACGTTAGTGATCCTGGGCTCATGTGAACTACCCTACTCGCTCACGGCTAACGGCGTTCGCTCCGTGAGGGTAGGCCTTCCTGCTTCCACGACGTTGTCAAACTCTGCGAGTCTGACAGCCCGCCAGACGTAATCTGTCGAACGCGCTCAACAGATACTGAGGTATTCACAGGGAGCGTAGTCTCCACAGGCGTGGCTTCGGAGTGTCCCGCTCCTACATCTTCGAGGCCGCAAGAAAGGATGCTCCACGCCGTCGCAAAATCGCGAGCGATTTTGCTGCCCGTCAGACCCAGTCTGACGACCGCGTTCGCACTTGTACTCAAGTAGCGAGAGGAACGTTCGCCACGCCGCCGACGCCGTGTTGCGGCTGTTCGACGGCGATTCCATCATCCCCTTCACGTTCAAGTCTTCGACCGCCATAATTTCCATCGTGCCCCTTGTGCGTTAGTCAGACTCTACCCACCCGTATTAATGACTGGCGATCTGATGGCTTCAATTAGGAATAGGAGTTATTTATCACAAAAACGATATGCAGGCATATAGTGTGTTCTAGCATGGTCTCTATGGATGCCGCGTTGGAGGCTCCGGACGAGCTCATCACCACGCATGAGAGCTTTTGCACCTGCTCAACAGATTAATCAAACAGTACTAGAGAACGACATCCAAATTTATTTGGTATTGTAGCTAAGAGCCTGTAACCAAATTTTGTATATAACGTAACCATGGATAATGAGAATGTCTCCCTTCCTTCAGTATTACAAGATCTAAAGACTGGTATCACACTACACGAGCCCGAGACAGGGGCCGTTCTGGACGGGAATACGAAGTTAGAAGAGTTGTATGGATACTCTACAGACGAATTGCAGGAAATGTCGGTTGAAGACTATACTGCACCTTCAACAAAATTCTCTCAAGAGGAGGCTGTCCAACGAATTCAAGCAGCCAGCAATGGGAACACACAATCCTTTGAGTGGCAGGTAGAACGCAGCAACGGAGAATATCGGTGGGTGAATGTCGATCTCACCTCGACTACAATCGATGATGAAAAATATGTTATAGCCGAAATAACCGACATCACTAGATACAGGGCTCGAGAGCAACTGCTCCGACTCTTGAACCGAGTTATCCGTCACAATCTCCGAAATGATATGAATATTCTCACGGGATATGCTGAACAGGTCAAAGCAGCGATTGAAAATGACGCGCTCGAAGAAGAGGTCGAGACCATCGTATCTATCGCCTCTGAAGTCGGAACACTAAGTGAATCGCTGAACCAAGTTGAACAAATAGTCGAACCTGATGCGACGAAGCGGCAACGAACTAATATGAGTACTTCCGTCCGCAAGTCTGCCAAGAAGTCTATAGAAGAGTATCCAGAAGCAGATATAACAGTCGATGCACCGTCTGATGTCTGGGTCACAGCCGACAAAAGCCTTCAGTACGCGCTCGATCACGCCTTCGATAACGCGATCACACACAACGGTCGCGAGAACCCAACCGTCTCAGCGAGAGTAATTGATGATTCAAAAAACGACCTCGGTGTCGTCCGAATTGCCGACGATGGGCCGCCTATTCCAGATATCGAGATTGACGTATTAGAATCTGAAGAAAAAGTTAACAGTACGTATCACGGTTCAGGCGTTGGTCTGTGGGTGATGAAATGGTGTGTCGACTCTCTCGGTGGCAAACTCACCTTTGAGGAAAATGCGCCTCGTGGAAACGTCGTTCAAATAACAATACCAAAAAACGAATCAACTGAGACAGACACATAGTAGTCGCTTCATCTCGAGGATGTCCTCCTCGTAGGACTGTGACCTCTGCCCGTATAGTATGCCAGTTCCATAGCTGAAGACCACTGACTAAGCCAGGAAGTGAAATTGTCCGGGAAGATGAGAGGGTTGAGGAGATAACCTCATGGATGTGAGTTATCGGCCCGGACATCAATCACTACGTCCGCATGAGATTTGAAGGTTTGCTCCATTTCAATTCTTGAGTTGTCCCATATTGTTTCGCCCGAAAAGAAACTAAACGCTGTTCCTACTGGTATTAAACGGCTGAAAACGGCCGATAGGTTGATGATGAAAGTCTCCTAAGCTTCAAATGGCGAGGGGGGAAGACCAGTCGGCACCCACAGCTGTTCGACACAGGACATACAACCTCGCTGCTCTGAGATCGCTCTGCGTGAAGCAATAGCCATATTATCACTCGATCTCAGAACCACCACCACGATTGACACCCATTGTCAGAGGCGATTAACGCCAGCGCCCCCTGCTGGCGTTTTCTCGACTACGCAGTTTGTATGCGAAGCCGCGGCGAACACTGTTGATGCTCACCAATCGACAGGAGGACCTACTAATCGCCGTCGCACTGTCCGAGTTCAGCGTCCACTACGAAACCGCTGATCCCGAGCTCGCCGAATAGGCGTAGCAGCTGGCCGCCAACCACCTCATTAATCACGACGTCGGTTCCGCGGAGGCCGTCGATGCACTCGAAATGGGATAGCTATCACTCAAGGACAGGTTGTGGTCTCAAAATTGCCCGGATGGGCCACGGTGATGGCCGTCGGGCGTGATAGGCGGATGCCTCGGTTGGGGAGCTGATTGGATCTGTGTCGCGCCGGGGAGCACGACAGTGAATATGTTCGCCTCGAAGGTTATCAATGCGCCTCCGATTATCAGTCAGCCAGAATCGTCCCCTTGGCCTTTTGTATCACACCCAATCGGGCGTTCCTCGAGGTCCGGTCACGAATATCTGAAGATGGGGTCACACCTGCCGCGAGACGCGGCTGACCTACTCGCTCAGTGCCCGAATCACATCCTCGAGGCGCTGGGCACTGCTCAGTTTGAGCACGATCTTCTCCGGCGAGTCGTATCTCTCGCGGGCTCGGAGTGGGCGACCGACGGGCAACTCCTCGAGATCGACCGTCTCGGTTAGATTGAACCCGACATCGTCACCACGGCCACCCGTCGGAAGTCGGCAGATGTTCACCCCGACAGCGACTATCCCGATCGAGAGGAGCATCTCCAAATTCAGAAGGCGAAAGACGTGATGCTGGACGAGTAGCATTTTGGAGGGATCAACCTACACCGTTTTGTCACTCGAATTTGCATCCCAAGCTTCTCCGTAGTTGTTCTCCCATCGGGTAGCTTTCTCTTCGGCTTCTTCTTTGGACTTCCCTTGGTCGATCCAGTGCTCTTTCACTTTCTGTTTCGCCCACTTCTCCAGGGCGCTGGCATCGTCCCTGAGCAGACGCCCTAGATACTCCAAACTGATAGCCACTCGTGATGCAACCAATCCAAGTCACCACGATGTGCCTCGAGCCGGCCTTCGAGATCATCGCCGTGCCAGACACCAGTCTGCTGCCGCGATACTGATCCATCGCGATGGATTCGGAAGATGTCCAACCGACCCTCAAAGATCGATGTTCGGACTGGATCATTGACCAGCGCCTCCTGACCCCGATCGCGGATAGTGACGATGTCGGCACAGCCAAGGCCAATTCTAAAACGGCTTGAGGCAAAAAATTAAACGACCCGGTGGGGTCGCCTTCGGTGGCCCTATTGACACATCTGATTATGAAGTGCAGGAGCTTCTGGTAGGAGGGGCCAGATAGGACCAACACTATTGTCCGGTAGACTCCTGTGCAGGGATACGCCAGCACCAACTGTTGAGTGGGTAGTACCAAATTCTGTAGGTAGTTTCTCGTGCTCACTGATGCCACCGATCAAAATGAGGATTAGAGGTCCGTTAGGCGAAAACTTTTTAGTACATACAACAAGTTCATAACCATGGGGAATTTCCGGGAGGATGGTTCAGATCCATCCGTTTCTACTGAATCTTGTAGCGACGATGGGCTAGGCTCTACTGATAGTACTGACGGAGAACCAAATCGCCTGAACCGCAATACAGATCTTTTTCGTAATTATGTACTGTCCACTGACGATGTCGGAACTTGGGTATGGATTACAACAGGACTTCTTCTACTCACTGTTCCCCCAATAGGACTCTTCGTTGCAGGATGGCTTCTTCTCGAGTCGATCGGTACTGTCGACGAAAAGGGAATCGTACACGCTCCCGCAAATCGATCAATGAGCAGGTCTCTGTTGCTCATTCCGCTTGCGATTGGTTCACTCATCTTTGGAGCTCTTTTTCAGTATCTCCTTTTCAGCCTCCTGGCGGGGCTAACAGGCTATTAGACGGAATAAAACGTCATATGCGCCAACCCCAAACACTACAACAATACCTGTGCTATGTAGTAACACGATTTCAACTATGGATAGTGGGCCTGATAGCGACGAGCTTTCCGTTGACACGTGCCTTGAGCTACTGGCAAATCGACAGCGGCGTGTACTTCTGAGGTTCTTTTGTGACTCAAATCGGGACCGTGCATCGATTGATGAACTCGTCACCGAGATCATCGACGAGGAAGCAGCTGCAACGGGGGAGCGACCAGGTCACGATTCTGTTTCGGCCACGGTGCACCATGTCCATCTCCCGAAGCTCACTGATGCTGGCGTTTTAGAGTATGATACGCACAATCTCGAAGTCCGATACTGTGGCGATCCACGCATCGAGGAATTGTATCAGACAGTCAAAAGATTCGATTAATTAATTTTATACATTAGGTGGCGGGAATGACATCATGTCACACAGGTTTATATAGGACCATACTATGGATCAAATATGGGGCAAGGCGGCAGTCAAATACGTGAAAACTCAGTAATACACGAGATTATTAAAGAAGTATCTGACTTGGAGAACTGTGATTACACAGAACTTCCGCCATTACACGACTCGATCGATACCGATGCACTCGAGAGGGTCGCAACATCGCACGCGACGATTCATTTCACCTATTGCGGATACAAGGTGACGGTTAAGAATGGCAACGTGATTATTGATACGTGAGTCTACAAACACTCATCTAAACTAAAACAGTGAGATCTATTCTATCTGATCCACTCCGAGACATCACCAGAACTCGCCACCTCGAATTGGTCCACCGAGGCCAATTGCCATATTGTCACTCGATTCCGGACCACCACCCCCAGTCAAACACCCATTGACAGGGGGAACCAACGCTGGCACCCCCTGTCAGCGTTTCTGTACAGTACCATGACTTTATCACTATTCATACAAATAGTCAGAGATAATGTTCACTGACCAGCATCGCGATGATCTCCTCACTGCCGTCGCCTTAGCCGAATTTTCATACCGATGGCAGAGTGATAGTCCACGTCTGGCTGCGCGATCCTGGCAACTCGCGGTCAGCCGCCTTGCAAAGTATGATATTGATCCCTATGAAGCGGTCGATGCACTCAGAGCTGACGATAAACGGAAATCTATTGCCGAATTTGAAATAGGACCCGCCAAGACGGTAGACACACCAATTCGCCGGTGAATCTAAGACTTACTAGTCTTGCACTGACAATTCTATCAGGACTTTACCGCCATTCGTGATGCACCCAGTCCAGTTCACCACGATGTACCTCGAGCCAGCCTTCAAGATCATCGCCGCGCCAGATCCCTGTCTCCTGCCGCGATACTGATCCACCGCGAGAGATGCCGAAGACGTCCAACCGACCGTCAACAATCGATGTTCGGACTCGATCGTAGACCAGCGCCTCCTGACCCTGATCGCGAAGGGCGACGAGATCTCCATCGACGAACCCTCGCGCTAACTGCTCGACCATCGCCTCAACGTCGCCTCCACGGAGTTCGAGCAGTCGCCTCCCCAGCTCATATCTGACGACGCGGCGGTTGCGCTCCTGGTCTCGCATACAAAGAGAACGTTCACGACCCCACTTAGCGGTAGCTGGGTCAGTTCCAATTCTTCCGATAATATATCGAAACGGAAAGCAGATGAGAGAGTGGCGGATGCCTCCACAGGGTCTGGGAATTAGAGACAGTCAATTATTTTCAGATATTGTCACTCTCTATCTCCATTACTATCAAACGTCCAATAGTTTGATTGCAGTTGTGTTCTAATGATCGGATGGCGAGGGGGAAAGGCCAGTCAGCACCCATCGACTGTTCGACACGAGACATCCATACCTCGCCGCTCTGAGATCGCTCCGACGTGAAGCCAATAGCCAGATTGTCGCCCGGTCTCAGAACCACCATGGTTGACACACTGCCGTAGGGACATGAGCGCCGTCACCCCCTGGCGGCGTTTTTTGGACTCCGTAGGAATATATCCAAAGTTGTGGCCAACGCCAGCAATGCCTCTCACTGATCGACAGGAGGATCACGCTCCGATTACGACGCTCCCGAACGATCGGCACACACCTGCTTCGAGACGCGGTCGACTCCTCGCGCAGTGGCGGGATCGCGTCCTCGAGGCGCTGGCCGCTGCCCAGTTGCAAGACGATTTATAATTACAGCCGAAGCCAATGTCGTTCAAGAGTGTCGACGAGGAGTTGGAGGGGTGCGGGAATCGCACCGTCGCCGAACAACCGCTTCCCGTCCCCTGTTACCAGAGTGAAGGTAATTTAGTTCACGAAGATCCTTTTGGATCGGCTTGCGGGAGTAAGATACGAACGACGTTCCCACGAGGAGAATTTTCTTCGAAAATGAGTTCGCCACCAAGTGAACCGACACACCACTGCATCACCCACAAACCAAGCCCAGACCCATGATATGTATTACTTGCCTCTTCTTGATCGTTGAGCACGTCGATTTCCATTTGCGGTATCGTTGGTCCATTATCGATAATTTTGACCTCCGCTTGATTGGTATTTTCATTCACAGTTGCGAATACTCCAACAATTGGGATCTCCTGGTCATTATGGACGATTGCATTGTCAACTGCATGTTCGATTGCATACTTGAGACCTTTGTCAGCCTTCACCCAGATATCAGCCTGTGTCTCGATAGTTAATTCAGCTATTGGATATTCAGATCGGATCTCAGAAACGGTTGTTTCAACGAGTTCACCTATATTCAACGAGGTTCGTTGGGTCGCATCAGGCTCCGCGATTTCTTCGATCTGACGGACCGAGTCACTCAGCGTCCCAATTTCTGTAGCAATCTCGAGGATTGTTTCGGCTTCTTGTTCAAGAGTTTCCTTTTCGACAGCACCTTTGAGACGGTCTGCATATCCCATGAGAATATTCGTCTCGTTACGGAGATTATGCCGAACGACGCGGTTAAGAAGGCGTAATCGCTGTTCACGTGCTTTATATCCGGTTATATCACGGATCTCAGCAAGGACACATAAGGTCCCAGATATTGTAGTTTGATTAAGACGGACCTGAACCCAAATCAGTTCCCCATTCCCCCGTTCGATTCGCCATTCGAATACCTGTGAATCACCGCTAGCAGCAAGCCGGATTCGACGGATCGCTTCCTCTTCTGAGAATTTTGTTGAGGGAGCTGTGTAATCTCCGAGACTCATTTCGAGCAGATCTGGTCGAGAATACCCATATAATTCTTCTACCTGCCCATTCATATCAATAAGCTCCCCCGTGTTGGGATTGCGTAGAGTAATACCAACATCTAAATCATCAAATGATTCAGGCAACATCACATTTTCATACGATCCCATGGAAACTAATAGAAAATTCGGCAATATATAGGTGGTATTCAAGGTGATAATCACCTATTGATAATACCCTATCAGTTAATACCGAAAACTAAACGAGGGGTATTGATTGAGAATTTTTATTTGAATGTATTACATATATCCTACATGAAAAGGTGATATAACGGAAACAGTAATGATGTATCGTGAATTTCTATTAGATAGATTATTTCGGAACTTGTGGATATTGTCTAGTAGTATTTCTAGAACTATTTTTCATATGGCCAATAGCTTTAAGCTCTAAAAGAGAGAATGTGGTGATAACTGAATTGTGAGTGAGATACATCCTCCAGAAGACGGCCATCAAACCCTAGTGGAAAATTTCCCAAACGGAGTATTAGTGCTGTTTGACTCGGCTCTCCGTTATCGTATAGTTGGTCCAAAAACACTCCCATTCTCGGAAAGAAAAGCTACAGATTTAGTAGGTAATAACATATACGAGATATTTCCTGAAGAAACAGCAACTGAGCTTGAGCCAGTGCTCCGTTCCACGATTGACGGTACAACTCGCTCAATTGATATCAAATATGATGAAAGGGTCCACCATATTGAGACGAAACCAGTGGATATCGACGAAGATCCATATGGAGTTCTAGTAACACAGGATGTGACTGACGTCCGGAAGACAGCGAAAGAACTAGAACAACAAAATAAGCGACTGGATCAATTCGCCAGCATGGTGTCTCATGATCTTAAAAATCCATTGACAATTGCGATGGGAGAATTGGAGCAATATCGTGAGACAGGCGAAGATGCTAACTTAGACGGAATCGAAGTTGCTTTGGACCGAATAAACGATCTCGTTGTGGACCTTACAGCACTCGCCCAGTCTAGTAATCCACCGACTGAGACCGAATCAGTCTCGCTAGCAGCAGTTGCTCAGAGCGCATGGGAGATCATAGAGTCCCAATCAGCAACCCTCACAATTCAGAATGGCGAAATCAATGGAAATAGAAGTCAGCTACAAGCACTCTTTGAGAACCTATTTCGAAATGCAATCGACCATGGTGGGAGCGACGTTACCGTTCGAGTAGGTCCCTTAGATGATGGGTTCTATGTTGAGGATACGGGAGACGGTATTCCAGAAACAGAACAGGAACGAGTGTTTGACCATGGATTTACGACAGGAGACAGTGGAAACGGTATAGGGCTTACAATTGTTAGTCGAATCGCTGATGACCATGGACTTACGAT
Organism: Natrinema salinisoli; assembly: GCF_020405205.1. Classification (NCBI taxonomy): domain Archaea; kingdom Methanobacteriati; phylum Methanobacteriota; class Halobacteria; order Halobacteriales; family Natrialbaceae; genus Natrinema; species Natrinema salinisoli. Next base: position 133,198 of record NZ_CP084470.1, on the reverse strand, counting down.
CTTCTTTTCTAAAAGCGCAGAAGGTGGCGCACGGTTTGAATTCCGTCAATCAAATCCAGAATCGTAACTCTTAGTCGATAAGACTGTCCCCAACTTGGACTTCACTCACCGTCAGACTCGCCGTAGCGATAGTAAACGTCGCCGTTGCGAGCGATAGACTCGTTCTTCCCGAACCACTCTGGATCCTGTCGACGAGGTCGGCGTCTGAATCACGGAAACTCACTGTCCACGTCGGCAGGTCGAGTGCTTGCTGTTTGGTCACCGAGACGACCATCTGGTCGCGATCGTCCAGCAGTCGGATGTGATCGCCACGAGATACGAGCTTGGAGACGTCACCAGTCGTCCGCGGATACGTCAGCCGTTCAGACCCGATCGGCGTCAGGCGTCCCTAGTTGGACTCGAGACACTGTGCTCGAGTACTATCGACGAAACCGAAATATTATACTTATTTTCGGCATTAGGCTGTCAGCGTCTACTACGGAGAAGCGAATCCCGAATTCGCCAAACAAGCGTGGCAGTTCGCCGCCGACCGCCTCGTCGATCACGACGCCGGGCCCGCCGAGGCAGTCGGCACACTCAATATCAGATAGCTATCGCTGGAGGGTCGGTTGCGATCCCAAAAACCTCAAAACCGCCCGGATGGGCCAGGGTGGTGGCCGTCGGACGTGGTAGGTGGGATGACTCAGGTGGGGGAGCTGATTGGATCGTGTCGCGCCTGTGGGAACGCGACAGTGAATATGTTCGGTGACCTTATTATCAACTTCGTCCTAATTCCGAGTTAGTAAGAATCGATCCAGTGAATCATACCCGCTCGCTGTTCCGCTGGGTCCGGTCGCGGATGTCCTGGATGGCATCGCCGACCGACTGCCTCGAGGCCAGTCGGAGCGTCGTCTCGCTGGCAGTGCTATCTATCTCGCGGACCTGCATCGGTCCGTCGGTGGGCAGCTGCTCGGGGTCGATCGCCTCGATCACGGACCATTCCACGCTGTCATGAGGAAGTGTCACCTTGGCCTCAGTAAGCGCGGCCCCGGTCTCCTCAACGAGGTAGAACGCTACCTGATTGCACATTTGCTTCGAAGCAAGAGCGGGAATGTCCTCGACGACCGTCCGCGGCTGGGCGCTGACGTCGCCTTCGTAATCTCGTCACGGATCGACCGGTAGTTGCCGAGTTGTTCCGATCGAGAGAACTCGCCGAGGTAGAACGTGTACTCCTCTAGATTCCCCACGCGTACGTGAGCAAGCAGATTGATGTCGATCGAGGGATCGAACATCCGGAACGCCTCCTCGAAGTACCGCTGCATCTGCTCCGGTGCCGTGAGGTAGTCATCGGCGACGTCCGGATCGGACTTGTAGATGTCTCGCCAGTCGACCTCGAGGGAGCGCTGTTCGTTCGGATAGCATTGCGCCAGCTCGCCTATCGCGCCTTTGTAGTAGCGACGGTAGATCCTCGTCACCAAGCGATCAGTGAGTAATTCGTCTTCGGATTCGGTTGTTTAAATTGGATCGGTCGCGGTCTTTTTCTTGAGAACAAAACCGAATCAGACGATTCCGACCGACAACGACGGCAACGGACGACGTCGGATTCGGCGGACTCTCAGGTAATCGACAGGTCGATCACAGAGGTTATACAGGCGTACTTTCAACCAATCCAATGGAGGAGGTCAAACCCCCATCTGGGGCGCATATTTTCCATCGTCTGCTCGACTCGAGGCAGATCGTGCCTCCGTTCAGACCGTGGGGATTTTCCACGAGATGACTCTATGGGACCGCATCACATAGTGAATGGTGAACCACCTATGGCGGAAGCAACACCACCAGACACAGGTCGAGACATGGAAACAGTCACGTCTGCAGACGGGACTGAGATTGCCTTCGAACGGACGGGGAGCGGGCCACCGCTCGTGCTCGTCCACGGAGGTGTCTGTGACCACAGATTCTGGGAGTTATCCGACGTCCGTGCCACCTTCGCGGACCACTGCACGGTCTACGCGATGGATTGCCGTGGTGTCGGCGAAAGCGGCGACGCCGATGAGTACGATTTGGAACGGGAGTTCGAGGACGTGGCTACGGTCGTCGAGGCGATCGACGAACCTGTAACCCTCCTCGGGCACTCGTCGGGAGCGCTCTTATCGCTCGAGGCGGCCCTACGAACCAACAACCTACACAAACTCGTCCTGTACGAGCCACCCATTGCGTTCGACGATCTGGAACTCTACTCCGAGGAGGTGCTCGCAGAAATGGAACGGCTGCTGGACGACGGTGAAAACGAGCAGGTACTTGTCCTGTTCCTCGAAGAAATCGCCCAATCTACGCCAGAGGAAATCGAGGCACAACGTTCGGCTCCCGACTGGCAGGACCTCGTGGACGCGGCACACGTCTGGCCCCGCAGCTTGTCGGCAATCGGCGAGTACGAGTTCGATGCAGCCCGATTCGCCGATATGACGGCGCAGACGTTACTGCTGACCGGAAGCGAGAGCCCTCAGGTCTTAAAAGATGCGACGGCCCCGATTCACGACGCGCTCCCAAACAGCCGGATCGTTACCTTCGATGGGCACGCACACGAGGCGATGCTCACCGGGCCCGACCGCTTCATCGAAGAGGTACTTGCATTCATCCGTGAAGAGATCTAACGACTAGCGGTTGGTCACTCACAGCTGTGCCGCCTAGTGCTCGAGGTCGGGCGGACGGTATGGACTCGCGGAAATCGATGGGGCGCACGAAGACGGTCCCCTCGGCCGATCGGCCGTGGGTGACGTCCCGGCCTACGCTCCTTCCTGCAGGAACCGCCCCTCCTGCTCGTAGATCGCGACCAGTTCCGTGATGAACTCCTCGATGGTCTCGTCGTCCTCGAGGTGGCCCTCGATCCGTTCCGCGAGGTCGTCGTCGAGTTCGATCGTTCGGGTCATCACGGATCACGACGCTTGCCAGTTCAATAAAACGCACCCACGAGACGGTCGCCCGAGGGAACCGACTGGAGCTCGAGGTCCCGATATTCCGGTCCAGAGGAGTTGTTCGAACGAGAGGGGACTGCTCACCGGTCGCTGTTCGACTCCTGACGTTCTTCGTAGACGAAAAACAGATTCCAGAGGTTGAATCCATCACCGTATTTCTGCTCGACGTCGCGATCGTACAGCGGAACGAGGTCCGTCCGCGGCCCCGTGAATTCGGGTTCGACGGTCCACTCGAGGGCACACTCACGGCCGTGAAATCGGATCCGATTGTCGATCGATTCGAATACGCTTTGAAGTAGCTCGCGGACGGTCTTCGGGTCTACGTCGAGGACGGTTTCCGCGGGCGTAGGCGTGTAAGTGGCGATGATAGGAACCACTCCATCGCGAAAGGCGTCGGTTCGCGAGAGGTAGACGCCCTTTGCACCCGCCTGACACAGATGCAAGACGAGTTCTTCGGGTGTCGTGACGGTGGCTCCCCGCCCGTTCGGTCGATACTCGGATGTCCCGGTCATACGACCCGTTCGCGCAGGAGCGAGTTAAGGGTGAGTCTCTCCTCGACGGAACGCACGTTATCGCACTATTTTGTTGAGTGAGACGGTATCTGACTTCGTGGGGAAGACGCCGATAGATATCTTTCCGGACGGGATATCTCACTTGCGTAACCCCGTCTGAGGCGAGGAACACTGCCAGCGACGCGATCTCTTCTGGTTGCACGGTCGTCCTCGTGCATGAACGTACAATCCGTCCGAGAACAGTGTTAGGACGTTTGTTCGCTCAATTTGATCCACGGACACACCTCTCTCGGGTGCCTTGTACTCCACGTACCCGAACAGGAACTGAGGGTTTAGAACCCCCAGCGAAGGCCAGACATAGTGACGACGATCGCGACCATAAGGAGGAGTTCGATCATACTCAGCATACCATACTTCTTATTTAAGTCAGAGAGTCGTTCGTGGTCGGTCTCTTCGGCGGCAATTTCATCGAACATACCGGCTGTGAATTTGTGGAGTGGGCCAAACCCGAGGACGAGCAGCGCGATAGCGAGGACAAGTGCCGCCCACAGTGACGGTGTCGGGGATGCCAAGAGCCCCATCATGCTGGCGAGGCCGATTCCAGAGCCGATAACGCCGACCGAGACTGGTTCCATGAGAAGGTTCATCTTCGGCACGAACCCTTCGGCGAACTCGGCATTCGCTTCCTCGGAGAGACTACCCATTACAGGGCCGAGGACGACCGCACCGAGCACCGCAGTACCGAACCAGAACGCACCGAGGAAGAGGTGAACGGTAAACATGACCCGGACATCAGCGGATAAGTAGCCCAAGATAGGGAGTATAAGAGGAATGGCGACAGAACCGACCGCAAATGGTTGGCTAGCGGCATCAGTCATCAACCGGTACCGTTCGCGTCGATTCGCTGGTCTTTGTGCCCCAGTCAGTGACATACAGTATCACTCCCCATTACAGGACAATCATAATTATCATACAAAAAAGTGGTTGGGTTGACATAGGGTTATGAAGACAGTTTCACTGTCGATGACATCGTGAATGCACTATCAGAAAAGAGGTCTTAGTCCTCAAATCCAGGACCGGAAAGCCGAGACAGAGTTAATGGAGTGCACCACGTGTTCCATAGTACACCGACCACCCTCGATAATGCTCACACCGACAGTCATCACGGAGTTCGATAGACAGGTACCAGAAGAGACGGCAACAGCGACGTTCGGTCTCGGCTGTTTCTGGGGCCCCGATGCAACCTTCGGTGCGTTAGACGGCGTCGTACGGACGCGAGTCGGGTACGCCGGTGGGACGAAAGCTGACCCGTCGTACGAAGCCATTGGAGATCACACGGAAGTCGTTCAACTCGAGTACGACCCCGAGCAACTCTCATTCAGTGAGTTGCTCGAGCGGGCGTTCGACGAACACAATTCCTACCAGCAGTCTAGGAAACGCCAGTACCAGAACATCATCTTCACTGAAACGGCTGTACAACGCGATCAGCTGCGATCCTATCTAGACGGGAATGAGTTCAGCCGAGAGACGATCGATACGCGCCTCGAGAAGCTCGACCGATTTCACGTCGCAGAAGACTACCACCAGAAGTTCAATCTTCGCGGAAAGCGGTGGATCACCGATGCGTTCGCGGAGGCAGACTACGATGACGGAGCGATCAGAGAGTCCCCAGCAGCGGCGAAACTGAACGCCCACGCCGCCGGCCGCGATGTGAGTGTTCCCTTCGTCAATTCGACGTACGAGCCGCGGTCAAAGTAGTGGATACTCTAGTGAACTACCCCACCCTACTCGGTCGCTTGCGCTCCCTGCGTTGCTCCTTGAGGACGAGGCCCTAGCCTGTAAGAGTTAAAGTCTTGAAGAAATAGCAGATCCGATGCCTATGGAAACTTCTTGCCATTAGACAAGGTAGATAGTGCCATGAACCGCCGGCAGTATTTGGTGGGCGCTGGTACCAGTCTCGGCGCAGTTCCACTCGTATCGTATAGTGGTGGGGCGACCGGCCACCTCAGTATCGACATCGTCGAGACATCTGCACCGCTCGAGGGTGTCGACCTGCTCGACGTGACTGCCGAACTCGAGAACAGCGGATCCACCGATGAACGCGTCGAACTGGACTTTATCGTGGGAGAGGACCCAGTGCTGGTGAGCGAGCGAACGGTTCGACCGGGGACGACGGTCCTCTTCGAAGCTGACTCCGAACTGGTGGATCAACAGGGGTCGACACACTGGTACGTCGGTGACATCCTCCCCGCCGTTCACGGCGGGGCTTCCCCTACGAGAGGAATCCAATCTGGCAGGTTTCAGTCCGAGTAGGCCGCGAGCGTCATTTGCGAGGATTTCTCGCTCGTCTCACGGTGGACTGTGGCGCTGTCACTGGCACTCCCGTTCCGAGGCGAGTCATCGCGTTCCGGTTCCCAAGGAACGCTCTCTCCCCACGGATCTACGCGACCGGCAATGTTCGCGGCCGCGTTGATATCTGCCTGGAACTCTGTTACGTGGCAGTCGTCGTGTGGACAGACGAACTCTGCTTGTTCGTCCCGACGACCGAGGCGGTCGCATGCGTGGCAGGTCTGCGACGTGTATGCCGCATTGACGTACTCGACCGGAATCCCGGCTTCGGTGGCCTTGTTTTCGATACGGCCCTGAAGGCGGGCGAACGCCCACGCGTGCAAGCGTCGGTTCATGAACTTGCCGTAGTCGAGTCGTTCCCGGATGTACGAGAGATCCTCGAGTACGACCACCGGGTCGTCAAAGGATTCGGCGTACTCGACGGCTTCGCGAGACGCCTTCTCGACGATATCCGTCAGGGCGTTCTGGTAGTGATCAAAGCGCTCGTCGATTCGCCACTGTTCGGCGTCACGTTCTTGCAGACGCTTCAACGTCGTGAACATCTCTTTGCGGAGGTGTCGCGCCCGACTACCACTTTCGAGCATCGGTTTCCGTGGTGCGTCGCGCTTGAGGGCACAGCCCGTAATCAGCGAGCTCTCGCCGACGTCGAAACCGATGTACGTCGGATCGTCCGGATCGGCCGGTTCGGCGACCGAGAACTCAACGGTGACGTGCAACTCCCACGACGTTCGGCGACGCTGCAGGCGGAGTTCACCCGCTTTCGCGTCGTCGTTCAGAAGGTCGAACCAGAGCGATTCCTGTTCGGGATTGATCCGAAGCGGGATCCAGAAATTCGTCCCACGACCCGGTTGCGGTGCTTGCCAGACAAAACCGTATTCGCGCTCATCAGAGTAGTCGAACTTCGCGGCCCGGTTGACGAGTCGAAGCGGATGCTCGTCGTCGAGTTCGCGGGCATTGTACGTCTTCCGGAGCTTCGGGACGTACGACTTGAGCGCGTCTTTGGCCTGATACGGCAGGTCATAGGGCGTCACAACGTCGTTGACGGCAGACATCGTATTCGCACCAGCATCGAACGCGTCGTGGAGTGCGTCTCGGTAGGTGTCCAAGAGACGCTGCAGACGGTGCTCTTTGCCCGCTGTGGGCGTAGCGAGCGTGGCCTGCAACGTTTTCGTCACCGTATCAGACACACACTTAGATAAAGACCAGACAAAATTAAGTATGACGGATTGAAACAATGATCTGTGCCAAACATCAATTTCGAGGTAGACGATGACCAGTACGAGCGATTGAAAGAGACAAAAAACGCCACGGGCTGACTTGGAAGGGGATGATGCTCTACGCACAAGAGCAGTTGGATTCCGAGAGGGGCAACTGACCGGTGGACGGCGTAGTCAAGTAACGCGATTCCCCACCCGGCCTAAAGGCCGGGGTTCCCTCGCTGTTTAAAGATGGGGCTGCACCGCCAACCGTCGATGTGGCCCGGCCAGCCACCAGCGAACTTGCCGCCGACGAATCGGCTACCCTCGAACTCGAGGTCTCGAGCGGCGCGGCCGAATTGGATCGTGTCGTGTGGTGGCTGACCCAGTCGGACGTAATCCTCGACGTGTCCGACGTAGCAGGGGACAGTGACACTGCTTCGATCGAGATCGATGGGGGGTGCCACACGTGTCAGATCGAGGCGTGGGTGATCGACGACAACAATGCGTATACGGCGGTCAATCCGTGGGTGTTCGAAGCTTCCGACGCGGCAGACAACGATGATGATACGAATGAAGGGAACGTTGCTGTGCGGATTCAGGAGACAAATAGTCCGGTGACTGGTGGGGAGACCCTCGAGGTGACTGCTGCGATCGAAAATACCGGTTCGTCAGAGGTGACCCGCGAAGTCACTCTGGTGGTCGGCAACGATCCAGAGACCGTGGACAGTCGCATGGTGACGGTCCCCGCCGGTGAAACGGTACAACTCGATCTCCTGTTCGAGACGTATCCCGTGGCTCGAGATGACGAGTTCCCGGTACGCGTGGAAGCCGGCGAAAGCACAGGTGAACGCGGTGTCTATGTGCACGGAACGGAATCGTAGGACGTCCGGGGTCGCGCCGAATAGATAACGCGAATGAGGTACAGTCTGAGACGGGATCTGCGAGGGATAGTGATCGGTAAGTACAGACAAGCAGATAACGGAGCGATGACCAATTTGTCCGAGAAATATCAGAAACTGCGTGCTGAATACAGAGGATGAGTTCAGCGAAACTGGTCCTCTGTTTAGACGTGGAGCAGCAGCCTGCTCTTTTCACTGATGACACGCAGCGACTCAGCCATTCTGACAAATCACAAAATGTAGAGTTCCTTCACAAAAGAACGGTGTTTTTATGTAGTTTTATTCATATATATCGAGTATGCCCTCCCGACGTGATGTTCTTGCAGGCGCAGTAGCTGGTGCTGCTGGATTGGCAGGTTGTCAGGCATCTGCCTTCGAGAGTGCCGGTTCCGTGAGTGGATATGTTCAACTAAAAAGTATTGAAGGCTGGCCAACGGACGGTGCCAACGAGACCGTACTGGATGTTTCCTTTGATGATCGTGCAGAAAAAGTGGACGGCTATATTTCCGAACAGTGGAGTGATTACATTGATGACCCCGACCAACCGATAATCTCGGAGACGTTTCACGACGAATTACACCAGACATACGATCAGGTTTGGTATGTGATCGGCGTCTGTAGTGAGCAATGGGAAACTGGTGATTTCACGGGTTGTCATAACGATTTCACGGACCGTGGAAATTTCAATCAAGCACAGGTGTACGACCGGGTGGAAGCGTCCTATTTGGAAGAAAAGGAACACATAGAAATTTATGATGTCATTGGTACTAAGACAAAATCATCCGCGGAATAACACACCATAACCAAGTCGTTCTATTGAATTCCTATTTTCGATTACTTTCCCGCTGAAACAGCCGTTAGATAGTCAGATATAGTGAGTGGCTGGTTCACCCGTCTCGACGTGAAATGAACGGCAACCCCGTGCTGCATTCATCCTCTGTATTCAGCAGGGCGTTTCTGATAATATATCGGGGCTATCCGGCACAGGTCCGACACGAACGAGCATGGGACGATCGGCCGACGCCTACAACGCGTTTCGACGCCGGGTTCTCCCGAGGGTTCAGAACGTGCTGGACGTGATGACCGGCGGATACGCGCTCAGAGACACACCGCCGAGGAGTACGTCGGAACCCTCTGCTGTTCTGAGCCAGATTTCGAGACCGCGTCAGCCTCCTCGAAATCGCCGTAGTCATATCTTCGTGTCAAGATGAGGCACCCACCCCCGCTACGGTTTTGCTTCAAGAACCATCTCGAACGGCGGCGTCTCGGTCGCGCGGCGGAACTCCGAAAAGCCACCCTCGGTGACCACCTCACGTAGCCGTTCTTCCCCAGCCTGAGCGCCTAATGCGTGGGGACCTTCCTGATTGAGTGCGTTTGGCGTACACATCATCGTAGACACCGAATAATACATCCGCCCACGCGGATGCAGATTCTCCTCAACTCGATCACCACTGAGTGGCTCTACGATCATCCACGTGCCGTCGTCAGCGAGTGTCTCTCGGACGTGCGCTGCAACACCGACTGGATCACCCATGTCGTGCAGGCAGTCAAAGGAGGTGACGAAGTCGTAATCACTACCGTCGTACTCCTTGGCTCTCGCAACCTCGAAGCTGACCTGATCGGTTACCTCGGCGGTAGCCGCGCGTTCGCGTGCCGCTTTGATAGACCCCTCGTGGTAATCGTATCCGACGAACGTCGACTTGGGATAGGCTTGAGCCATAGTGATTATCGATTCGCCCTGGCCACACCCGATGTCAGCGACTCGTGCGCCCTCTTGGAGTTTCTCGTCAACCCCGTCGAGGGAAGGGATCCAGTCGGAAACAAGGTTTTCCTTGAAGTCAAATTCGGAGGCGCGCATCATGCCTTGGAAGACCCCCTCGTCGTGTTCGTGCCATCCGACGCCGTCACCGGTACGGAAGGCTGTCTCAATCTTGGGCGTGATCTTACCGGCGGCGGTAGCGATCTGGAACAAGCCCGCAAGCGGAGATGCTGGACCTTCCGTATCGGCTAGCAAGAGTGCCTGTTCCGGGGAGAGGCTGTAGTGCTCCGTCTCGGGGTCGTAGCTCACGTAATCGCTGGCTGCACTGGCAGCGAGCCACTCGCGCACATACCGCTCAGCGGTGTCAGTGCGGTCGGCGAGTTCGCTCGTTGTGAGCGGTCCGTGTTCGGCAAGAGCATCGTAGAGTCCGAGCCGATCGCCGATGACGGCTAGCGGTGCGTACGCGATCGCGCCGATATCGGTAGTGGCAGTTTCTATCAGTTCTTCGAGTCTGTCTTCGTTAATGGACATTGTGTCACCCTTGACCTATCTTCTCCCGGTTCTCTATGTATCATTCGTACTCTCGTTCGATTGTTCCGGTGCCCATTCGGGTTATGCCTCCGCAGAGAACGACACGACTGCGCGAGTAGAATAAGTATCTAGTGGGGTTCTGGCAGCTATTGACGTCGGTGCAGACGATGCAAGGTCGTCACCGCCTGCAAGTGGGAAGATTCCGCTCTGCGGATCGCCTCTTCACTGAGCGGATCACCAGCTTTCACGAATAGCCATAAAGCATTCTTCTGCATCGATCGGACCCACTTCTGACTGAGCGTCGGAGTCTGCTGAATCTATCCTCTGTAGTCAGCACGCCATTTCTGTCAGTGTTCGCATAGAATGAGCAGCCGCTGCTGGATAGAACGCACGAATGTCGGATGAGATCGGGGCCGATTTGTGACGGCAGTGATCGCTCAGTACAGCTGAAGAAATTACTACAGAACTCTCTACCAATATTGAGCTAACACTGTTCCGTTTCAGCAGAGGTGTCACAGGTTTCAGTAACCGTAAATCCGACGTGGTCGAACGTGGTGACTTTGATAGTGACGGCTACGCAATCAGATTCGGCATTAGTGAGTTCGCGTTCAACCCACTCTTTATCCCCCTCCAGCTGGCCTGTAATAGCGAACTGACCCGGTTCATGTGGCCATGTACAGTCGAGGAAAGTCCAAGAGTCCTCTGGGGGAGTTCATGAGTAGATTCATCAATGATTTCCCCCTCGTTCGTAATTCGAACGGACAGTGTCCGTTCCTTACTCTGCATATTTCCGAGGGCAACGCCGAGAAGTTCGACATCATCGTTGAAAAAGCCCGTACAGCCAGAAAAGCAGATTGTGGCACCAGCGGTAACTACAGAGAGATACTGCCGTCGATTCATACTATATGTTAATAATATGTACATGAATTCTTTTTGGGATAGTGACACGGGTACTGTTCCATACGCAGATCTGCTGAACGGCTGGTTCATCGACTGAGAACGAAATAAACAAAGCCATCATGCTGAACTCATTCTCTGTATCGGTCACGCCAATTCTACCAGTTACTGGATAGATCGAGCAAGACATGCTGAATACACCGCGCGGATGCGGCACGAGATTGTAATCGATCTACGGAAGTGGTGATCACTTAGTACAGGTAAGACACACATTGCTTAGTGGTCCTGAAATATTCCTAATCCAGTGTCCTATCTTCTCTCAGCATCGTTTTTAAACGTGTGAGACTGATAATCTCGTGGTATATCATAGCCATGTTACGTCCAAAATGCTGGGCATAGCTGGACCCGCAGAAAGAAAGGAGTTGAGCTCCATATATGAATTTGAATTAATAAATAGTATCACCACTCGCCTCTATCTCTCATTAGTATTTCTTTTGACCTTGTGAGATTTATGACTCCGTACGATATCACTAGCCATGTTACGCCTACAAATCCGAGTATAGTTGTTGGGCCTGCTGGAATATAGGGAATCATTATGAGATACGGAAATACAAAAGCCAGCACAATCATTCCTACTCCATATCCTGCAAAGTTGCGTATTTTATGAGGATTATTATTACGTTGAGTCCATGTTAGTAGTGTAAGAAATACAGCATACGGTCCAAAGGAGATAAACTTGAGAAACAGTTCGACAAATCCTCCAAGGCCAAAACTATCTCCTCCAATATCAGTTTCTATGAGGTATATCTCACCATCTGTATCTTCTACGAGACCATATTGTGGACTATATACTCCACTAGGAGAGTTTTCATGAGTCTCAGCAGTAGGGAATTCTGGCGAGTCTGTATAACCATTGCAATAATATAGATAGTCTTTACACACGTTGACGCTTCCAAGGTATTGCGAGCCAGCATATCTATCCCCACTCCTCCGGGGCTGGTCTTTTGCTTCCTCGAATGCTCGCTGTGCGTCTGATGAAAGGTCATCTACAGGTGTCGGATTTGATGTACTGATGTTTTTCTCTCTTACCGTTTCTTTAAAGGCATTTGTTGGCTCATGAGAGATCTCATACGATGGTCCAGATTTATGATAGGGATTTGTGAGCGACATTGGATGAACTATAGTGGCAAACAAAAAGAAAACAACGAGTATCGAAAATAGAGTCGTAACTTTCACCTTCATCATCACTCATCTTCGTGTCAACAGTAAGTGTTTTTTGGTCTAGGGTGTAATGGAATTTGACTCAGTCACAACTCCTTACTGTCTTCGTACGCCTAATCGTTCAGTTTGCATGTGTAGTGAACAGCTGGTACACTACTTTCGATCCAAAACAAACGGGGTCGTCATGCTGCACACATCCTCTGTATTCACCACGCTGTTCTTGGCAGTGGCCCGGGAGTTCGCTCAGGTCTTGCTGAATACACAGCGCGAATGTCGCACGGGGTTCGGCTCGATCTTCGACGTAGTGATCAGTCAGTACAGGAGAAGCAGTTATTGAACTCATTCCTCGCAGCGGATATTGGTGGTCAGCTTTCAAACGGAAGACCTCCAAGGAATTCGTCACTCTGGTAATCGAGATGATCTAATCGAGGACCGAGCAGTTCACGGACAAGGACCACCAAGGGATTAGTCGTTCCTTCTCCGACTATTGCAGTTTCCGTTTTCGCCCCATCAGCATCTTCGTCCCACAGACCAACAACGACTTTCACTCGATCAGCGACAATCAGCCGACTCACTTTGGGATAGCTCGAGTGTTCATACATCCAGTCCATCTGAGGTTCCCATATCGTCGCTTCTGGAAGACGATCTCGAAAGAACTCCCGTGCCTCTCGACTTTTCGTCCCAGCATGGAGTTCAGCTCCTCGCTCGATAGCTCTCTCCGCATGAGGGAGACACTCCTCGTCGAGGAGTTCGTCAGAGGCGTAAATCAGAAACAGTTCATCCTCAGCTCTATCAGCCAACCCCCGGCAGTAGTCGTACACGGCCTCACGCCCCTCCAGTCGCCCAACGGTGCTTTCGTCTGGTTTGCGACCCAGGCTGAACCGTGAGAGCAGATCTTTGAGTACGTCTATGTCCATCCACTCGGTGTCACTTGTCACATAGTTCTCGCTGGTGACGATGTTTTCATCGCGGTCGTACGTGAGCAGCCCTGCTTGGTCAAGCCGAGGCAAATAGTTGTGATGGAGCGAGATAACCATCTCCTCCATATCTCGTTCGTCCTCCGAAACGAGTTGTTCAGCAACCTCAGTCACGGAAAGTCCGTGAGAAGCATCGGTGAGTGCGGTCAAAACCGCCCGATTGGTGGCATCTGTGAGTAGCCGAATGAGGTCTTGGTCCTGCGAATCCATTACCAGAGAATATTCATGAGTGGTTATAAAGAGTAGGCATCAGTTAGAACACATTGTCATCGAATTGTAATATATAAATTCACACGGAAGGTTAAGCCCTTCTAATGATCAAATAAGCGTATTTACTGGATTTATTATTCATTGTATCTGGTGTGAATCAAACAAAGCCGTCGTGCTGAACTTATCCTCTGTATTCAGTACGCTGTTTGTGGAAATATCCGGACAGAACACTCAATCGTTGCTGAATAGAGAGCGCGAATGTTCCTCGGGATTCGACTCGGTCTGTGAAAGTGGTGATCGCTCGGTACAGGGCACAGGTAGGGACCGTCCCCGGACCCATTATATAAAGGGTACTCGATCATCCCCGTTCGACCCCTTTATACAAATACAAGAGGTTACCAGATCATGTCAACTACCATTCGAAACAGACTCGAAAGCCGATACGCGGGAATTACGCTCGAAGGACACCCCCACGCACTGACGGCGTGGTTCGTCGTCGCCCTGCGGGTCGTGATGGGCGGAATGATCCTGTTCGCGGGACTTGGCAAGATCACTGACTGGCCGTTCGACGCCAGCGGGTATCTCATGCACGTCGATCCGGCTAGCCCCGTCAGCGGCCTCTTCGCCGCGATGGCCAGCAACGCCGCCCTGCTCGAGATCATCAACGTCGTCGTACCGGTCACTCAAGTGTTGATCGGCGTCGCGCTGATCACCGGCGCATTCGTCCGCCTGGCAGCCCTCGGTGGCACGATCCAGATGACGATGTTCTACCTCGGCGGCTGGGAAGGACAGTGGCTCGCACTATTCGACTCCACGCTGATCTACGTCGTCGTCTTCCTGGCGCTTGGTGCCTTTGCGGCGGGCCGCATCGCCGGCCTTGACCGCTACATCGAACAGATCAAAGTCGGCGGCCAACCGCTCCTCGAGCGGTACCCGAAGCTTCGGTATCTGCTCGGCTAACACGGACCGTCTTTTCCTGCGGACTGGTTAAAGCCTCACAGTATCCCGAAGCTGTGTACTGATCCAATGAACACCGTTAAATCAACGGATCGCGTGCTGCCTTCCTTCTCTGTATCGGCCACGCCGTTACTGATGGACGTTTGAGGAATCTCTATCGGTGGTGGACTCGACGCAGTGCGTCGGCAGTCGCTGTCCCAGAGATACGGATGTATTTCTGTGCAGTCGCCAGATCGCTCCACCCCATCAGCGCCTGTAGCGGCACCGGGGCGACGCCCTTGTAGGCGTGGTAGCTGGCGGCGGTCGCTCGCAGACAGTGTGGATAGACATGACCAGGAAGGTCAGCTGCGCTCGCGGCAGCCTGTACTCGTCTGTTGATTGTTGACCGCGAGCGAGGAAACGAATCGTAGCGGTTGGCAAAGCGTTCGACGCACAGTTCCAGCCGAAGCGAGAGGTCGAACGGGATGAGGCGAGCCGAGGCCACGGTCTTCGGATGCCAGCGGGACGCGACGGTATCCTCGACAGATAGGTCGTCGTTGTGGGTGGCTTCCTGTCGAGCTTGTCGTTTGCAGTATCCGCACCGACATGGTTCGTGCTGTGGGATGCGAATCTTTCGGTGGTTCCAGTTTACCCATGCAGTCTGAAAGTGGGCGATTTCGCCAGCCCGAAGCCCGAGTCGGCCTGCGATGAGACAAATGAACCGCGCTTCAAAGTCGTGTGGTTCTGTGAGCGTCGAACACGCTTCCAGTAAGAGTTCGAACTCGCGGTCGGTTAGGACGTCTTCGTGAGTATGCCGGGTGGTTAGGCCCGTCGGTGGCGATCTGCCCACTCAGTCGCGGGTTGGTTGTGATGAGACACCCGTAACGATCCTCATGCTGGTGGATTGGGAGTACCGCCAAGCTGTGCTGCATACACCGCGCGTATCGGTCATGTCATTACAGCTGAAACCGTTGGCGAGGAATCGCTAAGTACAGAGAGAACACTGAGCGTGTAAAAGAGTGCTATCCGTGAAACAGGACTTCTCCCATGTTGTCATTGTAGATTTACCCTGACTTTGCTTGAGTTCCGGTACGTCCCCGCCACACCTCAATGAGTATTACACACCATGTTATCGCGAGTAGGGCAGGAATATGCCGCGACGAAAATGAGATATCTGTGAACATCAGGAGATACGGATATCCAAGCACTATGGTGAGGAGAGTAGCTCCGTATCCTACTGAGGTGCGTGTTGGGGCAGGTGGGGTGGATGTCCACGTTCGATAAGAAAGGAAGAGAACATATGGACTAAGAATCAACAATCTGGCACCCTGCTCAATTGTACGGGAAACTCCATTCCAACTTGCACCTGCCGTATTAAATGAGCGTGCTTCTACGAGATATTGTTCTCCATCAGAATCTTCTATCAGAGTATGTTCACTGCCAGAATTGGATGGGTTTGGAAGTTCTCTATATTCATCGCAGAGGATAAGCGCGGGATCACAGGTTCGTATCTCTAAATATTGTCGCCCAGGGGTATTATCTCCGAACTCTTGTGGTTCTTGTGGTTGGTCTTTCGCTTCCTGAAATGCTCTTTGTTGGTTCTCAGATAGTTCTTCTACAGGGATAGCTGCCTCCGTATTAAGAGACTTCTCACGTACAGTTTTATTAAACGCCTCTGTCGATTCATGTACAACCGAATAAGTCATTTGATCATACTCATCAGGACCATATGGTTCTGTAAGGGCACCGGGATAGAAGATCGCACCTGTGAGGAGAACCGTGACGATAAATGACGCTATCAGAAGAGTTCTAGACTTCATTAAAAAACAATCATCCGATTGAAGGTAAGTGCTTTGTGGAACTCAGTGTTCAATACGCATATCTACGGAACGGCTAGTTCGTTAGATTGGGCGTGAAACGAACGGGATCGTCGTGCTGAACTCATCCTCTGTAGTCAGCACGCCGTTTCTGACAGTGTTCGCGTAGAATGAGCAGCCGCTGCTGGATAGAACGCGCGAATGTTGCACGAGCTCTGGCATGATTTGCGGAGCTGGTGATCGTTCAGTACAGGGAAAGCCGTTACCGAAGTGGCTATCGGTCTGTCCGAATTATGCCAAAAATCGTCTGCTGAATATAGAGCGCGAATGCAGAACTCTCTGACTATACAGTAACAAGGGGTGGCGACGTCGACACAGGCCATTTAGGTATCGACAGCCGGAAGGGTAAACGAGAACGTCGATCCCTCGTCAGGTTCGGAGTCGACCCAGATCTCGCCGCCGTGGCGCTCGACGATCCGACGGGACAGCGCGAGACCGATGCCCGTCCCCGAGTGTTCCTCGTGTGTATGCAGTCGTTGGAACACCTCAAAGATACGCTCCTGTTCATTTGGATCAATCCCAATACCATTGTCCTGCACTGAAATGATCCATTGTTCGCCATCACGCGTGGCAGAAATATCGACCTGCGGCGGTTCGTCCCCGCTGTACTCGATCGCATTACTCAGCAGGTTCTGGAAGACCTGGCGTAACTGGCTGTCGTCGCCATCTACGCGTGGGAGATCGTCGGTTGTGATCTCGGCGTTACTCTTGTCGATCCGTATTTGGAGATCTTCGCGAACGTCATCGAGGACGTCGTCGAGGTCGACCGGTTCGAACGGATCGCCACGCGTTTCGATGCGCGAGTATTCGAGCAGCCCGTCGATCATCTGGCGCATCCGCTCGGCGCCGTCGACGGCGAATTCGATGAACTCTTCGCCGTCCTCGTCAAGCGCATCGCCGTACTGATTCTCGATCAACTGGAGGTAGCTCGTCACCATTCGCAGTGGCTCCTGGAGGTCGTGGGAAGCGGCGTAGGCGAACTGCTCTAACCGTTCGTTCGACTCCTCGAGCTGGCGTTGGTACTCTCGAAGTTCGGTAACGTCTTGGACGACGAGCATCCCGGCGTAAATCTCGTCGTCGGCATTCCGGACAGGAAGCGTATGCGCTAACAGGGTGTGTTCATCGAGATCGATGTCGAACGAATTCGATTCGCCGTCGAAGACGGCGCGGAAGTTCGGTTCGATACGGTCGACGAGTTCGTCGGGATAACGCCCGTAAATCGTCGTGTCGACGATCTCGTCCGGGGAAAAGCCGAGGCCGTCGAGGAGTTCACCACCGACGACGTTGTAGGTCAGATCCTCGTCGTAGAGGCCGACTGCGCCGTTCGGGAAGTTCTCGACGAGCGTCCGGTAGCGCCGTTCGGATTCCTCGAGCGCACGCTCGCGCTCTTTCCGTTCGCTGATGTCACGCGCGATGCCGATTCGTTCGGTTCTGTCGCCGGGCAACATAGCGAACGTCGCCTCCGCGGGAATGCGACCGCCGTCTGCCGTCCGTACTGTCGCTTCTATCATCGATTTGTCGGTGCTCCCCTCCGCGATCGCCTTCTCCAAGGATGTTGCCCGTTCGATCGTATCCTCGTCGACGACGAGTGAGACGTGCGATCCAAGCAGTTCCTCCTGGGAGTACCCGGTCAGATCGGTGTACGCGTCGTTGACCATCGTAAAACGCCCGTCCTCGTCGACCGTGTAGATTCCGTCGTTGGCGGTTTCGACGATCTTCTCGTACTTCGCCAGTTCCCGCTCGCGCTCTTTCCGCTCGGAGATGTCGCGGACGACACTTGCTCGACCGATCGATCCGCCACTGGCCTCGTTTGGGCCGAATCGTCCCTCGACCGGAACGCGGTCACCGCCCGCGGTCTCGAGGTCGAATTCGATCGTGGCGTACTCCATTTCGCCCGCGAGGACGTCTTCATTCAACTCTTCGGCTCGTTTGTTAACGTCCTCGTCGTGGATGAGCGTGACGCGTTCCCCGAGCAGCTCCTCGCGATCGTAGCCGCTCATCTCACAGAACGCGTCGTTGACCATCACGAACCGATTATCACTGTCGAGCGTCACCACGCCGTCCCAGACCGTTTCGATAGTCCGTTCGTACCGCTCTAACTCCCGCTCGCGTTCTTTCCGTTCGGAAACGTCTCGGAAGTAGACTGAGATACCAGACTCGGAGGGATAGAGATTCGCCTCGACCCAGAACTCGAGGTTGTCGTTGTAGAACTCGAGACTGGTCGACTCCTGTGAGTTCATTGCCGTTTCGAAGGCGTCCCGAACGTCGTCCATCCGATCGATAGTAGGGAACGCTTCCCAGATGTTTTTGCCGAGCAGCTCCCCTTCGGAGTGCTCGAGGAGTTGCTCGGCGCGTTCGTTGACGTGGGTGAATCGATACTCTTCGTCGACTGCGTAGAATGCATCGGAGATTCGACCGAACACCCGCTGGAGTTCGCTCTTGAGTTCCTGCTCGCGCTCGTGCCGATCAGTCATATCGCGGGTGATTTTCAGGTATCCTTGGGTGATTCCTTTCTCGTCGCGGACCGCTGTAATCGTCACGTTTGCCCAGAAGCGTGTGCCGTCCTTTCTGACGCGCCAGCCTTCATCTTCGATGGATCCCGCTTCGGCGGCCCGTTCGAGATTCCGTTCGGGGACGCCCGCTGCACGATCCTCCTCGGTGTAGAACCTCGAAAAGTGTTCGCCGAGGACCTCCTCAGAGTCGTATCCCTTGATCGCTTTCGCCCCTTCGTTCCAGCTGACGACGTGACCCTCCGCATCGAGTCGAAAGATTGCATCTTCCTCAACGGCGTCGACCAGCGACTGAAACTGCTCTTCGGTTTCATGGCGGGCATCCTCCGATCGCTTTCGATCCGTGATATCGTAGTAGAGTTCGATCCAACCGCCGGCGTGTTCACCCGATTCGATCGGTTTGCTCCGGTGCTCGAGCCAGCGTTCCTCACGGTCGTCGCCCGCTGTGATGCGGAACTCGAACTCCCCGATGTTGCTATTGTCGTCGTATGTCGCCAAGACCGTCTCTACAAATCTGTCTGGATCGTCGACTGTGTCCGCGACGAGTTCGTGTACGACCTGTCGTTTGTCGCGGCCGATGAGGTCGTCCCGATCGAGGCCGAAATACCGTTCGATCGTCTCGTCGGCCCACGCGACCTCGAACTCGTCGTCGAGAACGAAGACGCCGATATTTGCTTCGTCAAGAACGCTCGTCATCGAATCGTACGACGCTTGTGCTGACTCGATCGTTTTCAGCCGCTGCTTTTGTTCGGAGACATCTCGTACGACACCGATCGTTCCCTGAAGCTCCCCCTCGGTGAGCAGCAGGTTGATCCGTAATTCGCAGGGAACCACGTTTCCATCGGCAGTGTGGACACCGAATTCGAAGGTAGCAATGTCCTCATCTTCAGTCTCGACCTGATTCTTGATTTCGCGCTCGATGCGTTCGATAACGGCATCAGTGAGAACAAGTGAGACATGCTCACCGAGGAGTTCCTCGCGAGAATACCCTGTTGTCTCAACGATCACGTCGTTGACCGCAACGAAGTGTCCATCCGAATCGAGCTGATATACCCCGTCGTCGATCGTGTTGACGAGTGTCCGATACCGATGGAGTGCCTCGTCGTCGTCGACGTCACCCCAAAATTCCTCGTCGGGGCAGCCCGCTCGTGTACTCATTACCTATTTATGATCAGCATCCAACTTAAGCCACTCGCCGATCATCCAAGAGTTTGCGTTTTTGTCTGGAGAACGGCTGGTTCAGTAGCCACGGCATGAAACAAACGAACCCGCCGTGCTGAACTCATTCTCTATATTCCGCACGTCGTTTCTGACAGATATCGAAGAAATAGATGGAATCCACGGTGACACCTTCGTTTGTACTTATCGCTGTCCTCGAGGACGGAATTTGCGAGTAGTACTTACTGTAAGTAAAGATACGAACTGAGCACCAAGGACTCTGTCAGAAACTGACGGTAGTCGCATGAGATGACATAATCGTTTTTACGTTCCTTATCGTACCTCTATCGTTGGAGAATGGTAACATGGTACATAATAAGGACTCGCCGATCGTCGACATAGCGTATCTCGCGCGGGCTGAGCATCGCGTCCCGACGCTCGTCGCACTGACGAAGCGCCCCCGGAGCCGCTCCGAACTTTGCGAGTTGGCTGGGGTTTCGTCTTCTACGATTCGTCGGACGCTGGACGAATTCGACGACCGGTTCTGGATCCGCAAAGACGGATACCAGTACGTAGCGACACGACTGGGAGAGGCTATCGCATCCGGGATGGAGGACTTGATCGAACGAGTCGAAACCGAGCGAAAGTTGCGTCATGTCTGGCACTGGCTCCCCGACGCAATCAGCGAGTTTCCGGTTGAGATGTGGTCAGAACTGACCATAACTGTCGCCGAACCCGACGCTCCGTATCGTCCGGTGAAGCGATTCGAGTTGCTTCTCCGGGAGACGACCACCCTGCGATTTCTTCGCCCAGAAGTTGCGCTGATGGATTTGTGTTTCGACGTGCTCTACCAACTGATTGACGAGGGCGTAGACATGACGTTGATCGACCGACCGGAATGTCACATGTACTTTATTTCGACATACCCGGATCGCAGTTCGGAGATGATACAACAGGATAATTTCACGGTTCTAGAGCACGATGACCTCCCTCTCTACGGAATTGGCCTGCTCGACGACAGCGTTACGATCAGTTGTTACGAGAAGAACAGTGGAACGGTACATGCGTTAATCGATACCGACGCGCCGGCGGTCCGCGAGTGGGCGAAGTCCGTCTACGAAACCTACAGGGCGGGTGCACGCCCCGTCGAACTGCAACAGAGTGTCGAGTGAGGGCTCCAGCGACACACTCTGACCGATTACGTTCCGATCGCTTTTCGCAGGAGTTTGAGCCCTAATGGCTAACTTAGTGTGATCGGATTCAACGGGTGCCAGACTGCAGTTGTTGGTTCTTTTGCAGTGGACGCAGTAACGACAGGAACTGCCGAATTACCACGAAATAGCTACAATACGTTCAACTTCGTAATGTCCCTTGCCGGATAGGGACACGAAAATTGCTCTAACCGGAGTGAGAAACAAACAATGACTGACGAACGACAACTATTGCACGGTATCGACCTCGAAACACTCGAAGGGTTCGCCGCACACGCAGCAGAGAATCCCGACGCCGTCCAGTTTGGCCTCGGGGCGTCCGCGACCTACGAGGGGACAGCCGCGCACAGCCTAGCGAAAGTCGATAGCTACGAACTCGGGGGCGAGACGATCCATCGCGAGACGCGCGAATACACGATTCCCTACGGCGCATGGAAGGAAGTATTAGACGCCGGCGGGTGGGTCGGCGGGACCGACCGGCTCGAACCGATAGAGGCGGCGCTGTCGGCGCTGGCCGCCTGTATCAACGTCGGTATCACCATCAACGCCGCTGCGAACGGTGTGGATATCGAACACCTCCAAACGCGCGTCCGGACTGATTTCGATCCGGCAGTTCTCTTCAGTCTCGAGGCACTCAAAGAAGCCGACTCGGTCTTCGAGAACCTCACCGCCGAAGTCGAGATCGACGGCGAAGATCTCGATCGAGATCTGATCGACGAATGGGCCCGGCGGGCACCCGTCTACACATTCGTCTCCCTCAATCAGGACGTCGATGTGACCATCAACACGCCCGCAGAGGTGGCAAGCGACGACTAACTGGAGACCACCGATAGCAAATGACTCGCCGCGAATAAACTCGGGGGTGAGAGTAAGTCGATGTACCGGGACGTCACTGAGTCCGCTGACACGGAGCTCCACTTCGAG
This sequence comes from Natrinema salinisoli, assembly GCF_020405205.1. NCBI lineage: Archaea > Methanobacteriati > Methanobacteriota > Halobacteria > Halobacteriales > Natrialbaceae > Natrinema > Natrinema salinisoli. The sequence goes on along the minus strand of NZ_CP084470.1, from coordinate 111,077 downwards.
ACAGGCCGCGATCTCGCAGTCCGTCTCGGCTACGGCACCGACGAGCTCGAATACGTTCCCGATGCGGTGATCGACTCGTTCGCGGGTGTTGACTACTACTTCGACCTGGCCGAGCACGAACCAGGCGAGGTACTGCTCGACCTCAGTAGCAGGTGGGGAATGGACACCTTTGTCGCTGGCAGTCAAACTCAATCCAAAACACGCTTCTCGAAGGAGACGCTATGCAATTGACCTCCTCCACGCCCTGAAGGACGTGGAATCCTACCATGGGATTTCCGTCGAGTGTGACGTTTGAGGTTCCAACCCGCACTCATGGGGAACCGGCAGCATACCGGAGAAACTCTCGTTTCCTCCCCAATATAGGGCTGTGGCCCGGTCAATAAGGCCCCATCGAATACCATGTCATCGCCGTGTGAGGAACAGACCGCGTTCCTCACCACCCCTTGTCTGTTCAGGGACGGCATCTCACGGTATTCGTTGCACTTTATATTACATCGTATCACTAAAAAATAATTACGGAAGAAATCCGGCCAAGCTACTGACAGCAGGTGTCGAACAGTGCCCATCGCTTGACCTGCGCCTGAATACGCAGGCATACGCTATTGGTCTGTATCAATTATTGTCAGTGAGCAGAATCGAAAGAGATTTTGTAACAGGTTGGAATTTTGTTGCATGCCCTCCAGACGAGGATTGCTGGCCACCGTCGGTAGCGCAGCTCTTACCGGAATAGCCGGCTGTAGCGGCTCGGAATCGGGAGGTTCCGACACGATCGATTGTCAAACGAGCGCCCCCGATCACGGCGACGGGGATGTTCTCGACACCGGCGCACGCGGGATGGTCGAAGACAGTGACGTGAGGCTTGCGGTTCCACTGTCCGTCGACGATGTCCGAGAAAACGACATCGACAGACTCGAAGTGTACGACTCGGCAGACACGCTAGCGTACACGATACCAGTGTCGACGGACGACGCCGGACTGATGGCGAACAAGGGAGGCGTCAATGAGGGACAGCTCCTGTACGAGCAATCTCTTGGCCATCGACCGTTCCACGGACGCTACCGGGTCCTCGCGGTGAACACAGGCGGCGAAACCGTCGACTTCGTCACCGTTGAGGTCAACTGTTTCACAGACGTGAGCGACTGACCGGTCGGTCCCGTACATCGGCATGTCATCCCTCTGCAGCAGATTCACTGAGAAAATTATAGCTCATATTCTCGATGTTGACTCCAATATTTGGGAAAACGGTCGAGGTCCTGATCCCAGCCATTAGTTACTTGCTTTATATTTTCGCGCCCATGGTTAGAGCAACTCAATAGAGGCTAGCTGCATCGAACTCATCATATTGAAAGACAGTGCCTCTATATATCTACATATTGTTAGTGGCCGTGATGCGGAGTCAGCTCCTCAGTGTGCTTGCGGTGGTCGTCCTCATCACCCTGGCAGGGTGTGGCGGTGCTATCACCGACGAAACGACCACCCAAAATGGAACGACTGAACCGACACCCGAGTCACCGGGTGAAACACCGGACGAACCAACGGTGAGTTCGAACGGAACGCTGTCGGTCAATTTCATCAATGTCGGTCAGGGCTCGAGTACGTTAATTGTCGGGCCGACGAACGAGACGATGCTCATCGATACGGGAGACTGGTCTGACGACGGCGAAGATGTCCTTGCCTATCTCGAGAAACACGACATCGATCGAATCGACCACCTCGTCACGACACACGCCGATGCGGATCACATCGGCGGCCATGCGGCCGTCATCGACTATCTTGAGACGGAAGGGGTAGGAGCAGTGTACGACCCAGGGATCACGTCGACTTCCCAGACCTATCAGGGATATTTGGATGCGATCGAGGAACACGACGTGACGCTGTACGAGACGCGTGCCGGTGACCAGATTCCGTTCGAAAGAGTCGAGGCGCAAGTGCTTGCGCCACCCGAGGGGTATCTCGCGAGTGGCGATCGAAACGAGAACAGTATCGTCGTTCACCTCGGCTTCGGTCAATCGAACTTCCTGCTTCCGGGGGATGGCGAGACAGCCAGTGAACAGTTCCTCGTCGACGAATACGGGGCTGATCTCAATGCAAGTGTCTTGGGTGCTGGCCATCACGGGAGTCAATCGAGTTCGGGAGACGAGTTCCTCGACGTTACTAACCCACGCATCGCTGTCATCTCGAGTGGATACGACTCTCAATACGGCCATCCGCACGAAGAGGTCCTCGAGCGGTTTTCCCAGCGATCCGTTCGGACCTACTGGACGGCAACGCATGGGAACATACAGTTGACGAGCAACGGATCTGCGATCACGGTTGCGACCCAACACGACGCGCCAACTGCGCCGCTTGAACTCCGAAATGGAGACCCAGTTGAACCTGGTGCCGACACCGGACTTCAGAACCGTCTCGTCATCCCAATAGATGGGTCGACAGCATCGCCGATCATGACTGACGGTGGAACAACGACTGAACCAACAGAGCCAACGGATCAAGAGGGAACGGTATCTATCGCCACGATCCACGAGGATGCTTCGGGTGACGATCACAACAATCTGAATGACGAGTATATCGTCCTCGAAAACACAGGCGATCAACCGCTCGATCTCACCAGCTGGTCGGTAGTGGATGATGCAGATCACACGTATACGTTCCCGAGTGGATTTACGCTCGATCCGGGCACACAGGTCACCCTTCACACCGGCAGCGGAACGGATTCACCGAGTGATCTCTACTGGGGGTCTGGCAGCGCGGTCTGGAATAATGCCGGTGATACTGTTATCGTGCGAAACGACAGCGGGACTATCGTGCTTCAGGAGGAATATGGATCATGATTGATGGAACGTACACGGCGGTCGTAGACCGGTTTGAAGACAATCTCGCTGTGGTATTGCTCGAGAACGACGGCGAAACGGTCGACGAAACAGTCTTCGATCGCGAACGACTTCCCGAAGACGGCCGTCACGCCGGTGCGGTACTGACGGTCGAACTTGAAGACGAGGACGTAGTCGACATCATATACGAGGAGCGTGAGACGGTCGATCGATCTGAACAGGCCCAACAGCGATTTGACGAACTCTCCCAGCGGCCACCAACGGCAGGGGATACAGAAGACGAATCAGACACGTCCTAAATCTATGCCTTCAGTTAGTGGCCCAAATGCGTGTGCTAGTGCTTAAACATAGAATCCTCAGTTCAAGACCGGAGGAGAGTACACCAAGCTAGTCGATGTATTGTGACTTCCACTCTTGTCGGTCTTCGATAGCGTGCTCGCCGTCCTCTGTAATCGCATAATAGTTTGTTCTTCTGTCGAGTTCCCCCTTTTCGACGAGACCTTTGTTGACAACCGTATCGAGATTTGGATACAATCGCCCGTGATTGATCTCGCTGCTGTAGTACTGGTCAATCTCTGATTTGATATCTTGTCCCGATGGTTGGTCAGCGCCAGCGATCACGTACAAGAGATCTCGTTGAAACCCTGTGAGGTCATCCATGTCGCGAACATCCAATTGCTGTAATGTTTGTTATTCACCTGTAAAGAGTCGTAAGCTCACGCAACTGGCAGTCCCATTGTAGTGCTGTAGATTAACCAACAAAGCAACGGATATTCGGGAACTGTTGGTTAAGACCCTACGCTGGTAGTCCACACCCTCAAAATAGAAGTCGGGAGCAAACAGGGCTGATATTTCAGTGGTTTGTAGAAGACGACCGGCTCACGACCGAATGAGGAACCACTCGTGCGTGTCGATTCATTACTTCCCTCACTCTACTTTCGAGAGCAACTCACCGACGTACTGGTCTTCCCACTCTCGTCGAGCCTCGAGTTCACGCCGGCCACGAGCGGTGACCGTGTAGTAGTTCGTTCGCTGATCGCGCTCCCCTTTCTCGACCAGACCTTTGTCCACGACTTCGTCGAGATTCGGATAGAGGCGTCCGTGATGGATCTCCTTCTCGTAGTAGTCCTCGAGTTCGTCTTTGATCGCAAGCCCGTGTGGCTCGTCTTGTCCGGCAATCGTGTATAGCAGGTCACGCTGGAAACCAGTGAGATCGTACATATGGCAATTTCCGTGTATTTGCAGATAAGGATTCCGAGAACGAGTAGGCGAAAGTCCGTTTGTTCGATTGTGGGTGGCCGAAAACGGATTGCGGAATGTTATAAAGAGCAAGGAGAATACCCGCGCCTTTAGGCGCGGGATGAATCCGACACTCTGACTGCCGATCTACCGACGACAGTCCAGCTGGATATTCAACGCCCGGTAGTTGATTTTAATAGGTATCTATTCATAACTAGTTATGTACCACAGAACGATGCTGGAGACAACCCGCACCTACGTCGCCAAAATCACGAACCACAGTCAGGTTCGTGACGACCTTGACCAGTGCGGGTTCGCAGCCTCGAAACTGTGGAACGTCGGACGCTACTACATCCAACAACGGTGGGATGAAGACGGTGAGATACCCGATGAAGCCGAAATGAAGTCGGAGTTGAAAGACCACGAACGCTACAGTGACCTCCATTCTCAGTCAAGTCAGCGAGTTCTCGAAGAACTTGCTGAGGCGTTTACCGGTTGGTACAACTCCGACGACGGCAACAACCCACCAGGCTACCGGAAACGTGGCACCCGCCACCCGCGCTCCACCGTCACGTGGAAGAAACGGGCTATCAAGCACGACGACAAGTACGGCCAACTCCGCCTCTCGAAAGGCTTCAACCTGAAAGAAAGCCGGTCTGACTTCATCCTCGCAGAGTACGAAACCCGCCCCGACGTAGAAGTCGAGAACATCCAGCAGGTGCGTGCCGTCTGGAATGGTGACGAGTGGGAACTGCATCTCGTCTGTAAGAAAGAGATTCCAGTCGAAGACGCACCGGTGACAAGACGGCGGGTATTGACCTCGGTATCAGTAACTACCTTGCCATCGACTACGAAGATGGCGCAAATGAACTATATCCGGGGAACGTGCTGAAAGAGGACAAGCACTACTTCAGCCGCGAGGAGTACCAGACCGAAGGCGAGAACGGGCCGTCGAAGCGTGCGTTGAAGGCTCGTCAGAAACTCTCCCGGCGTAAAGACCACTTCCTCCACACGCTCTCGAAACACATCGTTGAGCGGTGTGTCGAAGAAGGTGTGGAGAAGATAGCGGTTGGCGACCTCAACGACATCCGGGAAGGCGAGAATGGTGAGTCTCGGAACTGGGGTGCGTCGGGGAACAAAAAGCTCCACGGGTGGGAGTTCGACCGATTCGCCCGTCTGCTCGAATACAAGGCCAAGGAATACGGCATCCTCGTTGACCGTGTGGACGAAGAGAACACGAGTAAGACGTGTTCGTGTTGTGGGCAGATTCGCGATAGCAACCGCGTGGAGCGCGGGTTGTATGTCTGCGAGGCGTGCGAAACGACGATGAATGCAGACGTGAACGGTGCGGTGAACATTCGTAGAAAGATAACTCAGAGTCCCCCGACGGGGGATATGAGTAACAGCTGGTTGGCACAGCCCGGAGTCTTCCTGTTCGACCGCGAGAGCGGGTCATTCAACACGAGAGAGCAGGGAGTCTGCAAACCGTAATATCCCAACGCTCGGGATTCCTCCGGCTTTAGCCGGAGGAGGATGTCAATCAGTTCGGACTGTAAACATCGCTTCAGTACAGGCGAAAGCGTTACCGGAACGTCCCTCTATTTCCCCGACAACTGCCAGAGGGACTGTGCAAAATACAGAGGATAAGTTCAGCACGATAGCCTTGTTTGTTTCACCCTGTAATCAATGAACCAGCTGTTCAGTAGATGGGCGTATTGATGACTCAAATCCCAGAAAATACTTACACCTGATCAGATGATTCTTGCTCAATGAAATCTAAAAGGTTTTTGAGCGCCTCATTCATCATCGCCGTTCTCCTTGTAGGTGCTATCTTATTTCCAAGCACACTCATGAAACCGTATAACGGAGACAGCACCCATTATGCCATCGCACATGAATCTTCAGAACATTATGAAGAGTACATCAAGCACGCCTCTCACAGAAGTGAGGGTGGTATTCCCGTTGAGAGCCTTTCTGAGACCCAACGAAGAGCCTTCGAAGAGGCGAAGGAACAGGAGCCAATCAGTTCTGGGTTACGGTCATTAGGGAGACCCCCTGTGTGCAGCCCCGGACTACTCCTGTGCGATGAATATGAGAAGTTTCCGCATCCTATCAATGAAGGAAGTACTGAATATGGACATTTTGCTGTAGAAGATTCGACTGGGGATCGATTCTTGATCAAAATCGGTCAAGCAGGCGCAACCTGGAGGCTATACCCGTTTTTCATTTACCTCACAAAATGTGTAGTTCTTGGCCCTTATGCTCTCTTTTTGTTATACCGTAGGTTGTCTGCCCGTTCAGCTGAACCGACATTTTTCTCTGTAGGGTATGGTGCTACCCTCTTAACGGTTGCAGTTGCGTATCCGTATATTCTGATGTTCACAGATATCTCTCTCCCGTCATGGCACCTCCCGTTCTTAGCTATAGTGACATGGAGTGTGATACTTGTTGGGATCTGGCGGGATCGAAACAAAGACCAATCAGAACCAAGTCACATCTCCAAGTGGGGAAATTGAAGAAATTCCTTCCGCCGAGGAAACATCTCTTTTACACTTCAATGTCGTCGGGTTACTAAGTACTCCATCTCTATTGAACGATCACTACCCTCGCAGATGGGCGCTCAGTCTGTGCCCCATTCGCGCCTTGTATTCAGCACACGGCTCCGTACATCGTTCATTCTTGACAGAGCGATCGGGGTTCAGTAATCATCAGTAGTTACCGAAAGCGCCGTGTCCGAAAATCAGAACAGAGTTGGACAATCGAACTCGAGTCGGCGGGCCTGCTAAGTGTGCTCCTCGTCCCCGCTCGTCGGATTGAGAATCAGCCGACGCGCGTTCTCGGTCGATCCGTCCCCCAAATTCGCGTCGTCACCAGTCATCACGGCATCGAACAAGGCGGATTTCCAAGTACACCATGCCAGATGTAGCCGGGTGTTGACTCTCGGTCGGGACGATACCCGCGAGTATCTCTACCGGCTTCACCATCGGCGTACGTCGGCCAACTGCTCGCGCTCCCCTCCTGTGCGCTGCTGGCGGGCACGTTCGTAGCGGCTACGTTCCTCGCGAGCTGTTTCCCAGTCAGCGAGTCCACGATACACATCATCGGGGGTCTGCTCGTCGTTCGTCTCCGCGGCGGCGACGGCGCCGACAGCGGCTGGTGGCTCAGCGTCGTGGCTGTCTTCATACTCGATAATGCGCGTCGTCAACTCACGAACGCGGGTCTGGAGTTCCTCGACTGAGTAGTCGGCTACGATCTGGTTGATGCGTCTCCACTCGAAATACGCGTTCTTATTGTCCCCGGATATCGTTCACACTTTGGGGAATGATCACATTCCTCGAAGCTCGGAGAGACGACCCGTTCACAACCTAATTTACCCGGCCGTGTCATCGAGTTCCGTCTGGGACTCCACGTCTCGTCCCAGTTGGACTTTCAGATCCTCGAGTTCCTGTTCGATTCTGTTATCGGTTGAGAGACGCTCCAGTTCGCGGTCGATCTCGTCGCCTTCAGCGAGTATGTCGTCGAGCGCGCCGGTCTCCTCCAGTTCCTCGAGGGCGGCCGCCCGCGCTTCCATCTGTTCGGTGCGTTCGGTCGCGCGTTCGATGGTGCGGTTCACGTCCGCTAGATCACCGCCGACGCCGCTGAACGCCTCGGCAACGCGGGCAGAGGCCTGGGCGGCATCGTGGCGAGCTTTCAACACCTCCTTCTGTGTTCGGAAGCCCTCAATTCGGCCGCGGAGCGCGACCTGGCGTTCGATCATCTGGTCCTGCGTCGCTTGGAGACGCGCGATCTGTTCTTCAAGATCCGCGATCTGCTCGGTGGTCGTGTGCTTCTTTTCGAGCGCACGTCTGGCCAGGTCGTCTCGATCCTGCCGGATCGCTTCACGGACCTGACCGTCGTGTTTCTCGACGTTCGAACGGAGACGAGTGCGGTGCATTTCCAGGCGTTTCTTCTGGGTTGTGACTTCAGCGATTCCACGGTTGATCGCCTGTAACTCGTCGCGCAGCTGTTCGTACGAGTAGTCCAGTTCAGCCGAGGGATCGGAAACCCTGTTCAACAGTGCATTCGCCCACGACTGTATAACGAACGAGAGCCGTCCGAAAAGGCTCACAGAAACCCCTCACTCTGATCAAGTTCGCATGATCGATCGGTACCAACTGTCGACATACGAGAACTACGGGAAAGATCCGTTTAAATGTTGGAGGAGGATAGGCGAGAGCCGCTACGACTACGTCCGCCTACGTTGGTTGTCGTATCAAGGCGTTGTTCGAGCCAATATCGAGCAGGCGGGAATGACCGATTCGCTGCTTGTATTCTGCACGGCTTCGAATGGTCACAAATTCTAGTTACTGAACAGAAACGCTGACGGGGGGAGGGGGTGCCAGCGTTGGTGCCCCCTGTCAATGGGTGTTCGACTTGGGGTGGTGGTCCGGAACCGAGTGACAATATGGCAATTGGTGTCGGTGGACCGATTTGAGGTGGCGAGTTCTGGTGATGTCTCGAAGTGGATCGGATAGTGACTGCACGATCAGATCCCCCATCTCTCGCCAATTCTGATTTCCATCTGTTGATTAGTAAGCCTATTGCCCAAATAGCATGGTAACACTACTGTCACCAGAAGAAAACATTCTTTAGAATATGTCCTATGGGAGTTCTAAGGACGACAGTTTTTAATATACCACCGTGGCACGAAGTGGTATGCTTGGAGGTCCTGGGGAGAGAAGGGGCATATCTACCAAGATCATCGAACATATTGCAAAAAAAGAGGGAACTGAGCCGGTAGAACTTCCTCCTCTCTACGAAGCAATCGATCCAGATTTACTCGAGCGGCTTTTTGCGCCGAAAAAAGATGGAGCAGAGCGGCCGGGACGAGTCGAGTTCCAGTATAATGGCTATACGGTGATCGCTGAGTTCGATGAGGAATTGCAGATTACAACCGAAGAGATCGCTTCGGCGGCTGATTAACCGACTTCGTCTGGGTCGGCAGATATGTGCGGGGCGTTCGTATCATTTGCGTAGTTTTCGCTGCCTATTCGACCTGAACGTCGGTCTTCCTTAGCACTCGAGTACCTCGTCGGCACTCTCGAATGGCGTTGGCCTCGGCTTTAGTTCTCAAGTAGAACCAGCAGGGCATGTCTGGGGGGGAGGATGTCCGGGGAGAGGGAGCATCGATGTGGTGCCCTGCTGTACCTCTACCTTGAGGTGTGAAGATGATATTAGTATCCCCAACGCTATTTGGCTCGTCAAGCGAAGGGCCTGGGAAAGTAGGAGATTCACTCGTCTCAATGAACGGCGACCAAGTCTGATTCACAGGACCGGTTCCGAGTTAGTTGGAATCGGGACGACGTTGTTGAGCTACCCACCGCTAAAGCGGTGGGATTCAGCGTGGACTCCCGTTCTGGCCGATTCCTCGGCAGGAGAATAGCCTCCGTTCTCGTTCAACATCCCGCTGTTCAAGCGCACGCCCAAGGGTGCGCCTCCGTCACTCCCAGTTTGGGTGCGACGGAGATATCGCAGTCCAATGTTTTTGGCCGCATTGTAGTCAGCGTGGTTCTCGTACCCGCATTTCAAGCACTCGAAGTCCTCGCCATCACGGTTGTCAGGGTGGGTGAACCCGCAGTGCGAACACCGCCGTGACGTGTTTTCAGAGGTTACCTGTTCGACCGCGATATCGTATGCTTCAGCCTTGTACTCGACGTAATCGTACAGGCGGGCGAACGCCCACTTGTGCCCCCACGATGCGCCAGTCCGCTCGCGGATGTTGGTCAAATCCTCGAACGCAATCACGGAACAGCCGTTCTCACGAGCTTCGTCGACCAACTCGTTGCTGATGTGATGAAGCATCAGCTTGAACCGACCGTCTTCTTTCCGCCCGACCGACTGGATATTCTCATGCGCCCAGCGCGTCCCGCATTGCTGGAGCGAACCGCGTCGTTTCTCGTATTCTCTGCGCCAGTGATCGAACTCGTCACCCGGCCAGAACGTGCCTGTGCTGGTGACGGCGAGGGTGTTCACGCCGAGGTCAACCCCGAGAACCGTTCCGTTCTCAGTGGTCGCCTGTTCCGACGTGTCTGACTCCACGTCCTTCTTGCAGTGGACGTGAAGCACCCAGGTACCGTCCCGATAGTGCAGTTCCGCGCCCGTCGTCTCGTACTCCTCGGAAAACAGGTGCTCCGAGTGCGGTGTACCATTATCGTCGTCCGGTAGCAAGTAGTCGGCTTCGATTCGACCGTCCGTGGTGGCGAGGCTCACGTACTCATCGTGGAAGGTGGCGGTGCGCTTGTCGTAGACGACGTGTGGGCTGGTGAGGCGTGGTTTCGACGCTTTCTTCCCCTTTTTCCAGCGGGCGACGACGCTCTTGCAGGCTTCGGCGGCCTTATTACGAGCGGCTTGCACCAGCCCACTATTGAAGCCGTCCGTCTCCTTTCGCACGTCGTCGTAGGTTTCGTCGTCTAGTATGGTTTTGCTGGTGGTGACGTATTCGCCGTGGAAGGCGTGGTCTACGACGTACTGAGCGCACCACAGGAACGTGTCGACGGTGTCTTCAAGGAGTACGGCATCGTCGCTGTCCACGTCGAGTACAACGGGGACAGTACGCCGCACTTCCATATCTTATATATTCTGGCGATAATCATTAAATATTTTAGGGTCGACTCGCCACAGTAACGTGGATTGCATCTCAGTTGTCGGTTACATCCCAGGCTAAAGCCGTGGGTTTTCGCCTCACACTTTCTATAAGACTGTGTGAACTACCCCACTTACTCGTTGAGAAAGGACATATAGGGCCTTAATTCAGCTAAAAACTCATTGGGGCGGGAACAAGGTATTAAGAAACCCTGAATATTGATCACACACCATGGAGCGCCCGACTCGTCAGCGTGAGCGTGACCCAGATACGGGTCAACAAGTCGAGGAAACTAACAGTGAGAAAACGTGCGACGAATGCGGCTCGGACGCTCTCGTCAAAAGCGATGATCAGGGAGAACTCGTCTGTGAGGACTGTGGTTTGATCATCGAAGCGACGAACATCGACCGGGGACCGGAATGGCGAGCGTTCAATCACTCCGAACGGAACAACAAATCCCGTGTCGGGGCACCCACCACGCAGACGATGCACGACAAGGGGCTCACGACACAGATCGACTGGAAAGACCAGGACGCCTACGGTCGGTCACTATCCTCGAAAAAGCGTAATCAGATGAACCGCCTCCGCAAGTGGCAAGAACGCATCCGAACGAAAGACGCCGGCGAGCGTAACCTGCAGTTCGCGCTCAGCGAGATCGATCGGATGGCCTCTGCAATGGGCGTCCCACGCTCGGTTCGCGAGGTCGCCAGCGTTATTTATCGACGGGCATTGGACGAGGACCTCATCCGCGGCCGCTCGATCGAAGGCGTCTCGACGAGCTGTCTCTACGCGGCGTGTCGTCAAGAGGGGATCCCACGCAGCTTGGAGGAAATTGCCGATGTCTCGCGGGTCGAACGGAAAGAAATCGGGCGCACGTATCGATATATCGCTCAGGAACTGTCGCTTGAAATGAAGCCGGTCGATCCAAAGGAGTTCGTCCCGCGGTTTTGTTCCGAACTCGACTCGAGCGAAGAGGTTCAGGCGAAAGCCAACGAGATTATCGATACCACGGCGGCACAGGGAATGCTGTCAGGGAAATCTCCGACCGGGTTTGCCGCCGCTGCCATCTATGCTGCGTCGCTCCTGTGTAATGATAAGCGAACGCAGAAGGAGGTTGCAGCCGTTGCCCAAGTCACCGAAGTCACCATTCGAAATCGATATCAAGAGCAGATTAAAGCAATGGGACTCAGCTAGCGAACTCGGACTTACTGACCGATCTCGGTGATCGTCGGCAACTACCCCTTGTTTCCCCCAATCTACGCGTCGTCCCCAAGACGATCACATGTCTCGCCTTCTCGCTGGTGTCGACATACATGGTGGTCCGCGCGAAGTCCGTGGTTGCCGCAGCCATTCTGCACCTGGTCGGATTCCTCCCACGGCTAAAGCCGTGGGCTTCCTCCTTGTATCTCTGTGACGCCGCGCCTATCGGACCGACGAATCAGTCCCCAACTGACTGGGACCAGCGGCGGCGTCCGACCCAGATGACTGCCGCGACCGTCCCGGCGACGAGCGCTGGCCAGCGATCGCTGCTGAGATAGAGATCCGGCGAGGGGAAGTGGTACGTCGAGAGCGGCCAGCCCACGGCGTACGAGTAGCCTGTCGGAGTTATCAACAGGAGATCGAGAGCGTGGTGCGACGCCGCCCCGAGCGCGAGCAACGCAATCACCTGGCGACGGTATCCGGGGGCCACGAGCAAGGCACCGAAGGAGACGACAAGGATAGAGCCGCCGAGCCTGTGCAGTGGGGTCCAGGCGAACGGCACCCCGAGCAGTGTCTGCACGATCGCGTCCGGCACCAGGAGCTTTATTTTGACGAAATCCGGGGACAGTGCGCCGATCATCACGAGGGTGACGTGCGCCGGTCGCAGCTGTGCGTCGCGGAGCACGAGCAGCGTCCCGAGGCTGTAGCCCACCAAGACGTGGGTGAGGATATCCGGCATCAGCGCTCACCCGGGTTCGTGTCTGAACCCTCCATCGCCGGTTCATCCGCGGGTGTAGGTTGGTCACTCGCAGCGGTCGTGGCGGCTTGGCCCGACCGCTGGCGGCTACGTGGGCTGTCGCGCGGAACGAACGCGAGTTGGGCGCGATCGAATTGCCAGCCGCGGAGGAAGCGACCGAGTACCCAGCACCCGCCGAGGAACGAGATGAGGTACATATACAGTACTTCCCAGGAGGCTCGCACGATTGTCCGCTCGGTGGCGAGCGTCGTGGGATCCGTTAGTGTCCCGAAGACCGTGACCTGCTCACCCACGTCGAGCGGGTCATCGTCGGTTTGGCGGGTGCTGCCTGCGCCCTCGAGCGTCACCCGTCGCGAGCCGTCGGGGGAGCGCACCTCGAGGACTACCGGTTCGGTAGCGACGACGGCACCACGGAGCACGACCTGTTCCCCGACGTACGCTGTGGGGTCTGAGCCGACACGATCTCCGTCCGGATACTCGTTCATCGCGGGATTCGCGGCGGGGAGGGTACCGTACCAGAACAGGAGGCCAGCCACGCAGCAGAGCAGAAACGCCATGAGGGCGAGGCGGCCGCGCTGACCGATCGGTTCGCGTAGCGGCATCTATCGCTGGCGAATGGCGCGCCGGATATAGCTATTGTGACTGGCCAGAAAGAGTCGAGTCGTCGTCTTCGACACTCAACAAGGAAAGAACCCTCCGGTAAGTAATGAGAAGACTTTAGGACGATGGTATGAGTTTTCATACCAATGTTTGAGAGAAGTGAGCTCGAGGCGATCCGCGAGCGACGCGACGACTGGGAGAAAGAAACACTTGAGCCGTCGCTGGAGCGTGGAGAACGAAAGGAAAGGTTCGCAACGGTTTCGAATCACGAAGTCGATCGGCTCTACACACCGAACGATATCGCCGACCTCGATTTCGAAGAGGACCTCGGATTCCCCGGTGAACCGCCGTATACTCGCGGACCGTATCCGACGATGTACCGCGGGCGAACGTGGACGATGCGGCAGTTTGCAGGGTTTGGAACCGCCGAAGAGACGAATGAACGATTTCACTATCTCATCGACGAAGGTCAGACAGGGTTGTCGACGGCATTCGACATGCCCTCGCTAATGGGGATCGATTCTGACCATCCGATGAGCGAGGGTGAGGTCGGAAAAGAGGGCGTCGCCGTCGACACGCTCGCGGACATGGAAGTCCTCTTCGACGGGATCGATATCAGCGAAGTGTCGACGTCGTTCACGATCAACCCCTCTGCGCCAGTAATCTACGCGATGTACGTCGCACTGGCGGACCAGCAAGGGATTCCGCGCGAAGAGATCAACGGAACCCTGCAGAACGATATGCTGAAGGAGTTCATCGCCCAGAAGGAGTGGGTGATCCCACCCGAACCGGCGCTCGAGGTCGTCACCGATACGATCGAGTTCGCCGTCGAGGAGACGCCGAAGTTCCATCCGGTCTCGGTATCCGGCTACCACATTCGCGAAGCCGGTTCCACGGCTGCTCAGGAAGCGGCGTTTACGCTCGCTGACGGCTTCGCCTACGTCGAAGATTGTCTCGAGCGCGGACTCGATATCGACGAGTTCGCACCGTTGCTCTCGTTCTTTTTCAACTCCCACAATTCGATTTTCGAAGAGGTCGCGAAGTTTCGGGCCTCGCGCCGCCTGTACGCCCGCGTAATGGAAGACTGGTACGGGGCCGAGCGACCCGAGTCGAAACGGTTGAAGTTCCATACGCAAACTGCGGGGCAGTCGCTGACCGCACAACAGCCACTCAATAATATCGTTCGTGTCACCGTTCAGGCGCTCGCGGGCGTTCTCGGCGGAACGCAGTCGCTACACACCAACAGCTTCGACGAGGCGCTCGCACTGCCCAGCGAGAACGCGGTCCGGGTCGCGCTGCGGACCCAGCAGATCATCGCCGAAGAATCGGGCGCAGCCGATATCGTCGACCCGATGGGCGGCAGTTTCGCCATCGAGACGCTCACGAACGAGATGGAATCGGAGATCATGGAGTACCTCGAGGAAATCAGAGAGATGGGCGACGGCTCGGTTCGGGACGGCGTTCTCAACGGTATCGATCAGGGCTACTTCCATCGGGAGATCCACGAGGCGAGCTACGAATACCAGCAGCGGGTCGAACGCGGGGAGGAAGTCGTCGTCGGTGTCAACAAGTTCACTATCGAGGAAGACACGTCTCCGGAAACGCTTCGGGTTGACGAGACGACTCGCGAACGTCAGCTCGAGCGCCTCGAGCGGGTCAAAGACGAACGCGACGACGACGCAGTCGACGCGACGCTCGACGCTCTCTCGGACGCCATCTCGGACAACAAGAACGTCATGCCGTACGTCATCGACGCGGTAAAAGCCTACGCGACGATGGGCGAGATCATGCAGGTCTTCGAGGAGCACCACGGCAGTTACCAAGAAGAAATCGCACCAGTCTGAAATTCGGACTCGTCCTTACAGTGATCACCCAGTCGATTCTGGACTCGAGTCGCTTGTCAGAAACAGGACACTGATACCGGCGATTCCGATCAGCGCGTACAGGAGAAACGTCGTCTCCCAGGAAAATGCACCGATCAGCCAGCCACCCAGAGTCGGTGAGACGAGCGTTCCGCTGAACGCGATCGACGTGAATACTGCGAGGCTCGTCCCACCGGTCCCGGCCGTCGCAAGTTCCCGCGTGTAAACGTAGTAGACACCCATTCCGAACTGAAGCGAAAAGCCGACGCCGAGCATGACGGCCGAAAAGAGGACCGTCGAAATGGTTCGCGAGACGACGAAGAACGCTGGCAGTGCAAATCCGAGCGAGAGGATGACGATCAGCCGGCGACGGTAGCCGACGTAGTCCGAAACCCACCCTCCGATGGGGCGAGCGACCATGCCGACAGCGGGCAGCAACGCCGTTATCGCGCCCGCTTCTCCGAGCGACAGTGGTAATCGCTCCGTCGCGTAGGTCGGCATCCACGAGTTCATGAAGATATAGAGCAGATACGAACAGAACCCGGAGAGGGAGACGAGAAGTACCGACCGGTTCCGCAATGCGCCCCCGAATTCCCGAAGCGTGATCTGGTCCTCACCGCGGATCGCCGCCGGTCTCGAGAGGCGAAAGACGAGATAGCCGAACGCCGACAGAAGCGGATAGGCGACGAAGACGGCCGCCCAGCCGAACCGTGATGCGAGGATCGGGCCGCCGAACTGACTGATCGCGAACCCCAGCGGCGCGCTCGCGATGAACACCGTCGTCACGAATCCCTGTCGGGGACCGCGGAAGACCTGGGCGACGACGTTTGTGCTGAGGACGAACAGTGCACCACCAGCGACTCCTGCAATGACTCGAGTCACGAGGAAGAGCGGGTAGGTGGCTGCGAACGAACCTGCAATCGCGACCGGTGTGAAGACGACCGTACCGAGCGTCATCAGCCGCCGGTTGTCGTAGTGGTCCATCAGGTAGCCGAAGGGGAGCTGGATGAGAACGGAGCCGAGGACGGCCGCGCTGATCGCCAACCCGGCACTGGCCTTGTCGATCCGAAACGCTGCCTCGAGCAGCGGCACGATGCTCGCCGGAGCGATCATGTACGCGTTCGCGCCGACCGAGACGAGAAAGGTCGCCGCGAAGACGCCGGCTCGGGACTGATGGTCGCTCATTTCGCCATCCATCGCATCGACTGCCCGAAATTCTGTCTACGCATATTGTCCGATGGGTGATTTTCATACTCGAATACTTATAGTTATCCTGATTTATTTTCAGATCGATCAATAAATTCTCTGTATCTCAATCTATTTTTCGTCATATAGAGCTGGAAAAACCTATTAACGTCCGTGGGTTGGCACATCATACCATAAATTGTATTACCTAACCTGGTAATTCAGTATGATATGACAGTCATGGACGAACTCGAGGCGTACCACTTCTACGACGAAGAATGGGACGATTACGATAGCCTCCGCGAGGCGTTCGAGTGGGAGATTCCGGAGACATTCAACATGGCGGCGTACGTCTGTGATCGGTGGACGGACGAGAAGGAGCGCGTTGCGATATTCGCTGACGACGGCGAGGGCGACCGGGAGACGTACACGTATCGGCGTCTCCGGAACGACGCCAACACGGTGGCGAACGCCTTGCGCGAGCGCGGCGTCGACCGTGGCGACCGGGTCGCAATTAATCTCCGACAGCGGCCGGAGACGATCGTCGCCCACGTCGCCTGCTGGAAACTCGGTGCGGTCTCGGTCCCATTGAGCACCCTGTTCGGAACGGAGGCCGTCTCGTACCGACTGAACGACGCCGATGCGGTCGCCTGTTTCGTCGGCGAATCGAACGTGGACACTGTTCGAGACATTGCAGGCGATTCCCCGTCGCTCGAAAACGTGATTACAGTCGGCGACATCGCCCCTGAGGGGGACGAACTCGCTTACCGGGAGCTGGTCGATTCGCATTCGCAGGAGTTCGAGACGGTCGAGACAGCCGCCGAGGACGACGCGATCATCATCTACACGTCGGGAACGACCGGCGATCCGAAAGGAGTCCGGCACGCACACCGGGTTCTCCTCGGAAACCTTCCGCTGGTCGTCACCGGCTTCTGTAACATGGAACTGCGGGAGAGCGACGTGTTCTGGACGCCGTCGGAGTGGGCCTGGGTCGCGACGCTGTTCGACGTGGTCTTCCCGGCCCTGTTCTACGGGAAGCCGGTGGTCGCCCACACCGCCGACGAGTCGTTCGATCCCGAGACCGCCATGGAGATCATCGAACGTCACGGCGTCTCGGTTTTCTTCGGCCCTGCGACGGCACTCCGGATGATGGAACAACTGGACAACCCTGACCAGTGGGACGTATCCAGCATGCGGTGTCTCCCGAGCGGCGGCGAGTCCCTCGGACAGTCGATCGTCGAGTGGGCTCGAGACGTCTTCGACGGTGCGGCCGTTCACGAAGCATACGGGCAGACCGAGGCGAATATGCTCGCCGGGGACTGTACGGCGCTAACCGAGTTTCGCGACGGCAAGATCGGCCGCGCCGCACCGGGCCACGAGATCGCAATCGTCGATCCGGACACCGCCGAGGAGACGGTCGAAACCGGTGAGGTCGGTGAGATCGCTGTCCGGTACGAGGGCAACCCGGTCTGCTTCAAAGAATACTGGAACAAGCCCGAGAAGACCGATCGCAAGGTCCGGAACGGCTGGCTGCTCACCGAAGATCTCGGACGAATGGACGAGGACGGCTATCTGGAGTTCATCTCACGGAAGGACAGCGTCATTATCAGCGCGGGATACCGCATCGGGCCCGTCGAAATCGAGGAGGCGTTAGCGAACAGCGACGCCGTCGCGGACGCCGGTGTCATCGGTGTTCCCGACGATGAACGCGGCGAAGTACCGAAAGCGTTCGTCGTACTCGCGAACGGATACGACGCTTCCGCCGATCTCAAGGAACAGCTCCGACAGGACATCCGCGACCGTCTCGCGAAATATGAGTACCCCCAGCACATCGAGTTCATCGACGAGCTCCCGAAAACCTCGTCCGGAAAGATCCGTCGCAGCTCGCTCGAGGAGCGCGATGGGTACTCGTGAGCAATCACTAATAGGAGAGAAAGGCTCAGTAGCACGCTACCGCCAGTATGAATTATCGTTTCTAGTCAATATTGATTATCATAACAGAAACAATATGGCGGAATAATATATCAGATAGGGGATAATATTTATTATGTGGGGTGGTCTCATGCCTCACTATGGTATCGCCGTTCGATCCTGATGGTGAAATCGTAAAGCGCGGAATCCCGAATGTGAAAGAAAAGATAGGAAGGAGGCGGTTCATGAAGGGAGCTGGAACGGCAACCGCCGCCGCATCGATGGGCCTCGCTGGCTGTAGCAACCCTGCGGATCAGGGGACGGACAACTCGGGTGGTGGCGCGATTCCCGATGAACCGCTTCGAATGGCCTGTATCGGGTTTACGTCCGGTGCGGCGTCCGTCTTCGGCACTCCGATGATGCAGTCCGCCAGAATGGTTGTCGATAACATTAACGAGAACGGCGGCATTCTGGGCGAGCGCGAGATCGAGATGGAGGAGTTCGATGAGAACGTCGACGAGATCGTTCAGCAATACCGACGACTGGCGACTGAAGAGGATTTCGACGTGATCATGGGCTACATCTCGAGCGCGAACGTTCTGTCAGTCGCCCCCATCGCGGAGGAACTCGAACAGCCGACAGTGGTCTGGGACACGGGGACGACGGATCTGTTTGACGATGCGGTTACGGATCCACAGTATGTCTTCCGGACGTGCGCGAGTAGTTCGACAGACGCCGTCGGTGCGGCGCGTCTCCTGCAGAACGCGCTCCCCGACGTGGAAACCGTTGCGGGCGTCAATCAGGACTATGCCTTCGGTCGGAACAACTGGGACCTGTTCGAACGGGCCATCGAAAGTCTCGGTGTCGACGTCGAGCTCGTCGATTCGCGGTTCACCCCGTTCCCGAACGACGATTACAGTTCGACCATCAGTGCACTGAACAGCACCGACCCCGATTTCATCTACTCCAGTCACTGGGGTGGCGACGCAGTGAATTTCATCACGCAGGCGAACAACCAGGGGCTGTTCGACGACACAATCCCCTGTTTCACTGCGGGTAGTCACGTGATCGGAAATATCCCGGACGAGATTCCGGAGGGGATAATCTTCGGCGCTCGCGGCCCACACTTCCCGTTCGGTGACCAGCAGTGGAACCCGCTCCACGAGGAGTTCGTCCAAAACTACCAGGACGAGTACGACGAACCGCCCTACGCCCACGGGGCCTTCCACGCGTGGCAGGCGATCTGGGCCTACGTCTACTCGATCGAGCGGGCGTACAACCTGAGCGGAGAGTACCCCACCAAAGACCAGTGGGTGACGTCGATGGAGGGGATCGGCTTTAACTCCCCGAGCGGGTTCGTCAATATGCCCCAAGGGAGCCATAACGTCGTTGAACCCTCCTTCTACGGGTTCTCGGATCCCCAAGACGACCGAGTCGCCCTCACGGATACCGTCTGGATTACCCCCGAATACGTCAACCCGCCGGCATCGATAACCACGGGCGAGTGGATCGACAACCTGTAACTTACAATCAGTAGCAATTTATGGTTCAACAACTCCTCAGCGAACAACTGGTAATCATCCTCAATGGGTTGTCCGGAGCGGCGACGCTGTTCCTACTGGGCACCGGCCTCTCCCTGATCTACGGGATGCTCAATTTCATGAACCTCGCCCACGCTGCGTTCCTGCCGCTCGGGGCGTATCTGGCTGCGAGCCTCATCCAGAGGACCGTCGGAGCGGTCGGCGGATCCCTTGGATTCATCGGCCTGTTCGTAGTCTTTCTCGTCTTGCTCCTCGTCGTCGTTCCGGCCATCGTCTCCTTAGTTGGACTCGCGATGGAGCGGACCGCATTCAAGCCGCTGTACGGGCTCGAGGACGACTACCAGTTGTTGGCGACGTTCGGAATCATCCTGATGATGGAGGACGCGATGAAGTTCATCTGGGGCGGACAGCCGGTGAGTGCAACGGCACCGTCGAATCTGCTCGGGTCGTTTACCTTACCTAGCGGAACGTACCCGTGGTGGGCTGTATTGACGATCCTCGTAACTGCCTCCGTCGCCGGCACGCTCTACTACTTCTTCGAGAAAACCCGTCTCGGGAAGATCACGCTCGCGATGGCCGAGGATGAGGAAGCCGTGAGCTTCACCGGAATCGATACGCGGTCGATTCACCTCAAAGTGTTCGTTATCGGCATTTCGTTGGCGGCACTCGGTGGTGCGCTCTACCTGCCGACTGCCTCCATGACGACCGGGCTAGCACTCGAGTTCGTCATTCTCGCCTTCGCGGTGCTGGTCATCGGCGGTCTCGGGAGCCTCAAGGGGGCCATCGCGGCGTCACTGATTATCGGGATGGTCCAGGCCTACGGGTCGTACTACGTTCCGGTGCTTGAGCTCGCTCTCGTCTTCCTGCTGATGGCCGTGATAATGTTGATCAAACCAACCGGACTATTCGGAGAGATCGAAGCATGAGTCAGGATACGAAAACCGGCGTCATGATTGGCATCAAGCAGCAATTTGGGAACCTCTCGAGCGCCGCTGGTGCCCTGCTCCTCGTCGGCGCTTTTGTCTTTCCATATCTTCCCGGAACGGGACAGTACCAGGTGTTCCTCTTGGGGCAGATACTCGCGTTCGCCATCGCGGCGCTCGCGTATAACGTGCTCCTCGGCTACACTGGTCTGCTCTCGTTCGGCCACGCGGCGTTCTTCGGTGGATCGGCGTATGCGGTCGGGCTCGTGATGCAGTACTACGGGGTATCCGAGCTATTGCTGTTAATTCCGCTCGGCGTCCTCGTCGCGGGTACCATTGCAGCCGTGATCGGATTCATCTCGGTTCGCCACACCGAGGTGTACTACGCGCTGTTGATGCTTGCACTCGCTCACCTGATCTACATACTGACGGTGAAGCTGTACACTGTCACCGGCGGTACCGACGGCGTCGCGATCATGACGCCGACCGTCGGAGGAGTCAACTACCTCACCGCATGGGGGTACGAAGGCTACTTGATGGGGATTCTCTACTATGTCATCCTGATAGGGTTCGTGGTGACAATGGTCTTGCTGTGGACGTTCATGCACTCGCCGTTCGGGCTCACGCTCAAGACCATCCGAGACGATCCCGACCGAGCGCGAGCGATCGGCATTCCGGTTCGACGCTACCGGTGGTACGCCAGCATCATGTCCGGTCTCTTTACCGGCCTCGGTGGCGCGATGTACGCGTTCCTCAACGGCCACGTCACGCCGGGTACAGTGCTCCATTGGTCGCGCTCCGGCGAACTGGCGTTCATGACCGTCCTCGGCGGCACGGGATGGTTCTTCGGCCCGATCACCGGCGCAGGAGCGTTCATCCTCATCCGTAGTCAGGCTCAGCAGCTGACCGAATACTGGCACTTCGTGATGGGGTTCGTCTTGTTCCTCGTGATCGTGTTCGAGCCCGAAGGAATCTCGGGTATCGGTGCGAGAATCCGTCGGCGGATTCGCCGCTGGCGAGGCGGCGGAGGTGAGAGGTAATGTCAGTCCTCGAAACACAGGGACTCACCAAGGAGTTCGGTGATCTCAGAGCCGTCGACGGTATGGATTTCGAGGTGGACAGCGGGGAAATCGTCGGCATCATCGGCCCGAACGGTGCTGGCAAGACGACTTTCGTCAACTTGTTGACTGGCGTTCTCGACGCGACGTCCGGAGAAATCGTCTTCGATGGGCAGTCACTGAAGGGGTCACCGGTCCACAGTCGTGCGCAATCGGGACTCGTTCGCTCGTTCCAGATTCCGCGTGTCTGCGACGATCTCACGCTCGTCGAGAACGTCCGCTCGGCCATCCTCTCTCGGGAGCAGCGAAACAACTCCCTGTTTACGGTGCTCAACTGGGAGAACGACACGCGTGCCGAGGCGATCAACCTGCTCGACGAGTTCGGTCTCGCGGAGAAGCGAGAATCGGAGGCGGAGGCGATCCCACACGGCGACAAGAAGATCCTCGACGTCTGTATGAGCGTCGCAATGCGGCCGAAGTTGCTCATCCTCGACGAGCCGACGAGCGGCGTCGCGACGGAGAACAAGTACGCGATCATGGACCGACTGCAAAACTACTTCGAGACGTCCGACTCGGCGGTACTGTTCATCGAACACGACATGGAACTCGTCGCCGACTACGCCGAACGCGTCGTCGCGATGGATCAAGGCCGGAAGATTATCGACGGCACGCCGGAAGAAGTGCTCGAGGACCAGACGGTCAAACAGCGCATCAGAGGTGAGGCCTGATGTTGCTCGAACTCGACGCCGTGAACGCGTCGATCGAGGGCGTTACCGTGCTCCGAGGGATTGACCTCAAGGTCGACGAAGCCGAAACCGTCGGCATCATCGGCCGAAACGGTGCCGGAAAGACCTCGACATTCCGATCCGTGATGGGTCTCCAGCACGTCGAGCGCGGTTCCGTGTCGTTCCGCGGTGAGGACATCACGGACGCTCCGACCCACGAACGCAAGCAGCTGGGCATCGGGTTCGCTCCCGAAGACCGCAGACTGATATCTAAGCTGACATCTCGGGAGAACATCGAGATGGCGCTGTGGGGTGCTAACGACGACGCCGTCGATCTCGAAGACCGGCTCTCGGTCGTCCTCGATATCTTTCCAGCCATGGAAGATTTCCTCGATCAACCAGCCGGAAAGCTCTCTGGGGGACAACAGCAGATGGTCACCGTCTCCCGGGCGCTCGTCGCCGAACCGGAACTGGTCTTGCTGGACGAACCGTTCGAGGGGCTCGCACCGAGCATCAAGCAGGACCTGGTCGAGAGCATTCCGAGAATCCGTGAGGAGTTCGATGCAGCCGTCTTCATCGCCGAATCCCAAATCAATCAGGTCAAAGACTCCGTCGACCGGTTGTACGTCATCGAGCGCGGTGAGATCATCGCCGAGACGGACGACGCCGGAGCGATCACCGAGGACGAGGAGCTGATGCAGATCATCGGCGGCGCCTGACCGACTGTCGACCGCCGCTTCCACAATTCTCCGTCCCCTTCCGAAACCTATGCACGACCGACGTTCCGACGCCGACTGGATCGACCTTACCCAGCCCTTCGACGGCGACGTTCCGCATTCGGCAGCGCTCCCGGAACCGGAGTTCGAGACGATCAGCGACGTCGACCGCGACGGTGTCAACGCGCAGTGGATCGGCACGCCGACCCACGTCGGTACGCACGTCGACGCACCCCGACACATGATCGCCGGCGGCGCGACGATCGATGAGATTCCGCTTGAACGGTTCGCCGGGCCGGCGACGGTCGCGGACGTGCGTCGCGAAGAATCAGAACCCATTACTGCGGAGGAACTAGCGGCGGCCGCTGGTGACGTTCGCCCCGACGACATCCTCCTCGTCCGAACCGGCTGGGGCGACCGATACGAACGCGAGGACTACGAGAGGTATCCGTGGCTCGCGGCGGATGTCGGCGACTGGCTGCTCGAACAGGGTGTGAAATTGCTGGCCGTCGACACACCGAGCCCCGACCGACCCCGTGCCACGCGACCCGACGGATGGGACGAGTATCCGATCCATCGGACGCTACTTCCTGAGGGCATACTCATCGCGGAACATCTCCGAATTCCGCCCTCGATCGCTGGCACGCGGCCGATGGTTTACGGGTTCCCGCTCTCCCTCCGCGGCGGAGACGGAGCACCCGCTCGGTTCGTCGCGAGGCCGACGGAACCGCCGTAATTATCGTACCGTGACCTGTCGACCGAACTGACCGGGAAAACGCTTTTGCTGCTTCCGAATGAGGTGTTCCTATGTCTGAAATCGGAAACGGTCACGTTCGTCTCGAGCGCGTCGGCCAGCGTGCGGATATCGTCATCGCTCGTCCGGAGAAGCGCAACGCGATGAACGAAGCGACCGTCGCAGATATCACCGCTGCCGTCCGGCAGGTAGACGAGGACGACGACATTCGCGCAGCGACCCTGCTGGGCGAGGGGTCGGTATTCTGTGCCGGGTTCCAGCTCGAGATGATGCACGAGAAGGACGTCGCGGACCACGACGAGTTCCATCGCGAGTTCCGGGAGCTGCTGGATACCATCGACGAGACCACGACGCCCATCGTCGCGGGTATCAAAGGGGCCGGGATCGCCGGTGGGTTCGAACTCACGCTCCCCGCGGACCTCCGCGTACTGGGCGAGGAGACGAAGTACGGAATTATCGAGGTGAACCTCGGTATATTCCCGCATCAGGGCTCTACCCAGCGTCTGCCACGAATCGTCGGTATCGGGAAGGCGAAGGAGCTCGTCCTGACGGGCGAGTATATCGATCCCGAAGAGGCCCAACAGTGTAACCTGGTCACCGAGGTCGTGTCCGAGGAGGCCGTCGACGACCGAGCGCGGGAGTTGGCCGACGATCTGACCGAGAAGGCCCCACTGGGAATCGAGAACGCACTCGAGGCGTTTCAGGCGACGTTCGATGTCCCCCTCGAGGACGGGCTTTCGACCGAACACAGGCTGGCGATGCAGGTGTACGGGACTCACGACAGACGGGAGGGGTTCGAAGCACAGTTAGAGGGACGAGACGCGGAGTTCGAAGGCCGGTAGCCGAAACCGGACGTCGATCACCCCTCGAAGAAATCGGCGACTCGCCGTTGGGTTTCCTCCTCTTGATAGGCTGCGATGGCGTGATGGATCGCCTGCTGCATCGCCTCGTCGAGGTTCGGCGGACGAACCGAATGAACTTGCCGCTTGGCGAGCCCGTGGATATACGCGGGTTTGCTCGCGAGGTCGTCCTCGAGATCGCGCAGTTCCGTTTCGAACTCCGATGTAGCGTGTAGCTCTTCGATCAGCCCCGCATCGAAGGCGCGCTCGGCACCGATCGACCGATCGGTCATGACCAGGTATTTCGTCAATCCCTCACCGATGAACCCCGGGAGCTTCTGAGCGCCGCCGAGATCCATCGCGAGGCCCATCTCCGACTCCGGCAGCCCGAACTGTGCAGATTCGTCGGCGATACGGATGTCGCAGGCCAAAGCCAACTCGAGGCCGCCACCGAGTACGTGGCCCTCCAGTGCGGCGACGACCGGTGCATCGAGCCCTTCGATGGCTCGCAACGTGTCGTGGATCGACTCGAGTTGATCCCGAACGGCGAGCGGGTTCTCAGCCCCCCACTCGGGGACGTCGGACATATCGACACCAGCGGAGAAGGTCCCGTCTGCCCCGCGGATGGTCACGACGTCGATTCCGTCCTCGTCCAACTCGGCGAACGCATCGCCGATCGCGCCGAACATCTCTCCGGTCAGCGAGTTCGCTTTCTCTGGTCGGTCGAGCGTGAGCGTGGCCCGTCCGTCCGATCGCTCAACGCTGATGTTACGTCTTTCCATAACATACTATTGTACTACCAGAAAGTTAGGTATTTGTATTAGATCAGCATCTCAGACATGTACTGAGGACCAGTAGCATCGCAGTCGTAACTGGAATTCCGTTTTGGAGGGGTTTTGTAACAGATAGTAGCACGGGTTTTGTGTAGATCCGTCCGCGGAACTCTCGATAAGTACAGGTGAATCACTGACCAGATATTGTGTTGAATAGTATTCTTGTTTCCTATCCCATAATCGGTTCATCATCCCAGTCATGAGCCTCTGGATCGTATTGGCGACGTTCTCCAGCAATTCGCTCTGCCAAATCCACAAGAGTACCTAAATGAGATACGTACTCAACAGGTGCTACTAGATCTCGCTTCTCGTCATATTCGATGAGACCCGCTTCTTTCAGTTTCGGAAGGTGCGAGTGATAGAGGGATGTTTGCAGAGCTTCGATAGACAAAATCTCCGTGTCAGATGTTTCAGAGATTCTCGCTACGATGTCCTGTGTTAATTCGGTTGTAGGTTTTTGCGAGTTTGAATTCCGCAACACATCTATGATTATCCGTCGATGGTGATGTGCCAGACAGTCAAACAACTGATCTTGTTGTGTATTGGTGTCCATTTCCATATAGTCCACTGGCCCTTGTGGCACTGGTTTTAACCCTTGTCCGAACAAGGGTCTTAGTAAGGGGGATTGGAAGTTGGCATATCACTCCAATCCTATTCCGGTTTGAGAGGTAGGTTCAACGCGCCTAATACGACTTTTTCGGTGGCACCTCTAACCCGTTGTGAAAGCGCCTGTTGAGAGATGTCAAGTTCAGTAGCGAGTTCCTCAAGAGTCACCTCACGTGGCGTGCTGAAGTATCCACGTTGAGCGGCAAGGACAAGCGCCTCTCGCTGTTCTGGAGTGAGATTGTACTCGAAGAAGTGGTTTGACCGCTCATTAAACGAATAGACGTGTTCTAGTTCAATCCCTTTGATCTCATTCTCCAGACAGTAGTTGTAGAACTGAGTCAGTTGGTCATGATCCGGGAAGCGGAAATGAAAAAACCAGTATCTGTCGGTGCTATATGCCTCCAGAACTGCAGCATCCGTGTCGATAAGACCTGCGAAGAATTCACCATGTTTCACGTCCCATTCGGCTTGATAGAGGTGGTCGTGATTAACAGTATCAAGCAGTTCGAGTGAGAGGATACGAGGATGGTCTTCAAGGGCGTGTTCAAACTCATCCAAATTCTCACCCGAGATCCAAAAGTATGGGATGAATCCATCTCGGGTCGGGATAACACGAACGAGTTCAAACACAATATTATCGAAATCCGATAGAATAGATCCCAACGGAAGGACTTTGACCGGAATTCGAAACTTCGCGCTGAGAGTCATTATGAGGTCTGTGGATTCTACATAGTTGTTGATGGGCGTAACTATTTCTATGGGGAGATGACAGACTGAACTCCAACACGTCTGCAGCAGAGTGATTTATGAAGAATATTCCGATGACCTGTTTATATGTCCACTAACTTTGGGAGCTGTGTGATCAAGAAGTCGGAAAGAGTCAAACAGCCAATTTCGAGTCAGCAGTAAGTACGCATCTGTAATTATCGAACTAAACAATTCAGTTCTAATCAAATTCTATATAAAAATAATATTACCAATTACTGTTATATGGCTGGCATTCCAATCTGGCCTATGTTCTTTCATAGCATACCAATGTGCCGTATCTATGGCCCTTTCGTACGATTTCCGGACGATCAACTACAGGGAGCGAGGGAAGACGCGTGACCGGGAACGCTGACAAACTGCAAAACGTTGCGCTCGGAACTGCTTCGGCCGATCTCGTCGTTACGAACGGGCGAGTACTGTTACCGGAATCCCGCAGCATCGTCGATCGAGACATTGCCGTCGAAAACGACCGGATAGCAGCAGTCACGGCCGATGCGAGCGACGCGACGGGGCCGGAAACGACGGTCGTCGACGCCGAGGGGAAAGTGATCACCCCGGGATTCGTCAACGCCCACGTACACGTCGACTCCTTCCAGCCATTCGAACGGGCCTATCACCGCATTCTCGCGACCGGAACCACGGCCGTCGTAACCGAAGTCTGTGAATTCGGGAGCTGCTTCGGCGAACCCGGTGTCCGACAACTCCTCGAGGCGACAGCCGACCTCCCGATTCGGGTTTTCGGGACCGTTCCGCCGCAGGCGTTCCTCGATGCATTTAGTATCGGGTACGATCAGTTCGACGATACCGATCGCGAGGAGCTGTCTGCCCTGCTCCAAGAGGATCGAATCGTCGGTACCGGTGAAATTCCTTGGATACAGCTCGTCGGGCGCTCGTCGCCGGCTGAATCACTCGCTGCGCGGGCTCGAGCGCTCGGCAAGACGGTGAGCGGTCACGGAGCCGGCTGTTCGGGTCGTCGACTGACCGCTCTCGCCGCGACGATCACCGACGACCACGAGATGGTCTCGAGCGAGGAGGTCGCCGAGCGCCTCGAGAACGGAATTCACTCGATCGGGCGCTATGGTACGTTTCGCGACGATATCGATGCGCTCGCCGACGCCTACGAGCGGTTCGGGTCGGCGGAGCTCTCGCTCTCGACGGACTGGATCTGGCCGACTGATATCGTCTCCGAGGGGTACATGGATGCCGTCGTTCGCCGGGCTATCGAAGCAGGTATTGACCCGGTCGACGCCGTTCGAATGGCGACCCTCAACCCTGCTCGTCACTTCGGTCTTCCCGATATCGGCTCGTTGTCTCCCGGTTCGCGAGCCGACATCGTCGTTCTCGACGATCTCGAAGACGTTGCCATCGAGACGGTTATCAGCGGCGGCGAAATCGTGGTCGACGGCGGCACGCCGGTTGTCGAGTCCCGCTCGCACGCCTACCCCGAGTGGTTCTGCGATTCGATCTCGCTGTCGCTGAACGAAGGGGCGTTGCGAGTCCCGACGGCGGACGGTTCCGACGGTGCCGTCAGATCGATCCATTGCGAGGGCGGAACAGTGACCAGCGAGACGACCGTCGAACCGGCGGTTGCGGACGGGGAATTCGTCGCGACGGCGGACCGCGACGCGCTCAAGGTTGCGCTCTTCGATCGCTCGCCAAGTGGAGTCGGGGACGGCTTTACCGGATTCCTCTCGGGGTTCGGACTCGAGGCGGGCGCGGTCGCGACGTCCCACACGTGGCAGACCCCCGGCGTGATCGCCGTCGGTGCGGACGAGGACGCGATGCGGCGATCGATTGCGGACGTGATCGAGATGGGAGGCGGATGGGCCGTTCGTGGCCACGAGACGACTCGCGTCACGTTCCCAACGCCGATCGGTGCCCGCTGTGCAGACCGTGATATCTCCGAGACCGCCGAGAAGATGGCCGACGTGAGTTCGGCGCTCCGCGAGTTGGGGGCTCGTCTCGAGGAACCGGCACTCATCCTGCAAGCGCTGTCGTTCACCGGCGTTCCGTCGCTCAGGATGTCGTTTTCCGGCTACGAAGACGTATTCGCACGAGAAACCGTTGGCACCGATCCGTCGACGTGACCGCTGACACAATCGGTCATCTCATCACACACGGCGACCAGCTTCGGTCACCCACTGGAACCAGCGAGACGGCATTCCTGCCCGTCGGAGGGGTGCGTTAGTTCGCCTACTCTTGTGGTCCGTAGTCGGGACTGATGTCCGGTCGAAGGCGCGCTTCCGCCGAAAGCTGGTGGGCGTGAGTCCCCTCGAGCTCGCAGATCTTGGCCGCCCACGGAGCGATACGGGCGGCACCGTCCTCGGTCGCCTCCTGATGAGTCAGCGTCTTCAGGTACGTGCCGGCCCAAATGCCGCCGCTATAACGGGCTACCTCGAGAGTCGGGAGGCTGTGGTTCGTTCCCACGGCTTTGTCACCGAAGACGACGGGCGAGTGTTCGCCGAGGAAGAGGGACCCGTAGTTGGAGAGGTCGTCGACGATCGATCGAGGCTCGTCAATCATCACCTGCAGGTGTTCGATCGCGTAGTCGTTGACGACATCGACCGCTGCTTCCAAGGTATCCGCAACGACCACCTCGCCGTTTTCCTCCCAGCATTCCCGGGCGACGTCTTCCGTTCGAAGATCCGGCAACTGGTCGTACAGCTCGTCGACGGTCTCCTCGGCGATACTCCGGTCGGTCGAGACGAGGATCGGGCGGGAATTCGGATCGTGTTCGGCCTGGGCGAGCAGATCCGTCGCGACCAACTCGGGATCCGCCGTCTCGTCGGTCAGGATCAGCACTTCCGACGGACCGGCGAGGAAATCGATACCGACGTGACCGAAGACCTGTCGCTTCGCCTCAGTGGTAAAGACGTTTCCCGGCCCTGTGACCTTTGCCACTTCGGGGACCGTCTCCGTTCCATACGCCATAGCGCCGATGGCCTGTGCCCCACCGATGCGGTAGATTTCGTCGGCACCGGCCTGGTCCATCGCGTAGAGCTGAGCCGCCTGAATGCTCCCGTCTTCCTGCGGCGGTGCGCACGTGACGATCCGATCGACGCCAGCGACTGCTGCCGGAACGATCGACATTGCGGGGGCAGCGACGAGCGGATGGCGACCGCCGGGGACGTACGTTCCAGCGGACTCAACCGGGACGATGCGCTGGCCGAGCCGAACGCCGGTCTCGAACTCTTTTTCGAAGCCCGAGATGTATTTGCGCTGTTCCTCGTGAAATGCTCGAACGTTGTCGATCGTGTTGTCGATCGTCTCCATCTCGGCGTCGGTGAGTTCCGCCCTAGCGGCTTCGATCTCGTCCTCGCCGACGCGGAAATCGTCGATCTCGACGCCGTCGAATCGCTTCGTTAAATCGAAGAGTGCGTCGTCACCTCGCTCCCTCACGTCGGAGAGAATGTCGCGCACTGCGTCCGTTACTTCCTGATCGATCTCGATCGACGCGTCATCGGCCTTTTTGAGATAGTCAATCATGCCAGATATACACACTCATAATCACTGCGCCGGTGTATAAAATATGTTGACCGATTATCGGAGGTGAGCTTTGAGTCACGAAGGCGAGACGACAACGGAAATCCGTATGACTGGGGAGATGTTATTGTTCTGGTCCGAAAATAGATCGGTCATGCACGACGGACGGACGTTCATCGTCACTGGTGCGAGTCGTGGAATCGGTCGAACTATTGCACACCAATTACTCGAGGAAGGCGCGAACGTCGTTTTGGCTGCCCGGAGCGACGGTATCGAGGAGACAGCCGCGACGTCCGAATCTGGCGATCGAGCGCTTCCGATCAGGACCGACGTCACGGACGAATCTGCGGTCCGGTCGCTGATCAACCGGACTGACGAGGCCTTCGGCGGTCTCGATGGTGTCGTAAACAACGCCGGCATCGCTGGACCGACAGCGTCCGTAACCGACGTCGACGTCAACGAGTGGGAACGGACGATGGCGGTCAATGCGAGGGGACCGTTTCTCGTCGCGAAACACGCGACCCCCTTGCTGGCAGCGAGCGATCGCGGAAGCATCGTCAACATTTCGTCGATTAGCGGAAAGCGGCCGCTCGAGGGGCGGACGCCGTATGCGGCATCGAAAATGGCAGTGATCGGCCTCACACGAACGCTCGCGTTCGAACTGGGAGACGACGATATTACTGTGAACACCGTCTGTCCCGGTGCTACCGAGGGACCGCGTATCGAGGACGTAATCAGCAGGCAAGCGGAGGAGCGCGGAATCTCCTACGAGGAGGCGAAGCGAGTCGTCTTCACGGACGATGCGGCGCTCGGCGAACTCGTCGAACCCGAAGACGTGGCGGATACGGTGTCTTTCCTGCTCGGACCGCGAGCGCGACATATTACCGCACAAGATATCAACGTCGATGCCGGAACGGCCTGGTACTAGCACATTGCCCTTCGCCATCGTCTCGACGAGCAACGGGACCGATCAGCTGGCGAGTTCACTCCCGTCTCCGCGGTCAATATGCTCCCGTCCGTTCACGGGTTTGCTTTCGTCTCGCTACCGCTGAATTTCAGCATACTGTTAAGTGTCTCCCCTCGGATTCCGTCATTGTGTATGTTTGAGTCTGACACGGTATGGGAATTCGCAATCGCCGATCAGATTAAATTCGGGAACGGTTCGACGGCCGAGTTGGGCGACGAACTCGAAAAGCGCGCCATCTCGAGTATCCTGATCGTCACAGACGAACAGCTACGGGAGGCTGGTGTCGTCGAAACGGTCCGGACCTCCGTACCGGAGGA
Source organism: Natrinema salinisoli (assembly GCF_020405205.1). Classification (NCBI taxonomy): domain Archaea; kingdom Methanobacteriati; phylum Methanobacteriota; class Halobacteria; order Halobacteriales; family Natrialbaceae; genus Natrinema; species Natrinema salinisoli. The sequence continues at coordinate 79,340 of NZ_CP084470.1, read as the reverse complement.
GGTCAGTGTAGATGTCTTCGACGGCGTCGAACCGGACCCGGACGTCGAGGTCTACGAATCGGCGATCGAAACCGCGGCGACGGTCGATCCCGACGGAATCGTCGGCGTCGGTGGAGGGAGTTCTCTCGACGTAGCGAAAGTGTCCGGAGCGCTCGCAGCCACGGACCGTGACGTACTCGAATACGTTGCACCGCCGATCGGTGACGGCGTTTCGGTCCCCGACTCCGGGCTACCTGTCTTCGCGGTTCCGACGACCGCCGGCACCGGTTCGGAAAGTTCGCCTGCTGCGGTCGTTTCCCTGCCGGAACGGGAACTCAAAGTCGGGATCTCCAGTCGACACCTGTACCCGGATCTCGCGGTCGTCGATCCGCTTTTGACCGTGTCCCTTCCGCCCGCAATCACTGCCTCCTCGGGAATGGACGCACTCACGCACGCGATCGAGGCGTATACGACCCGTCGATACGATACGAAGGCGTTGCCCGAACGAGCCGACGAACGACCGGATTACGGCGGCCGAACGGTGGTGACCGACCTGTTCGCTGAGAAAGCCATCGAACTCATCGGCTCCAGCTTGCAACGAGCGGTCAACAACGGCTCGGACGTCGAGGCACGACGTGACATGTCGTTGGGGGGTCTGCTAGCGGGGATCGCGTTCACCAATGCTGGATTGGGGGCGACTCACGCGATGGCCTACCCAATCGCTGGGGAGAACCACACTCCTCACGGAGTCACGGTCGCCGTCCTCCTTCCGGAAGTGATGCGCTACAACGCTCCAACAGTGGCCGATCGCTATGGGAGAGTCGCCGAACTTCTCGGCGAGAACGTCGAGGGCGTAAGTGATCGCGACGCAAGCGACCGCGGTGTCGCCGCGGTCGAAGCGCTGAGCTCCGACATCGGGATCCCGTCCGGACTCGCTGAGCTCGGTGTTACGGAGGACGACATTCCGCGACTCGCCGAGAAATCGGAGGAAATTCAGCGGCTCTTGGTCGGCAATCCGCGCCGTGTTTCTCGAGACGATCTCGAGGAAATCCTCTCGCAAGCATTATAACAGCGATTCCTGTCCTGGTATCGTCTGTTCGCTAGGGTCGGTCGATGAGAGCTCCGTTTGGAGCCGATGCCGATAGGAATCGTTACTCGAGCGATCCCGTGCCACCATCGCTCGCCGCGGGTGAGTCGAACGCGTAGCTTGTATCGGCGCTTGGTGGCTCGATCGTATCGACGATCTCCGCAATAACATCTGCAGGGTCAACGTTGCTCAGATCGGCATCGGTACTCAAGACGAGCCGCCAGCGTACGATCCAGTCGACGGCATTCTCGCTGGCTTCCTCCGCTACTCCATGGGCTGGTACGAGTGGACCCAACTCGGACTCGTTCTCATCGCGCTCATCGCTTGGTACCGCGACAAAACACCTGGTCTGGGCCACGTTCGACGTGGACTCGAGGACGCAGTTTGACGGAGTGGTATGAATTGCCTTGGGATCAGGTGGTTCGAGATGCTTCCCGTCTCGTCATCACGAAAGGAGCGGAGCTCCTTTCGAACGACATAGTCATCGACACACCTGTTCGACCGCGAGAGCGGGACGTTTCACACGAGAGAACAGGTCGTGTCATAGACCGGGAAATATCCCACCTGCGGGATGGGAAGCCTCGCCGTCGTCGGGCTAGCCCGACTGCTTGAGGGAGCGAAGCTCCCTCTCCGTTTACGACGATGAGGATGTCACTGATGAGGCGCGGTATCAATCACTGCCGCAGTAATTATCTGTTTTAAGTAATACTATATTTCTCGATAGATACCAGTATTCAGTCAGAGCTGATGGCCAAGACTTCGTTCACAACGCTGATCTCTGGCACGACATTGTCCGAAGCCTGGACTACGGTACAACCACTGTGACCGTGAATAGGCTATACGAGCAGTATTGGATGTGTACTATTCAAATTCTGAATGTAGATATTTGCGCTACATAATATCTAAAGCAACTATAACTGGTGCTATCTCGGTTTGTTTTCCGAGATCTGCACGGGTAACATGGAGCCATGTTCTGAAATATTTGTCAATATTACTCTATTGTTAAGATATAATTATCATCCCTTGATTATGATTTCAGAAAGCAACGGAACGCAGTCTGGGCACTAGTGAATATATAACCAAAAGAATAAGAAAGAAGAAGTCCTAGTTTTCATACTATTATGTCTCCGCGGAATCTGACAACAATATTTATATACCATAGTGTGATAATGACTTACACAGCAGGGGCGGAGCGCCACTAGAGTCTTTGAGACTCAATTAGCCATTGGACCGATTCTCAGTGTGCGTTTCGTTCCTCGCTGTGCCTTTATCAGCAGCTCGTCGACCAGTATGTGTCATATGAACGGTCAGTAGTACCACAGTGGGACTGTCTGACTCTGCACTGATACCGGGGGCGGCGATAGATAATAACGAACTTAGGGTGTTATATTCACTGCTATAATATAGCGTTTCAAAATCCGTCACAAGACATATTCACACAGTTTGCAATATCGGGATACAGCTATGTGGAACGTGAATCGCCCCGGGCCAAGTCGTTCGAGACATTTCGCGTCTCGTCATCACGGACGTTCCTTGATTTTCCGAATGACCCCGAGCAGTCGGCCTGTTCCTCTTGTAAATATCAAATCAACCTTCATTGTGACCCCTCCAACATCGAATCGGTCACCAAACCATTATAAACGACCTAACCGATTTCCTCTACATGGCAGCGACTGACGTTCTCGTAATAGGCGGTGGACCGGGTGGCTACACGGCTGCGATTCGTGCAGCACAGCGTGACTGTGACGTAACACTCGTTGACCGAGACGGCATTGGCGGCACCTGTCTCAACCACGGTTGTATCCCCTCAAAGGCGCTGTTGACCGCATCAAATCTCGTCACGAAACTCGAGTCGGCATCCCAAATGGGTATCTACGCAGAGCCGTTCGTCGATGTCGGAGAAATGGTTGGCTGGAAGGATGATGTCGTCGACCAGCTCACGGGTGGAATCGAAAAACTCTGCAAGGCAAACGGCGTCACCGTGAGAGAAGGCACTGCGCGTTTCACAACGAGTCAAACCGTCGAAATCGCTGCAGCAGATGGGACCAGAGAGGAACTCGAATTCGAAAATGCGGTCATTGCAACCGGTAGCCGCCCGATGACAGTACCGGGATTTTCCTTCGACGACGACCCGATTCTGAACTCCCGGCAAGCACTCGCTTTCGAAGCCGCACCACGATCGCTTGCCGTCGTCGGGGGAGGATACATCGGCATGGAACTCTCGACAGTGTTTGCGAAGCTCGGGACCGATGTAACCGTCATCGAAATGGAAGACGACGTGTTGCCGGGGTACGAATCGGATCTCACTCAGCCAGTCAAGCAGCGAGCCGAATCCGTCGGCGTTGACTTCCAGTTCGGTCAGGTCGCGGTCGAGTGGACTCGAGAAGACGATGGGAGCGTAACTCTCCATACGGAAGACACGAACGGGGACAGTCACGAGACGGCCGCGGAACGGATACTCGTTGCGGTCGGTCGTGAACCCGTTTCCGACACGCTCGATCTCGAGGCGGTCGGTGTGGAACCGACCGACGGAGGATTTCTCGAGACTGACGATCGAATGCGGACGGCTTGCGATCACGTCTTCGCAGTCGGTGACGTCGCCGGTGAACCGATGCTCGCGCACAAAGCAGTAGCGGAGGGCCTCGTCGCTGCGGAAGTCGCATCCGGAGGTGACGCTGCACTCGATCAAGCAGCGATTCCGACGGCGATATTCGCCGACCCCGAGATCGCGACCGTCGGGCTAACGGAATCCGAAGCACGCGACGCCGGCCACTCCCCCGTCGTTGGAGAATTCCCGTTCAACGCCAGCGGTCGAGCGCTGACGCTCACAGAGACGGAGGGATTCGTCCGCGTCGTCGCCAAGGAGGACACCGGCCGACTCCTCGGAGCACAGATCGTCGGTCCCGAAGCGTCCGAGCTGATCGGTGAACTCGGGTTGGCAGTCGAGACAGGGCTGACGCTCGAGGATGTCGCCGGTTCCATCCACATGCACCCGACGCTCTCGGAGGCAGTGATGGAAGCCTGCGAGAACGCACTCGGACAAGCGATCCACACGCTGAATCGGTGACCGGCCAGATGGATCGCGCGACGGGTCAGGGCTCGGCGAGTACTTTGATCTGATCGGTCTCGGGATCGCGGAGGCTCTCAAACGCAGATTCAACGGCGTCCAACGACACCGTCTTCGTGATCATCGGCTCGGGATCGATGCGGCCGTCAGCGATCAGATCCAACGCAGTCGAAAATTCCGACTGCGAAACGAGCGGGCCGCCCTGGAATCCGAATGACCCGACGAGTTCCCGTTCCGCCTGCATAATATCGTTCGGGTGTATCGGGACTTCTTCCTCAAACACACTGAGCACGACGACCGTTTCTCCGTATGCGGTACTTCGGAGCGCATCCGTCAGCGTCGTGGCCGTTCCGGCGCACTCGAAAGAGACATCAACTCGGTCAGTTTCCCGCTGAATCTTCTCGACGGCGTCGACGGCAGTCGGATCGATGACGACGTCGGCGCCGAGCGCCTTTGCGGCCTCTCGACGAGTTGCTCGCGGTTCACTGACGTATATTTCGCGAGCACCGGCCGCCGCAGCGCCTGCGACGACGCCGAGTCCGATCGGACCGGCGCCGAATACCGCGATGCGGTCGGTCGGTTCGAGGCCCGATCGGCGGACGCCCCGAAGCGAGACGCCGAGTGGTTCCGTGAGCGCGGCGTGGCGCAGCGACACCTCGTCCGGGACGTGAACTGCCATCGAGGACGGGACGACGATTCGATCCGCAAATCCGCGGCTCGAGACGACCCCGCCGTCCCCCCGCTCACAGAGGTGGTACTTGCCGGCCGCACAGTAGCGGCAGTCATGGCAGGAAGCCACCATATTTAATGTGACGCGATCCCCGACCTGAACGTCGTCAACGGTCTCACTTACATCCGAGACCGTACCAGCGATCTCGTGCCCCATTGGTTTCGGTAAGTACTCGTCCCACTCCGACTCCGGAATCGAGTGATCGGTCGCTTCGGCTCGGATCGGTACCGGACCGACCTCGTACTCGTGCAGGTCTGAGCCACAGATCCCGGTGTATTCGATATCGACAGCGATCGTCCCCGTCGATACATCGTGTTGTTCGACATCATCGACACGGAGGTCTCCAGGCCCGTGCAGGTATACAGCATCCATCGTCCTGACATCCCGTACGATCCCTGACAAGGTAAATCTATGTCCGCGAGTACAGTGGGCCTCGTAGCGATCGCGGCCGTGACTGCGCGCCGATCTGTCGCAGTCCCCGTCAAAAAAGTACAGCGACGCTATGTGACGCCAATGTAGGCGTCACGGACGTAGTCGTCCTCTCGGAGTTCCGCGGCAGGCCCCTCGAGCGTGATCTCTCCGGTCTCGAGCAGATAGAGTCGTTCCGCGTGGCGCATCGCGAACGTGGTGTTCTGTTCGGCGATCAGGATGGTGATTCCCTCCCGTTTGAGCTGCTCAAAGGTGTCGTCGAGGTCGTCGATGATGACAGGAGCGAGTCCCAGCGTCGGCTCGTCGAGGATCAGCAGTTTCGGGTCGCTGACCAGCGCACGGCCGATGGCGAGCATCTGTTGTTCACCGCCACTCAGCGTCTCCGCGTCCTGTTCGCGACGTTCGTCCAGCCGCGGGAACAGCTCGTAGACCCAATCGATTGTCTCCCTGGCGGCTTCCTGATCGTCTCGAGGATAGGCCCCCATCAGGAGGTTCTCGTGGACGGAGAAAAACGGGAAGAGGTCGTGCTCTTCGCTACAGTGGACGAGCCCGCGGTCGACGATTTCGCGCTTGGATAGCTCGGACAGTTCCTCGCCGAACAGTTTGATGCTGCCCTCGTACTCCTTGATCCCGGAGAGAGTGTCGAACAGCGTCGTCTTCCCGGCGCCGTTCGGGCCGATGACACCAACTGTCTCGCCTTCCTCGACGCGTAATGAGACGTCGTCGAGCGCTTGCGTCTTGCCGTAAGTCACGTCTAATCCGTCGATTTCGAGAACGGGATCGGCCATCAGTTGGTCACCTCCGCACCAGCAAGGTACGCTTTCTGGACCGTCTCGTCGTTCGCGATCTCCTCGGGTGATCCTTCGGCGATTTTCTGCCCGCTGTTGATGACGACGACGCGGTCGACGATCGACATGAGTCCTTTCATATTGTGGTCGACGATGATGATCGGCCGTCCCTCGGCGTGGATGTCGCGAATTTGATCGGACAGTTTGCGAATTTCCGCCTGATTCATCCCCGCGAACGGTTCGTCGAGGAGAAGCATTTCGGGCTCCGTTGCCAGCGCTTTGGCGATTTCTAGCCGCCTGACATCGGCGTGAGGGAGAGATCCAGGAAGCACATCCAACTTCTCATCGAGGTCGAATCGCCGAGCGATGTCGAGGATTTCCGCTTGACTCGCACCGCCGGTGAGTGAGAAGATGTCGTTCGGATACGTGAACAGTTCTATGTTTTCGCCGACTGTCGAGGACGGAATCGGGTTCGATTCCTGAGAAACGCGTGCGATACCGCGGTTAACGATATCGTGGGTATCCAGCTTCGTGAGGTCGGTGTCCCTGAACTGGACGGAGCCACCCGTCACGTCGTAGATCCCCATGATGCAGTTGAAGACGGTACTCTTTCCAGACCCGTTCGGACCGATCAGTCCCAGAATCTCGTCGTCCCGGAGATCGAACGACAGGTCGTCGACGGCGACGAGGCCGCCGAACTCTTTTCGCAACTCATCGATCCGGAAGACTGTGTCACTACTCATTGCGATCACCGCCGATGGAGCCGATTCGAGACCAAATAAACGGGAAGATCCCGTCCCGGAGGAACACGAGGAAGAACAACACGATTAGCCACAGTGCAAGCCAACGGCCGGTCGATCCGAAGACCGTCAGCACCTCGTCGCGGAGGATGATGAAGACGAACGCACCGCCAATCGGTCCAGCGATCGTTCCCATGCCGCCGATCACTGCGATGGCGACCATTTCGAGGCTTCGATCGACCACGAGCACCGTCGATGGAGTGATGTTCCCGTAGAAGTGGGCGAGCATAGCACCGCCGATTCCCATCGTGATAGCGCTCATCAGGAACGCCCATAATTTGAATCTCGTCGTATCGATTCCTGAGGACTCGATTGCGGCTTCGTTTTCTCCGATCGCGCGCAGGATCCGTCCAATGTTCGACTGGCTCACCACGACCAGTACGGCACCGATGAGCAGCATCGGAATCAGCGTGTAATAGTACAGGTTCGTGAGATTGTACGTGAACGTCGACACGGCAGTGATCCCCAGCTCGCCGCCGGTGTACTCCCCGTAGATGTAGACCAACTGGGTCAGCACCAACACGCCCAAGAGCGTGATCAACGAGAAGTACGGCCCTTCGAGTCGCAGCGTCGGCACAGCGAACAGGAGACCAATGACGATCGCTGCCAAGATCGACAGCGGGAACGTAATGTACATTGCCATATCCGGGTTAACGTTGTGAACGAGAACGCCGGTCGTGTACGCAGCCCCGCCGGATAATGCCGAGTGACCGAAACTGATGTAATTGGTGTGCCCGCTAATGATGTCCCATCCCATTGCGAAGATGGCCCAGATGCTCGCTAGCGCGAATACGTACAGATACTGACCAGCCCAGAACGGCACGGTGAGGAGCGCGAGGAGCGCGACCCCGCCCGCTGCGATCTGGTATCTGTTCGGTTCGCCGAGGAATTCTCTCGTGAATCGCTGTACTATCGGTTCGCCGGAACGGTCGTATTCGTTACTCAAGGTACTCCCTCCCGTAGAGGCCTTCTGGCCGGTACATGATCACCGCGATGATGATCAGTAACGCTACCACGACGCGATACGGAGCGCCGAGAAGTGCAACCGTGAGCGTTTCGATGTAGCCGATCAGGTACGCCGCGATGATCGACCCCTTGATCGATCCAACGCCTCCGATAATGACGATCATAAAGGCGAGCGTCAACGGCTCGAGCCACATTTCGGGACTGGTCTGCTGGAGCCGACCGATGAAGATGCCGCCGACACCGGCGAACGCGCCCGCGATGAGCCACGTCTGCCGCCGAACGCGAGGCAGGTCGACACCGGTGAAAATCGCACCTCGCTCACTCATCGACGTTGCGAGGATCGCTCGCCCGTCCTTCGTGTTCGTGACGTAGTACCACAGCATTCCGATCATTACCCACGAAAAGACGAACGCCAGCAGCTGATCGTACTGCATGCGGGTTCCCGCGACAGCGACAGAGCCCGGCAGTATCGGTGTGAGAACCTGAGCCTGCTGGGAGAACGCCATCGTCATCGCTTCCTGCAAGGCGAGCGCGGCCATAATCGTCGCCATAAACGTGATGACCACGTTCTCTTCGATGTATCTGACGAGACCCATGTAGACGCCATACGACGCGACCCCAGCGAGGACGATCCCGACGAGTACACCCCCAGCTCGACCGATATACGGCTGGGTGACGAAGTATGCGTAGGCGGCGATCATGAGTAACGCACCGTGGGTCAGATTGAGTATCCCTCCGACGCCGAAGATCATCGTGAATCCGATTGCGATCAGCGCGTAGATCGCACTGATCATTGCCCCAACGATGAGTATTGTGATTATATCTGATATCATATTATTTCACGTTACATCCAGGACGGCGTCTGATGATCGCCGTTCTGGTACGTCTCGGGCCAGACACAACGTTTCGTTCCATCCGTATCACCGATACCGTTGCCATCTTCCGCCGCCTGCCACTGAGTGATAGTGAACGGCGCGAATTCGTCGCCCGGCCCTTCACCCGGGTACACGTCGTTGGGGTACTCGCCGTCGGGCCCCTGGAACTGAATTTGTCCGTACGATCCTTCGAAGTCGGTCGCTTGGAGTTCTTCGACGATCGAATCGATGTCCTCCCGATGGTTCGCGGTCCCAGCGCGCTCGACGGCCTCTGCGTAGAGGTTGATCGCGTCGTGGGTAATGAAACCGACGAACGTGGGCGTCGTCGGTCGCGAATCGTACTCGGACTGGTAGGCGTCCATGACTTCGCTCGTTTTCGGTGTAATGTCCGCGAATCCGTCCGCAGCGGAGGTCGCGGTGGACAGGTATTCGGCCGTCCCCTGTGTGTCAGACCAGAACTGCGGCGACTGCGCAGCGATCATGACGCCGTCGAGCGAGAACGGGTACTCGTTTCGCGACCAGGACGATGTCATGCCGGTAATCGGAATGTGCGAAAGCGCTCCGATCATCGTCTGTGCACCGGAGCTCTCGACCTGGTCGAGGATCGGCGTCCAGTCGTTCGTGTCGAGCGCGACCCGCTCGTTGACCGCGACGTCTATCCCGTTTTCTTCGAGCAGACTCGCGGTCATGTCCGTGATATCTTGCGTCCACGCGGCGTCCTCGCAGACGACAGCCATCGTGTCCCACCCGTGTTCTTCGCTGAGGAATTGGCCGTACTGTGCGAGGTATTCGGCCTGTTTGATCGAGTTGACTGGCCCTGGACGGAAGATGCTCTTGAACTGGTCGTAGTTTTGTGCGTGGTTTTCGGCGAAAATACGCGGTGACGCTGCGCCGGTGATCAGGAACGGGAGGTCGTTTTCGGCCACCAGATCGGCCAGCGAGAGCGCTACCTCGCTCACGACCGTTCCGACCAGCATCCGAATGTTATCTCGGCTGATCATTTCCGTCACTACAGAGTGTGCTTCGGACGGTTGGCCAGCGGAGTCGGCCGTGACGAGTTCGACATCTCTGTCGAGGATACCTCCGTTCTCGTTTAATTGGTCGACCGCTAACTGTGCCGACCGCTCTGAGCCGAGCCCGTTGTCGGTCTCGACGGGCATGACGTGCCCGATTTTTATCGTTTCACCCGTACCGCCACTACCGCCCAGACAGCCAGCAATCGACGTGACTGCTGCACCCGCCCCTACAGTCTTCAAAACAGTTCGTCGATTCGTTCTCCCGGAGTTGCTACTACTATCGCAATTCTGCTGACTAGCCTCTCTGCTCATTGGTATCGACCACCAATAAGTCCCGGAGGTTACCCTATATGTCTTTCTATAATATACCTTATACTATCTCTGGGAATGAGCGCGACTCCCTCGAGAATGCTACCCGGAATTCCGATTCCGATACCTTATAACTAATACCGTTCTCGATCGAACGGCAGTGAGACAGATCATTTCCAGTGAAATCGGTTCACACCGAGTACGCGTTCGTAGTCGGAGGATCCGATCACTGGAACGACAGCGGCTCGTTTCGGAGCCGATACTGAGACCGCTACTCGAGGCTATCGTAGATTATGTTCTTTTGAATCTCGCTCGTTCCCTCGACGATCTTCTGGACTCGGGAATCCCGATAGAACTTTTCCACCGGGAACTCCCGCGTGTAGCCGTAGCCGCCGTGGATCTGCACGGCTTCGGAACAAACGTCTTCGCAGACTTCGCTCGTGTAATACTTGGCGATGGAGGCGAGGCGTCGCGGATCGTTACCGGCCATCAACTCGCCGGCCGCTCGATACGTGGTTGAACGGGCGGTTTCGATCCCGGTCATCATATCCGCGAGTTTCCACTGGAGGCCCTGGAACTCCCCGATCTTCTGATCGAAGGCCTCGCGTTCCTGTGTATATTCGAACGCGTGGCGAAACGCACCAGCGGCCGCACCGAGCGCGTTCGCTGCCACGAGAATGCGGTTCTCGTTGAAGAACTTCATCAGTTGAATGAAACCGCGGTCCTCCTCCCCGACGAGATAGTCGGCGGGAATCCGTGCGTCCGAGATGTTGATTTCCGCGGTCGGACTCGCCCGAAGTCCCATCTTCTCGATATCGCGTCCGACCTCAAACCCGTCCGTTTCGGTCGGTACGATAAAGGCACTAATTCCGTTGTGGCCCGCATCGGGTGTCGTCTTTGCCATGACGATCATGAACTCCGCGACGGGACTATTGCTCGCCCACGTCTTGCTCCCGTTGAGGACCCACTCGTCGCCGTCCTTCTCGGCAGTCGTCCGCATCCCGGCGACGTCGCTTCCCGCGTCCGGTTCGCTGATGGACGTGCCACACACAGCCTCGCCTTCGAGGACCGGTCGGAGGAACTCGTCTTTCTGCCAGTCCTCACCGTACTCGAGAAGCAGTTCGGTACCGAACTTGCCGGTCAGAACGGCGGTCCCAATTCCGGGATCCGCACGGTTGAACTCCTCGTGGACGATGACCGACGCGAGGAAATCCATCCCGGCACCGCCGTACTCCTCGGGATAGTGCGGAGCAAGGAAGTCCAGATCGGCGGCATCCTGAAAGATTTCCCGAGGGAACTGTACCACACCGGGTTCGTCGTAGTCTCTGGCGACCGGTTCGATCTCCGTTTCTGCGAATTCGCGAACCGCATCGCGAATTGCCTCGTGTTCCGCCGTCAGTGCTGTTGTCATTGTATTATTTTTCCTCGTCTACTTTGTCTGCAGATAATCGATACCATTCGATTCTCTTGGTATTCGAAGCGGTACTACTCACGATCGCGACCGCTCGGGAAGTCGGGCTGTCGCTTATCGAGGAACGCCTGGACGGCCTCCTCGTGGTCCGGATGCTGTTGCGCTGCCGCCTCGAGCGCGATGCCTTTCGTCAGCGCGAGATCGTTCCCGAGTTCGAGCCAGCTGTTCAGGGTCTTCTTCGTGTACCTGATCGCCGTTTGGGGCCCCGTCGCTAGCTTGGCGACCATCTCGTCGGTGGCATCATCCAGTTCGGCGGCGGGGACCACGTGATTGACGAGTCCGAGGTCTTCGGCTTCCTCGGCGGAGAGCAAGTCGCCCGTCATCAGCAGCTCCTTCGCCTTGTTGAGACTCGTCAGTAGCGGCCAGATGACCGCGCCGCCGTCCCCGGCGACGAGGGCGACGTTCACGTGTGGGTCCCCGATCCGTGCGTCCTCGCTCATCATGACGATATCACAGAAGAGCGCGAGCGTTGCCCCCAGTCCCGTCGCATCGCCGTTTACCTTCGCGATCACTGGTTTCTCGAGGTTGACGATGCTCTCGATGATCTCCTCCCCCTCTCGGGCCGTCTCGAGGAACTTGCCGGGCTCCTCGACGCTCTCTTTCATCCAGTTTACGTCGCCGCCGGCGGAGAACGCGTCGCCGTTCCCGGTGAGAACGATCACCCTCGCGTCGGCGTCGTAGGCGTCGTCGAATACCTCGGCGAGTTCGGCGTGTAGCGGAGCGTTTACCGCGTTAAGCGCGTCCGGGCGGTCGATTGCGATCTGGAGGACGTCGTCGTCGAGCGTCACCGCTAGGTTTTCGTACTCCTGCATGTCCGCTCGAATAGAGATCGGTTCCTCTAATAAATCCCCGTGACGGTCGGCGGGTTGTGGACGAAAAAGCTAACACGCTGATCCCGAATACAGAGAGGTATGGGTTATCTTCCCACGCTACCGGAGACGCTGTCGCGGACGACGCGGAAGTATCCAGATCAGGAAGCGATCGTCTACCCCCGAAAGGACGTCCGTCTCACCTACGCCGAATTCGATGACAGAGTGAATCGGTTCGCGAACGCACTCCGAGAGCGCGGTGTCGAACGCGGCGATCGCGTTTCACTGTTGCTCCACAACTCTTCGGAGTTCTCTATCGCACTGTTTGGCCTCCTGCGGGCCGGCGCCGTCTTCAATCCCGTAAATTACCGCCTCGCACCCAGTGAGGTCGGCTACATACTCGACGATTCCGAATCGACGGTCCTCGTCTTCGAAGAGGCGACGCGAGACACGGTCGAGAGCGGCCGCGACGAGTTCGGGACGATCGAGGAGTACGTGTACGTCGACGACGACGTCGAACGGACGCCCGAATACGCCGCTGGGTTCCACGAGCTGCTCGAGCGTACCGACGCCGGAACGCCGTCCGTCTCGGTCGATCCGACGGACCAGTACGCGATCATGTACACGAGCGGGACCACCGGCCGACCGAAGGGAGTCGTCCACTCTCACAGAGACGCGACGTACCACAACATGCTATACGCCGGCCAGATGGGGCTCGATTTCACGGATATCGGGATCTCGGCGATGCCGCTGTATCACAACGCCGAACTCAATTGCGGACTCCTCACGCGGATCAACCTCGGCGCGAAATCGGTAGTCCTCCACGATTTCGACCCACGACGTGCCCTCGAGATCGTCGACGAAGAACGGGCGACACACCTCTTCGTGGCCTCGCGTATCTGGGGGAAACTGCTCGAGGAATCGAACGAGATGGCGTCGTTCGACGGGTCGTCGCTCGAACTCGGCGTCTACGGGGCTGCCCCGATGCCGCCATCGCTGCTCGAGGAGTGTATCGAGACGTTCACCGAGGACTACGCCACGGCCTACGGGATGACGGAGATGGGGCCGTGCGCGACGTTCATCCTCCCCTTCGAGGTTCGGGAACACCTCGAGAGTGTCGGGCGGGCCGCGCCGAACCACGAGGTCCGGATCGTCGAGCCGACCGAGAACGAGGAACCGAACGACCCCGTCACGCCAGATGATACCGTCGAGACAGGGGAAACCGGTGAGATCATCCTGCAGGGTCCGCCGATGATGGACGAATACTGGAACCTGCCGGAGAAGACGGCGGACGCGATCCGCGATGGCTGGTTCTTCACGGGCGATGCGGGCTATCTCAACGAGGACGGGTACCTCTTCCTGGTCGACAGGATCGACGACATGATCATCAGCGGCGGCGAGAACATCTACCCGACCGAAATCGAGAACGTCCTCTACCAGCACGACGGCGTCGCCGAAGTCGCGGTGATCGGCGAGGAAGACAACCAGTGGGGCGAACGCGTCGTCGCGCACGTCGTTCCGGACGGCGACCTGACCGCGGACGACCTCGACGAGTTCTGTCGAGCGAGCGACGACCTCGCCGAGTTCAAGCGGCCGCGGCGGTACGAGTTCCGCGACGACCTCCCCAAGAACCCGAGCGGAAAGATACAGAAGTACAAGCTCCGAGACGAGGACTGAGTGCGGTCGGCAGTGCGATCGTGATGTTGACGATCGTTCGATCGATATCGTTTCTTCGTTCCGGTCACTCGGGCGGCCTCGTTCCCTTGTTCCGCTCGTTCATGTACTCGAGCGCCGCGTCGAACCCCTCGGTCGCCGCGATGCGATAATACTCTCTCCCGTACTCCGTGTGGTGGCCGAGCGCGTCGAACAGTTCGCTGAACTTGAACATCGGCTTCGCGCCTTGCATCTCCGCGGTACCGTTGAGTACCTGTTTGAGGATGCGAACGTTGTTTCCCGGCATCTTTCGGATCTCTTCGACCTCCGCGAAGACCGTCGCCATGAGTCGGTCCCGGGAAACGACGCGATTGACCATCCCTAACTCCGACGCTCGCTGCGCGTCGACGACCTTGCCCGAGAGGAGCAGTTCTTTCGCCTCGTGGAGGTTCATGACGAACGGATAGACGAGCGTCGGCGGGACGCCGGCCATCCGCAGCCCCGGATAGCCGAACTCCGACTCGTCGGTCGCGATCACGAGGTCACACGCCATCGCCAGATCGCTCCCGCCGGCGAGACAGTAGCCGTCGACGGCGGCGATCACCGGTGAGTCACACTCCCAGACGGCGTGGACGTGATCGGTCGCGGCGTCGAACTCGTCGAGAAGGTCGTCGACCGACGGAACGGGGTCTGCTTCCTCCCCATCTTCCTCTGCTGGGGCGATATCGTAGCCGGCCGAGAACGCCTTATCACCCGCACCGCGAAGGACGATCGCTCTCACCTCGTCGTCGGCCTCCGCTCGAGCGATCGCGTCGCACAGTTCGTCGATCAAGCGCTCGTTCAGCGTATTCAGCGAGTCGGGACGATCGAGCGTGACGAGCGCGGTCGCTCGATCCGAATCGACGGTGTAGTCGACGGCCGATGACATGTGCTACTAAATCTCATCCGGGAATAAAACGCTTCCGCGGATCGGGGAGAACGGGACCGCTCACTCCGGCGAGGCCGTCGGGACACGGCACGTGTCAGCTTGTCACTTACCGACTGGACCCGTTCCGCCCTCGCTGAACGGGAATTATATACCGATGGCCTTCGAGCGAGGAGACATGCGCGCTGCAGCGTTCACTGGATTCGGCGGGCCGGAACACGTGACGATCGAATCGTTCGACGATCCTGAGCCCGGGCCCGAGGAAGCGGTCCTCAAGGTCGAGGCCTGTTCGATCAATCACCACGATCTGTGGATTCTCAACGGCGATTTCTGGGTCGACGAGGACCAACTCCCGTACGTGGCCGGGATGGACGTTTCGGGGACCGTCTCCGCAATCGGGGACGACGTCGACGGCATCGAGACGGGGGACCGAGTCCTCCTCTGTCCGAATCAGACGTGTGGCTCCTGTCGGTTCTGTCGGGAGGGGCCGGAGAGCTACTGTGAGCGGTTCAGTCTCTACAACGGCGGGCTGGCGGAGTACGCGACCGTCCGTGCCGATCGGCTGATTCCGCTCTCCGACGCCGTCGAACCGGCGGACGCGGCGGCGCTTCCCGTCTCGTATATGACCGCATTTCGAATGCTCGAGGCGGCCGAGGTCGGTCCGGGCGACCTCGTCTTCGTCCCGGGAGCGACGGGCGGCGTCGGCGTAGCGACCGTCCAGCTCGCGGACGTCGTCGGCGCGCGGACGATCGGGACGTCAACGTCCCGAGCGAAACTCGATCGGCTCGAGGCCCTCGGTGCCGACCACACCATCGAGTCCGGTGGGCCCGACGAGATCCGCGACGCCGTTCTCGAGATCGGTCGCGTCGACGCGACGATCAACCACCTCGGCGGCCCGTTCTCGGAGGTAGGGCTGAACGTCCTGCGACGCGGCGGGCGGATGGCGATCTGCGGACAGACCGCCGGCCCGACCTCGACGCTCACGCTCGACGACCTCTTCCTGAATCAGAAGCGGGTCATCGGGAGCACGATGGGAACGCAGGGCGACCTCGAGCGCCTCGTCGACCTCGTCGAAGGCGGCCGACTCGATCCGGTCGTCCACGAGCGCTATCCGCTCGCGGACACCGATCGAGCGTTCGCCGACATGGCGGATCGCAACGCGGTCGGAAAGCTCATCGTGGAACCCTGATCACGAATCCGATTCAGGCGAGTTCGTTCTTCAGGACCTTCCCGGTCGGGTTCCGCGGCAGTTCGTCTCGGAACTCGACCTCGCGGGGCTTCTTGAATCCGGCCAGGTTCGCATCGACGTGGCCGACGACGTTGCTCTCCGTCAGGGCGGCCTCCCCCTCTGGAACGACGACGGCCTTGACCCGCTCGCCCCACTGGTCGTCGGGAACGCCGACGACCGCGACCTCGTCGACGCCTTCGAGATCGTGGAGAACTTCCTCGATCTCCGCGGGATGGACATTCTCGCCGCCAGTGATGATCATGTCGTCGGCCCGGCCGACGAAGTAGACGAAGCCGTCGTCGTCCATCCGGACGAGGTCGTCGGAGACGAACCAGCCGTCGTCGAACACCGCTGCGGTCTTCTCCGGCATGCCGTAGTACTCTTTGAACACCGTCGGACCGCGGTAGGCGATCCGGCCCGTCTCGCCGGTTTCGACCTCGTCGCCCGTCTCGTCGACGACCTTGACTTCGACGTTGATGATCGGCCGACCGACGCTGTCGGGCTTCTCAAGCACGTTCTCCGGTCGCAGCATCGTCGTCGACGGCGAGAGTTCGGTCTGGCCGAAGACGTCGTAGAGGTTGCAATCGAAGGTCTCGATGATCGCCTCCTTGAGCGAGCGCTCCGACGGTGCCGCGCCGGTCATGTAGTGTTCGAAGTTCGAGAGGTCGTACGACTCGGGGTCGGCCGACAGCACCGCACGGCTCATCATCGGGACCATGAACGACGCCGTCACGGATTCGTCCTCGAGAACCGAGAGGACGGACGTCGGCTCGAAGTCGTCGACCAGGATCGTCGTCCCACCGACGTAAAACGACATCATGAACAGGCCGAACGCGGCGATGTGGAACAGCGGCGTCACCACCATGAATCGGGCGTCGCGGGAGAGGTTCACCTCGTAAAGGGAGTTCTCCGCAGCCTGAACGACGTTATCGTGGGTCAGCACGCACCCCTTCGGCTTGCCGGTCGTCCCGCTCGTGTACATGATAGCTGCCTCGTCTGTTCGGGACGGCACGACCTCGACGGGATCGGCCGGCGCGTCGTCTCGGAACGTCTCGTAATCGGTCGCGAACCCTGGCGTCTCGTCGCCGACGTGGAGGTAGGTGTCGATCGGCGAGTCGAACTCGTCGTGGACGCCCGCGATCGTCTCCCGACCGGCCTCGCCGAAGATACACAGCGTCGCGTCGCTGTCCTCGAGGACGTAGCTCACTTCGCCGGCCTTGAACCGGTGGTTGATCGGCACCGGAAGGGCACCGAGCTTCATCGTCGCGAGGTAGCTCTCGATCGTCTCGGCCCGATTCCCCGTGTACGTCGCGACGGTGTCTCCCTCCTCGATTCCCCGCTCCGCGAGCGCGTTCGCCAGTCGGTCGACCCGTCGGTTGAGCGCCTCGAAGGTCACGGTCTCGGTTCGCTCTCCGTCCGCCCGCTGGACGACGGCTTCGGCGTCCGGCTGGATTCGTGCGTTCCGTTCGGCGAGATAGCCGACAGTGAGTCCGTTCATACACTGTCAAACGATGACATTAGTCAAAAAATTATGGATCGCCGCGGTGGATCCCGAGTCGGTGAGTGGGTGTGATCGCGTGGTCGGGCTTTTGAGATCGCTCGTTTCCGATTTCGGGGTCATAGCGGATCGGGTTCTCCGTTCGGTCTCTTCGACGGGGGGCGGTTCCGCGGCGCAGTGCTCTCGACATTCCGCTCTGTGTCGCAGGGCCCCATTCAGAGACGACCGGGTGTCCCGATCGTCCAAACGGCCTCGTTCACGGACGGTTTCAGTCAGTCAGGTTGTCTAACTCGAGCCAATCGTTACTGCGCCCGGTTCCGAAGGCGTACGGGAGGAACGATTCGGGGTCGACGGTGGTTACGTTCTCCTGCGTCGAGCGCAAGTCCGCCTCGGTGTACGACGCTCCGAGGATCTCTTCTATTTCGAGTTCGTCGAGCGGACTGGCGGGATCCGCTCCGAGCGAAAGCGAGCCGGAACCGGATTCGTACGCGTGGAGGTCGCTGTCTAACGTGACTCGGATCAGCATCGGATCGAACTGGAACCCTCGCCCGGTCACGTCGGGGAGCGATTTGTAGTGATAGATCGTCTGTGGTTTCGGATCGAGCTGCCGTTCCGTTTCCATGGTCGCATCGATTTCGATGAGCGCCCCGTCGCCCCGGGATACGCGTCCGTTCACCTCGTTTTCGGTCCGCTCGAGCGAGATAGCGGCCTTCTTTTTCGGTTCCCCGAACAGCTCTCGTCCCCACGTGATCGCGGCTTCCGTCGACATCGGCATGGTCACGCAGTACTCGCCGACGTGGCCGTCGTGGTGCGCTCGCACGTAGACGCCGGCTCCGCAGAACGAACCAACGCAGTTACTGCGTCCGACATCGACGACATCGACCCGTATCACCGGCTCCTCGGTCGGTTCTAGACCGGGCGGGAGGATCCGTTCGAGTATCGACTCGCGGGTGCGGAACCGGATCGCCACCTGCTTCGCGTCGTAAAAGCAGTTCTCTGCCATCCGTTCCTGGATCGCCTCGATTTCGTCCTCCGATCGAACGAATCCGGTCATAGTTGGCAGTCGTCTGCCCGAGCCTTAATCGTTTACCTGGTCGGAGTTCCGCAGAACCGATATCCTCGCGTGCGTCTCTGAACGCGTCCTCGGTGTTTACCTGAATTTAGGCTCTACTGTTCCGCCCTCAACGAGCAACGCAGGCCGAAGGCCGAGTAGCGCAGTAGGGTGAGGAGGGAGTCACCCGAACTATAATATACTGTCTCCGAATGTCTTTACACATGGATTTCCGGATGCCAGAGCAGCTCCAGCAGTTGCTCGACGAGATCGACGAGTTCATCGAAGCCGAGATCGAGCCGCTCCAGCGAGAGCACGAACGGTTCTTCGACCATCGGCGCGAAGACGCTCGTACGAACTGGGAGGACGGGACGCCGACCGCGGAGTGGGAGGCGTTGCTCGAGGAGATGCGCTACCGAGCCGATGAGGCCGGATTGTATCGATACATGCTCCCAGAGGAATACGGTGGTCGAGACGGGAGCAACCTCGGCATGGCCGTAATTCGGGAACACCTCGCTAAGAGGGGGATCGGCCTACACAACGTTTTGCAACAGGAGGCCGCCGTGGTCGGAAATTTCAACGTTCCCGAACTACTGATCGAATTCGGGAGCGAGGAACGGAAAGACCGTCACCTCGAGGACCTGATCACTGGCGAGACGACCGCCGCATTCGGACTGACAGAGCCAGAGCACGGCAGCGACGCTACGCACATGGATACGACCGCTGAAAAGGACGGCGACGAATGGGTGATCAACGGGGCGAAGCGATACAACAGCGGACTGCACACCGCCGACTACGACGTTATCTTCGCCAGAACTGACGGTGACGACGGCGATCACGAGGGGATCACGGCGTTCTGGGTACCGACGGACGCGGACGGGCTCGAGGTCGAGTACTTCCACTGGACGTTCAACATGCCGACCGACCACGCCGAAGTAACGCTCGACGACGTCCGCGTCCCTGCGGACGCGATTCTGGGCGAGAAAGACAAAGGGCTCCAGCAGGCATCGTACTTCGTTCACGAGGGCCGCATCAGACAGGCCGCCTCGAGCGTCGGAGCGGCCCAGTACTGTATCGATCAGGCGGTCGAGTTCGCGAAGGAACGCCACACGTGGGACGAGCCGCTCGCGAAGCGACAAGGAATCCAGTTCCCGCTCGCCGACCTCCACACGGAGGCCGAGATGGTGCGAAACCTGGTGTACAAGACGGCGTGGCAGCTAGACGAGGACAGCCAACAGAGCGTGAGCGACAAAGTCTCGATGGCGAATTACCGGGCAAACCTCCTCGCGTGCGACGCCGCCGATAGGGCGATGCAGGTCCACGGTGGACAGGGGTACACTCGTCACAAGCCCTTCGAACATATTTACCGGCACCACCGACGGTACCGGATCACCGAGGGATCGGAAGAGATCCAGAAACGAAACGTCGCCGGTCACCTGTTCGGCTATCTCGGATAGGGGCCGATTCGACCCGCAGTTATTTGTAATAACACCGTACTATACCACGGTATGCCATACCTCGATCCGGAGCTGATACTGGACCGGTTCGCGACGTTCACGCGCGAGGAAGTCCGACCCGCCGTTACCGACGACGAGTTCGTCCACGCCCAGGTTGGTTCGATGGCCTCGACGCTCCAGTTCCTGGCCGGCGAGGTCGGCGGCCGGGAGGCGGCCGTTCGGGCCCAGCGTCGGACCCTCGCTGATCGCCTAGACGAACTCGAGGCGGTGCTCGACCGAAACGAGATAGATGCGCCCGACGTTCGCGCCGCGCTCGAAGAGGGCCGCAGCGAAATAGACGCCACGGACGGGTCGACTCGAGACGTCGAAGAAGCCCTCCTGTCCGCCGCGGACAACGTGTTGGCGGCGATCGATAACGAACTCGACGCGGAGCGGGCCGCGATCGCGCGGCGACCCCTGTACGAGTTCCTACGGACGCGCGTCGACCGGCAGTTACGCATGCTCGGCCGGGAGGGAGACGAATGACGGAGTTCTCCGCTGACACGCTTTCGAGGTACCTCTCCGGCACGGTCGCTGACAGTGAGGTGTCTGTCGACGATATCGTCGCGCACACCGAGGGGTGGTCTCGAGACACGGTCTCGTTCACTGCTCGGTACCGCGAGGGCGGCGACGATGTCTCCGAACGTCTGGTTCTCCGAGCGGAGAACGAACTACAACACGATATCGATACGGCGTCGCTCCCCGGGAACGACATCCAGACGGAGTACGAAACCCTCGTCGCGAGCCAAGACGCACCCGTTCCGGTTCCGCGAGTCCGCTGGTTCGACGCGGATGGCGGACCATTCGAGCGCGGCCTCTTTGTCATGGAGCACCTCGAGGGAGAGCCGCCGATCACGTGGGATCCGCGAGATCGGCGGGAACTGTACGACGCGTGGGATTCACCGGACAGGTCCCTTCCGGACCGCTTCGTCGACGCCGCCGCGGGCGTCCACTCGATCGACGGGGCGGCAGTGCCGGGGATCGATGACGTACCACCGGACGAGGTGGTCTCCCGCGAGATCGACCGCTGGGAGGAACTCTACCGGTCTGCCGAATTGAAACGAGAACCGGCAGTCGAGGAGGCGATCCGCTGGTTCCGCACAAACAAGCCGACAGTTCCCGAAACGACGCTTATCCACGGCGATTTCCGGATCGGCAACGCCCTCGTCGACGACGATCGGATCACCGGCCTGCTCGACTGGGAGTTCGCCCGCGTCGGCGATCCGCTATTCGACCTGGGCTACGCGAGCACCCGGTACTTCGCCGGCAAGCTCGTCGAGCCGATCGAGCGGCCCGAACTCGCCTGTTCGCTGCTCGAGCGGGAATGGTTCTACGACGAGTACGAACGCCGGACGGGGCGGACCGTTGACCGCGAGCGCGTTCGCTACTGGCAGGCATTCTCGGCGTTCGTCATGCTCACCATCTGCTGTTGGGGCGCCAACCAGTACGAGACCGGCGCGAGCGACGACGTCCGCAACGCCTGGTTCCAGTACCCCGTTCCGGGGCTGATCGAGGACCTGCTCGCGATCATCGAAGACGACCGCCTCTGAAGACCTCGAGCGCAGCGAACCCGAGGCCCCCTCGTTTCAGATCGGCCGTTCCGTGCCGAGATACGGCCGTCTCGCTCACCGGTTCTGGAGACTCTTGCTAACATTCACCACAACATATATTGGATCGGCTGTGGACACCGAAGACGAACAGCATGTACACACTTGGCATGGACATCGGCGGCACCTTCACGGACTTCACGCTAGTCGATCGGGAGTCCGGCGAAGTCACCGTCGACAAGGAGCCGACGACGCCGGCCAACCCGGCGGAGGGAGCGCTAACTGGCGCCCATCGAATTCTCGACGAGAACGGCGTCGGGTTCGAGGAACTCGACACCGTCATCCACGGCACGACGTTGGTCTCGAACACGCTCATCGAAGGCACCGGCGCGACGACGGGGCTGCTGACGACGGAGGGAACACGCGATATACTCGAACTGCGACGCGGGTCGCGCTATGATATGTTCGACTGGGAGATGGAGTACCCCGATCCGCTGGTACCCCGTCAGCGCCGTCTCGAGTTGAGCGAGCGCCTGAACGACGATGGCGAGGTCGTCGAACCTCTCGACCGTGACGAGGTCCGCGAACGGACGCGAACGCTGGTCGAGGACCACGACGTCGATTCCGTCGCCATCTCGCTGCTGCACTCCTACGAGTCCGACGAGCACGAGCAGATCGTGGCGGACGTCATCGCGGACGAGTACCCCGACCTGAACGTCTCGCTGTCGTCGGAGGTCGTCCCCGTCATCAGGGAGTACGAGCGGACGTCGACTACAGTTATCAACGCCTACGTCGCGCCCGTGGTGGCTGACTACCTCGAGTTCCTCCAGTCGGAACTCGAGTCGGACGGGTTCGCGGGCGAGGTCTACATGATGACGTCGTCGGGCGGTATCGTCGACGTGCGAACGGCGAAGGCGGAGCCGATTTGCCTCGTCGAGTCCGGGCCGGCCGCGGGCGTGCTCGCCTCGCGCATCTTCGGCGAGACCCACGGCAACGACGACGTGTTCTCGTTCGACATGGGCGGAACCACGGCGAAGGGGTCGATCGTCGAGGACGGCGACGTGCGGATGAAGTACGAGGCCGACGTCGCTCGCGTCCACCGGTTCAAGGAGGGGAGCGGCTACGACCTCGTCTCGCCGCTGATTGACCTGACGGAGATCGGTGCCGGCGGGGGCTCGATCGCGTCCGTGAACGACGTCGGACTCATCGAGGTCGGTCCGGAGTCGTCCGGGTCTGATCCCGGCCCGATCTGTTACAATCAGGGCGGTGACGATCCGACGGTGACGGACGCCTCGCTGTTACTCGGCTATCTCAATCCCGAGAATTTCTACGGCGGACGAATGGATCTGGCCGCAGAAAAGACCGAGTCCATCTTCGGCGAGGAACTCGCCGACCCGCTGGACGTGTCGGTCACAGAGGCGGCGTGGCGCGTGTTCGAGGTCGTCAACGAGAACATGGCGACGGCGTTCCGACGCTACGCCGCTTCCCGCGGCCTCGATACGCGCGGGCTTTCGATGACCGCGCTCGGCGGCGCCGGGCCCTCACACGCGTTCCGAGTCGCCCGCAAACTCGATATCGACGAAGTCGTCTGCCCGTACGGCGCGGGCGTCGGCTCCTCGATCGGGCTCACCGAAGCGCCCCGCATGTACGAGGCCAGTTCGACGAGTCAGGCCGTCCTCGAGACGCTGTCCGCCGAGGACTTCGAACGGCAGTTCGCGTCCCTCCGCGAGGAGGCCGCGTCCGTTCTCGAGCGGGCCGGCATCGACCCGAATGAGACCGAGACGTCGCTCAGCCTCGACATGCGCCACGTCGACCAGGGACACGAGATCAAGGTCCCACTCGGGGGACGCGACATCGACGACGTGACGCCCGACATCGCCCGCGAGGCCTTCGAGCGGACGTACGAGGAGACATTCAACCGGGAAACCCTGGAGTTCCCCGTCGAAGTCCTCACCTACCGGCTCGAACTCAGCGAGAGCGACCGCGACGCCGAGACCTCACGACTCGTCGTACCCGACGGCGAGAGCGCTGAACCGGACAGCCGCGACGTCTACTTCGGCGGCGAGCACGGCAGCGTCGCGACCGACGTCTATGGCTGGGACGAACTGACGCCTGACGAATCGATCGACGGTCCCGTCGTCGTCGAGGCCGATCAGACGACGGTCGTGGCGGACCCCGACTCGACGCTGACCGTGGCAGACAACTACGACATCACCATCGAACTATGAGCACGACAGACGACACCGACGCGACCGAATCGGCCGACTTAGAGACGCAAGTGCTGTGGAACCGACTCCAAGCCACCGCGGACGAGATGTACGACGCCGCCGAGCGGCTCGCCTACTCCTTCTCCATCAGGGAGGCGGCCGACGCCTCGACGGCGGTCATGACCGCCGACGGGAACGCGATCGGCCTCTCGGACCAATCGGTTCCCGTCCTGTCCGGCGCGCTGTCGCGAACGACGCGGATCATCCTCGAGGACCACTTCCCGCCGGAGACGCTGGAACCGGGCGATACCATCATCACGAACGATCCCTGGATCGGTGGCGGCCACCTGTCGGACGTGGTCGTCCTGAACCCCGTCTTCCACGACGGAGACCTCGTCGGGATCACTGGGAGCCTCGGCCACACCGACGACGTGGGCGGGAACCGCGGCGGTTGGTCGACCGACGCCGAACAGGTCTACGAGGAAGGCATCTTGATCCCGCCCACGAAGCTCTACGAGGGCGGCGAGCGAAACGACGCGATCGACAACATCATCCGGAGTAACGTCCGCATTCCGCATCAGGCTCTCGGCGATCTCGAGGCGCTCCGGTCGGGCAACACCGTCGGCGAGGAACGCGTTCGCGAGATCGTCGACGACCGGGGCAAGGAGACGTTCGACCGTGTCGCCGAGGAGGTCATCGATCGAACCGAGCGTGCGCTCCGTGAGGAACTCGCCGACCTTCCGGACGGCACCTACGAGGACTCGACCGAATTCACCGTCGCCGAGCACGACCTCACCATTCAGGTCGCCGTGACGATCGACGGGGACGACCTCGAGGTCGACTTCGACGGCACGTCCGCGCAGGTCGACGCCGGCCTCAACTGTCCGTTCGGGAACATCGTCACGGTCACCGAGTACATCGTGAAGTGTATGCTCGTCCCGGACCTGCCGAACGCCGAGGGGTTCTTCCGCCCGATCGAGGTGACTGCGCCGGAGGGGTCGATCCTCAACTGCGACCGGCCGGTGGCGACGATGGCTCGACACCTCACTTACTCGCACGCGGAGGACGCGCTCATCCGCGCGCTCGGTCAGGTAATCCCCGAATCGGCGCTCTCGGAAATGGCCGGCATCCAGCTCGCGCCGTTCTCGGGTGCTGACGAGAACGGCGAGGAGTTCATCGCCGTCGGCGGGACGGCGGGCGGATTCCCACCGAGCGCTCACAACGACGGGATCCCGGGCGTCTACTTCCCCTACAACGGACAGAACACCCCTATCGAGATGTTCGAGCGCTACAGTCCCCTCCGGTGGGAGGAGACCGCCTTGGTTCCCGACACTGAGGGCGCCGGCGAACACCGTTCCGGACCGGCCATGCGGACGTCGTACCACAACCCGACGGACGGACCGGTGTACTTCGCGCTCACGTCCGGCCGGGCCGACCGCGACCCGTCGGGCTTCCGCGGCGGCAAGTCCGGCAAGCGAGCGACAACCGCCTCCTCGAGCGACGATAAAGAGATTCCGCCGAACGGGCCCGGAGTGCTCGAGCCCGGCGAAACTGTCACGCTCGTTTCGGCGACGCCCGGCGGATACGGCGACCCTGAGGACCGCGACTCTGAGGCCGTCGAAGCCGATGTCGAGCGGGGGTTGATCACCGAAGAACGCGCCCGCGAGGTCTACGGCTACGAGCCCGATGACTCATGAAGTTCGGAGGATTCGTTGCCACCGATTCGGTCGCCGACGCGACCGAGTACGCCCGTTCGCTCGAGCGGTGGGGCTGGGATACGCTCTGGGCAATCGACTCCCAGCAGCTCTACACCGACCTCTACGTCACGCTCACGGCGTGTGCGGTGGAAACCGACGAACTGACGCTCGCACCCGGAATCACCAACCCCAAGAGTCGGCATCCCTCCGTGACGGCAAACGCGATCGCCTCGCTCGATCACGTCGCCGACGGGCGAACAGTCTTAGGGATCGGCGCGGGCGACAGCGCCGTCTACTCGGTCGGCGAGCAACCGGCCACCGTCGACGAACTCGCAGAGAGCGCCGAGAAGCTCCGACGGCTACTCCGCGGCGAGGAAGTCACGTTCGGCGGCGAACCGTTCCGTCTCGAGTCGCGGCAGCGAGACGGCACCGTCTACGTCGCCGCCGAGGGACCGACGACGCTTCGAATGGCCGGCGAGGTGGCCGACGGCGTCATTTTCGGCGGCGGGCCGAACCCCGACACGGTCGAGAACCTCGGATTGGCGAACATCCGAGAGGGTGCCGAGCGGGCCGGGCGGTCACTCGGCGATCTCGACATCGTGACGCTCGCCCCGACCTGCGTGGCCGAGACGCGGGCCGAGGCGGTAGAGAAGCTCAAGCCGGTCATCGAACCGATCGCCTATCACAACTTCAGCTTCTCCGTCGAGGACGCGCCGAGCGAGGTTCGCGACGATCTGCGCTCGCTCGTCGACGCCCACGACATGCAGGAGCACGGCGACGAAGCGGCCGCGGCGCTGGACGACATCGGCGACGAGGTGTGGGAGTACCTCGGTGACCGCTTCGCGATCGCAGGGCCGCCGAAGGCGTGTCGCGAGCGCCTGCGAGCGCTCGACGACCTCGGCGTCGATCACGTGATGTGTCTGTTTCCGCCCGAACGGACCGCTGAGAACGAGCGATTCCACGAGAAGGTCCTCGCCGACGCCGACCTCGGTCCTGCCTGAAGACTCCCAAAAGAGGTGCCGCTTCTTCGTTCGTTCTATTGGGCAATAGGCGCGAGCCGCGTCCGGTTCACACGGCGTCGAACGCTCGTCCGGGGTACTCGAGGTACTCGGCGAGGCGTTCGAGGAATGCGCCCGAGTCGGCCCCGTCAAGCACGCGGTGATCGATCGTGAGACTGAACGTGATCGCCCGCTCGAATTCGACGTCACCGTCGCGCTCGACGGGAATTTGCTTGCGTCGACCGAGTGCGAGGATCGCTACTTGAGGAGGATTGATGATCGAATAGGAGACGTCCATGTCGAAGACACCGACGTTGGTGACGGTGAAGGTTCCTCCCTGAAGATCAGACGACGAGTGTTCGTTCTCGAGGACTGCCTCGACGAGCCGTCGCCGCTCGGACGCCAGCTCCTCGAGGTCGCGATTCGGTACGTCGTCGATCACCGGTACCATGAGTCCTCGCTCGCTGTCGACCGCGTAGCCGACGTTGACCTCGTCGATGAGGCGGTGGTCGTCGTCCTCGAAGTGCGCGTTGAACTCGGGGAGGTCCTCGAGCGTTCGGCCGACGAAGTGGAGGATGAGATCGTTTAGCGAGACGTCGACCCCTTTCTCCTCGAGTCGGTCCTTGACTTCCTCGAGGCGCTCGATGCCGATATCACGCGTCCCCATGACGTGGGGTTTCTCTCGAGCGCTCCGGCTCAGGCGCTCCGCGATCGTTTTCCGTGCGCCGGTGAGCGTCCGCGCTTCCGTCACGGTGAGTCCGTCAGCGGTCGTCTCGTCGCTCGCGGTCGCCGACGCGTCGGACCGGTCGGCGTCGGCACCGCTCGCGACCGCTTCGACATCACTCTCGGTGATCGCTCCCTGTGGGCCCGTCCCGTCGATCCGGGACAACTCGACGCCGTCCTCCTCGGCACGACGCTTGGCCCGCGGCGTCGCCTTAATGTCCGTCGCGGACGCGGCGTCAGCGTCGGACTCGTCGCTGCCCTCCGCCGGTGCTCCGTCGCCACTCTCGAGGAAGTCCTCGATATCGCCTTCGGTGACTGCATCCTGGGGCCCGGTCCCGTCGATTTCCGCCAGATCTACGTCTGCTTCGTTGGCGCGACGCTTGGCCCGCGGCGTCGCCTTGACGTCTGGAGTCGCCGCGCCACCGTTGGCTGCCACATCGTCGCCGGATCCGGTACCCGTATTCGATGCCGCCTCACCGGCTCCCGCCGGCCCCTCGTCGCTCTCTCCGTCGTCCTCGAGTTCCGCCAGCGACGGTACCGCCTCTCCCTCTTCACCGATCACCGCGAGGGGCTTCCCCACTTCGATAGCGATCTCTTCGCCTTCCTCGACGTACTGTTCGAGCAGGACTCCGCTTTCGGGGGCCTCGATTTCGGCGCTGGCCTTATCCGACTCGAGGACGGCGACGACGTCGCCCCTCTCGACGCGATTGCCCGTATCAGTCTCCCAGGCGACGAGATCGCCGTAGTCACTCAGCCCCAGCTTCGGAATTCGCACTACGTCTACCATGTCTGGTATCATGATTCACCCTTCTATTTAAAATCTCACCACACTCACCCCACCGTCCGTCCGCGAATATCGCATATCTGAAAACTCTCGAAGATTACAACATCGATGCCGTGTCTCACGGCGGTCCGATTCGAGACGTACCGGGTCGCACCCTGACTTCGTCGAGCAGGTACTCGACGACAGATGATCACGAATCGTCGAAATTCAGGGCGGGGTAAAAAAGCGCGTTCCCCGTTAAATCGCCCTTAGAAGAGCGATTCGATCCCGTCCGCGATGCGGTCGGCGGAGGGGAGCGCTTCCTGCTCGAGGGGTGGACTCAGCGGGATCGGGATGTCCTTCACGCCGATCGTCTTCGGCGGTGCGTCGAGGCTGAAGAAGTCGTTCTCGACGATCTCGTTCGCAATGTGTCCTTGCGTCCCGTATCGCTCGACGGTCTCGTCGACGACGACCAGTCGCCCTGTCTTCCGAACGCTCTCGGCAATGGTTTCGGTGTCGAGCGGGGCGAACGTCCGCGGGTTGACGATCTCTACGTCGGCGTCGACCTCGGCAGCGGCTTCCTTCGCGCGGTGGAACATGAGTTGGGTCGCGACGACGGTGACGTCCTCTCCGTCCTCCTCGACCGCGGCTTCCCCGAGCGGGAGCGTATACTCCTCGTCGGGCACTTCACCTTTGGTCTCGCTCAGCATCTTGTGGGGGAGGAAAAAGACCGGATTATCGTCCCGGATAGCGCTTTTGAACAGGCCCTTCGCGTCGTAGGGCGTCGTCGCGGTGACGACGACCCATCCCGGGACGTTCCCGAGCCAAGAGTGGACGGACTGTGAGTGTTGTGCGCCCGCACCGATACCGGCACCAGACGGAGCGAAGATCGTGAGCGGTGCTTCGATCTGGCCGCCGCTGACGTAGGGCTGTTTCGGGATCTGGTTGAACACTTCGTCACCGGCCGTCGCAGCGAAGTCGGCAAACTGGAGTTCGGCGACGGGCCGAATCCCGCCGACGGCCGCACCGAGAGCCATGCCGGCGATGCCGATCTCCGAGAGCGGCGTGTTACGGACGCGATCGCGGCCGTGCTTCTTGTACAGCCCCTCCGTCTCACCGAAGTTGCCGCCGAACTCCTCGACGTCCTCGCCGAACAGAATGACGTCGTCGTCTCGCTCGAGTTCCTCGTCGATCGCCTCCGCAATCGCCTCGACGTACGTGATTTCTCGTGTCATCGTTATTCACCCTGCCCGTAGAGGGGCGTCCGGTAGACGTGATCGTAGGCCGCTTCCGGTTCGGGTTCCGGGCTCTCGCGAGCGAACTCGACGGCCTCCTCCACTTCCGATTCGATGTTCGTAATCATGTCTTCAATTTCGGCCTCGGTCACGACGTCGTTCTCGAGCAACCGCTCGCGGTAGTTCCCGATCGGGTCTTTCTCCTCCTTGAGCTGTTCGTACTCCTCCTCGTCGCGATACGTTTCCTTGTCGCCCTCGAAGTGAGGAACGAGCCTGACAACGCGGCTCTCGATGACCGACGGTCCCTCGCCGTTGCGAGCGCGTTCGATCGCCTCGGAGACCGCGCGGTACACTTCTTCCACATCACTCCCGTCGATGCTTTCGGTCGGCATGTTGTGCGGGATCCCGTAGTCAGAGAGACTGTCCGGTGAGAGCGACTCGGACGGCGTCGATATCGCCCACTGATTGTTCTCGATGACGAAAACGACCGGAAGATCCCAGTACGCGGCGAAGACGAGCGCCGTGTGGAACGAGCCGCGACTCGTTCCGCCGTCGCCGATTGTCGTCACCGCCACGTTGTCGGTTCCCTTCATTTCCTCCGCTAGCCCGAGTCCCACGGCGGGATTCTGGCCGGAGCCGATCGTCGCGGCGTGGCCGTACAGCTTCCGGTCGATGTCGGAAACGTGCATTTGGCCGCCGTGGCCCTTGTTCGATCCCCCGACGCGCCCGTAGAGCTCCGCCATGATATCCGGTAACGGAACCCCCTTGGCGATGTACTGGCCGATGAGCCGCGCACCGCCGACGGCCAGCCAGTCGTCGTCTCGCATTGCGGCACCCATGCCGACGTGCGATCCCTCGTGGCCGCCGCTGAGGTGTACGAATCCCGGAATTTCTCCTTCTCCGAACCGCTCTTTCGTCTCCTCCTCGAAGATATCGATGCGGAGCATCTCCTCGAGGAGATCTCTCGCCATGTCGTCGTCGACGCTAACGTTCTGTGTCATTCGGACTCACATCTAAGGATGTTTCAGTATACCGCATAAATCTACCCCTGGTGAGCGGTATCGCGATAGCGCCGCGGGCGCGTATTTCCGCGAATTCCGTATGGCGAAAAATCGCGCAGCCAGGGGCGCTCGAGGCGTACTTTCTTATAGAACAACCGTAATAACGGAACACATGCGAGGATTGCACGGCAAGACTGCAGTCGTTACCGGCGGTGCGTCCGGTATCGGCCGCGCGACGACGCATCGACTGGCCGAGGAGGGCGTCAACGTGGTCGTCACTGATATCGACGACGAGCGAGGCGAAGAGACCGTCGAGCAAATCGACGCGAACGAGAGGGCCGACGGAACGGCCGAATTCCGCTCGCTCGACGTCAGCGATTACGATCGGTTCGAGGAGTGTCTGGACTCTGTCGCCGAGGACTACGACGGACTGGACATTCTGTTCAACAACGCCGGGATCGGCGAGGCGCGGTCCTTCCGCGAAACGACGCGCGAACACAGGGACGAGCTAATCGATGTGAATCTCAAGGGCGTCTGGAACGGCTGTCACGCCGCACTTCCGCTGTTCGAGGCGGACGGCGGCGGCGTCATCGTCAACACGTCCTCGATGGCGGGATGGAAATCGGCCCCGATCACGTCTTACGCGCTTACGAAGGCGGCAGTGCTCCACTTCACGCGGTCCGTCGCGGGCGAACTCGCACAGTACGACGTTCGCATCAACGCCGTCTGTCCCGGTCTGATCGACACGGCAATGACCGACGAGTGGTATTCCGAGGAGGAACAGGAGGCGATGCGTCGGCAGACGGCGCTGGACCGCTGGGCCGATCCCGACGAAGTCGCGTCCTGCGTTGCCTTCCTCGCCAGCGAGGACGCGTCGTACGTGACCGGACGGGCGCTGAAAGTCGACGCCGGTTACGTGTGAATTCTCTCATTCACTGCCGCTGCTGCGGTTCGTTCTATGGGAGCCGTGGCTCCTCCCTGTAATGACGGTGTAAAAAACAGTCTCCCCCGCCCTGCTCCCGTCAATCGTCTGCGCGGACGTCCTCGGACGTCTCGTCGAAGTACTCTGCTTCGCGGGCAGCTTTGCGTTCCCGTCGCTGCGTCTGGGCCTCCTCGGACATCATCCCCGTGTGCCAGTCGACACCCTCGTCCGTCTCGAGGCTAACGGACGTCACCTCGTCGATAGCGCCGATTCGCTCATCGATCTCTTCGACGAAGTAGGGGAGTTGCATACAGAAGGGAGTGGTGAGTCGCATCGAAACGGTGACGTGGCCCTCATCGACATCGATCTCATCGAGGAGGCCCATTTCGATAATACTGAGATTCGTTCCGTTGGCCGCGCTACACGGATCGATGACCTCGTCCAGCCGATCTCGAATCCGGTTTTCCAGGGGGGACATCACGCCACCTCGGCGTTCGTCGTCGAGTACGGTTCCGCGAGCTCCCCGTTCGACCGTGCGCTGCTGAACTCGTCGTCCTCAATGCGAGTACGGGCCTCGTCAACGTCAAGGTCGATGAGGTTCGCGTAGTTCTCGCCGAGGATCTTCCGTTTGTGCTCGTCGGATATCTGTGGGAGTTCGCCCATCATACTCGTGTTCTTGCGAACCGCCTCGGAGAACTCGAAGTCGCGGAACGCTTCGAGCTGGGGTCGCGGATGGACGGACATCGCTCCCGAACTCCAGAACAGGCGGTCCATTCCGTCCTCTCCGAGGAAGCTAATCAGCTCGGCGAGTAGCTCGCCGAACCGCCGTTCGTTACCGAGCAGGATGGCCGGCAATCCCTCCAAGTTCACGTAGACGTTCGGGAAGCGAGCGAGCTGCCAAGCGGTCTCCTCGGTAAACGAATAGCCGCCGTGGACGATGCTGAACGTGAGATCGGGGAAGCTTTCGGCCGCCTCGTCGACGTCGCCAGGGTGATACGGTCCTCGCGGCACGGGCCCGAACGGAATGGCTTTGTGGATGTCGATGAGTTCGATACCGAGATCGTGTGCCTTTTCGAAGACGGGGAACGCGACCTCCGGATCACCCATACTCCAGCCCTCGTGATGGTCCTCGCTCCAGTGAGACGGATACAGTTTGATTCCGATCGGATCGAAGTCCCGAACTTGCGCTTCGAGTTCGTCCTCCCACTCGTCTCGGAGCGGATCCACGCAGGCGTAGGAACGGAACCGATCGGGCCATCGGTCCGCGACCTCGCCCGCTTTGTCGTTGGCGACCAGCCCGTCGTGGAAGGCGTACATCGGTACCGGATGGAACGTCGCCATGTCCGTGTAGCTCTCTTCGAACAACATGGTCGCCGTCTCTTCGACGCCCCAATCTCGCACGAAGCCCTCCGGGGAGAGGGTATACTCGTCGGAGACGACGCTCGACACGTTCCCGAAGAGCATCTCCGTGATTCCCTCCGCATGCTGTTCATTGCGATAGTTCGACGGGGACATGTTGTACGAGTGCGTTACGGCGTCGTACACGAACGTCTCCTCAAGGTCTAACATGGCCTCCCCCCGTATCGTCCTCGGGTTCTCTGTTCACGCGCGGACCGGACATGACGGTAACACTTGACACCATGCGCATGTATTGTCGGCATAGAAACAGTAATAGCTTCGGACGAGATTCAGATCGTGATTCGGGACGATAGTCACGAAGCGACGGAGACGGAAACTGAATCCATCAGCACAACTCCCTGCGAAATGAGTCATCGATCGACGCATCCGTCGACAACGTAGCGGTCGAGACGGTAGCTCTGTTCGAGCGAATACAGGCACTGACGATCACAGAGACGATCCCAGGCACGCGGTCATCACGGTGTACAAAATTCGATGCGAAGAGAACTAGTCACACCGGGTAGGAGGGGCTGCACTCCTCGGAGCGTGACTGCCGACAATCATCGAGGCGATCCGTCGCCGCTAGACGCGCTCGAGGATCGTCGCGATGCCCTGCCCGAACCCAATACACATCGCCGAGAGAGCGGTATCCTGGTCGGTTTGCTCGAGTTCGTGGGCTAGTTTCGTCAGCAACGCCGCCCCGGTCGCACCCAGCGGGTGGCCGTGGGCGATCGCACCGCCGTTGACGTTGACGTTTTCCCATGACGCACCGGTCTCCTCGAGCCACGCGGCGACGACCGATGCGAACGCTTCGTTGACTTCGAAGAGGTCGATGTCACCGACCGCCATGTCCGCCTTCTCGAGGACTCCCTCGGTGGCCGGGATGGGGCCTTTCAGCATCGTAATCGGGTCGACACCGACGACTTCGGTCTGACGGATGCGGGCCATCGGTTCCCAACCGTGTGCTTCGGCGGCCTCCTCGCTCGCGATAAGCAATGCGGACGAGCCGTCGACGATTCCCGAGGAGTTGCCCGGATGGTGGAAGCCCTCGCCCTCGTCGCGGAAGGAAAGCGGCAGTTCCGAGAGGGTATCCATGTCGGTTCCGGGACGGGGGTGTTCGTCCTGCTCAACGACGACTTCCTCACCGTCGACTTCAGTCTCGACCGGCGTGATCTGATCGTCGTAGCGACCGTCGTCCCAGGCACGTTTCCAGCGCTGTTGTGAATCGACGGCGATCCGGTCGAGTTCTTCGCGCGTAAAGTCATACTCCTCGGCAATGCGCTCGGCACCCTCGCCCTGATGAGTCCGTTCGTCGAAGTGTTCGAAATACGTGTCCGTCAGCCCGCCAGCGTCGGACCCCATCGGAACGCGGGTCATGTGTTCGACGCCGCCCGCGATAAGGACATCATGCTGGCCGGCCATAACGTTCGATGCAGCGAAGTTGGCCGCCTGCTGTCCCGAACCGCACATCCGATTGAGTTGCACGCCCGGAACGATATCACCCCAGCCGGCGACCATCGGTGCGAGTCTGGCGATATTGAGTCCCTGCTCGTCCATCGGCGTCACACAGCCGTAAATGACGTCTTCGATCGTCTCCGGCTCGAATCCATTGCGCTCGCGCAGCGCCTCGAGCGGTTCTGCCGCGAGGTCTTGTGGATGCGTGTCACGGAACGAGCCGTCTCGTTTTCCGAACGGGGTACGCACTGCGTCGACGATAACTGCGTTTCTCATGGTGCGTGTATCGTTAACTACGGTGGTGCTAATAGGCTTTGGCCCTGTTCCGGTATATGTTAGAATTTTTAGTTTAGCCGGCGATATGCCTTTTCCAGGTCCTTACTTGAGTGATCTGTGCCACCTATGCTATCCTGTAACTACCAACGATCTCGTTGGTTCTCCAGCGAACGGAACCGTAATCTCGACATAGAATAATGCCCTAAGTGTGTTATTACCTTGGCCGCTGTTGGGAATCTAAATGCTTTATATTGTATAAATACCTATTACATTCGGCGGTCGGGTGCGCATTCGTGTCTATAACAGAAGAGAACTAATAGCACACCAGTCGTGATGATTACGAGACAGCGGAACATCGAACCTGTCACTTCCACTCCGTGGTACCCTCTTTTACGAAGTGCCAAGTAGCGATATCATTGGTGAATCGCTTCGAAGCCACGTGATTCGAGGCGTCACCGCTCCCCGTCTCGTCGGTCTGATCCCGAGCAATACCTCACGAATCCGCGATACCGTCCCGCTCGCGGAGGGACTGCCGTCGGACTTTGCCAGTAGATGTCGTCGGCAACTCGTCGAGAAATTCGATCATCCTCGGGTACTCGTAGCGGGCGAGACGATCCGTAACGCGATTCTCGAGCTCCTCTTTTAATTCGGGAGTCCGCCATTCCTCGTCACCAGTGACTACGAACGCTTTCGGGACGCTCCCCCGATCCTCGTCGGGAACGCCGATCACCGCGGCGTCCGCGACGGCGACGTGGCTCGCGATCACTTCCTCGATTTCCTCGGGACTCACTCGATAGCCCGACGTGATGATCACATCGTCCTTGCGGCCTTCGAACGAGAAGAAGCCGTCCTCATCGACCGTTCCGAGGTCCTCGGTCAGCAACCAACCGTTGCGGACCTTTCGGTCGGTCCGTTCCGGTTTGTTCCAGTACTCTCGGAAGCAAACCGGATTCCCTTCGTATCGAACCGCTATCTCGCCGACTTCTCCCGGTTCGTCGATCGGTTCGGCCGTTTCCGGATCGACGATTGCCACATCGTGGCCCGGTGCTGCGAGACCCATCTTCCCCGGCCGAGGCTCCTTCAACGAGTGACAGTCTCCGACGACGAGATTCGCCTCCGTCTGTCCATACACCTCTTCGATAGCGGCACCATCGAACGTCTCCTTCGCCCACCTGATAACGCTTTCACCGACCGCCTCACCTCCTGCGGCGACGTGCCGGATCGTCCCCAGTGCGTATCGATCCGCGGGATCGTCGACCTGCATCATCATCCGGAGTGCCGTCGTCGGTGCCCCGAGGTTCGTTATCCCGTATCGTTCGATGAGGTCGAACGCCGATTCGGCGTCGAACCGATCGGTATCGTACGCGACGACCGGCTGGCCGTAGTATAGCGTCGGCATCACGAGCGAAAACAGCGACCCGATCCACGACCATTCGACGGGAGTCCAGAACACGCTCTCGTCCGCCGTTCCCTTCTCCATGAAATTCTCGGCAAACATCGGTAAGTGACCGAGCAACAGCCGATGTGCGTGACGTACACCTTTTGGCTCGCCGGTCGTGCCACTCGTATAGATGATGATCGCGTCGTCGTCGGCGTTCGTTTCCTCCGTTTCGAACTGCTGCGGTGATCGACGCTCGACTGCGTCCCACGTCGTTTCCTTTGGCACCGGGTCCGCCCCGATGGTTAGCACCGTCTCCAGCGCCTTGAGATCACTACGAATCGACCGGACGGTGTCCACACTCGACCCATCGACGATACAAGCTATGGCGCGGCAGTCGTCGAGTCGGTATGCGAGCGCGTCGTTCCCGAACTGCGTACTGAGTGGGACGGAGACGGCGCCCAGTTTCCACACCGCGATATGGCTGACGGCGGCCTCTGGACGCTGCCCGAGACAGATCCCAACTCTGTCGCCCGGCGTAACTCCCGCCTCCGAGAGGTAGTTCGCGATCCGATTCGCCTCGATCTGCACATCACGAAACGTGAGCGTCCGACGGTCCCCCGCTTCGTCTTCCGCAAAGAACGCGACGCGCCCGCGATTACGGGCCCACCGATCACAGACGTACTCTGCCATATTGAATTGGTCTGGAATCTCCCACTCGAAGGATTCTCGGAGTTGTTCGTAGCTCTCCCAGTCACGCTCGTAGAAATGGTATTGGCCGATCCGTGTCATTGTATAACAAGGACACAAGAGGACTCGTATTAATAGTATCGCCCATCGAGTTGCCATCTCCGGCGCGAAAACAAGCAGCCATGGTAGGGCCTCGAGCGAGTGCGATTCACCGAACTCTGCAGTCGGATGGCCTCGAGACATTTGACGGATTGCAGGCCCCACGGTAACTACCCCGGAATCCATACCGTCGTCTCGAATTGAACGCACCCGAATCGCTCGATGCTCAGTGATTCACCCCTCGAGAGCGGACCGCTTTATTTTCCCGCTGGCGGTCTTGGGGAGTTCGTCGAGGAATTCCAGTTCACGGGGGTACTCGTGTTTCGAAAGTTCGTCTCGGGCGAACTCCTGGAGTTCATCGTTCAGTCCTTCACTCGGGTCGTAGTCGTCGACGAGGGTAACGTACGCTTTGACGATTTCGCCGCGAGTCTCGTGATCCGTACCGATGACGGCCGCTTCCTCGACCGCGGGATGGTTGAGCAGCGTTTCCTCGACCTCCGCCGGACCGATGCGATAGCCGGCGGAGATGATGACGTCGTCCGCGCGACTGACGTACCAGTAATATCCGTCCTCGTCTCGCCGTGCCAGATCGCCGGTTCTGAGCCAGCGGCCGGTGAACGTCTCGAGCGTCGCCTCGGGTCGGCCCCAGTACGATCCGTGCGCGTCCGCATCGCGTTTGACTGCGATTTCACCGACGTCGCCCTGTTCGACTTCCTCGCCGTCCTCGTCCAGTAACGCTACCTCGACCCCGGGGAGGACTTTCCCCATGCTCCCGGGCTTTACTTCCCAGTCGTCGAACGCGTAGTTACAGACCACCATACCGGCCTCCGTTAACCCGTAGGCGTCCTGCGGTGGTGCGCCCAGACCGTCTTCACACCATTCGACGGTATCCTCGTCGAGCGATTCGCCGGCCGAGAGGAGCACGCGGAGATCGATGTCGTACGCCTCGAGATCGATTCCGCCCGCTCGCGACTGGCGGAGGGCCGTGGGCGGTATCATCGCGTTGTCGACGTCCCACGCCTCCAGGGTTTCGAAGAACGCAATGGGATCGAACTGCCCGCGATAGCAACCGATCGCGGTCCCCCGAACGCCCGACATGATCGTGCCCATGTTGAGCCCGTACGACCACGACGGTGACGCGGCGACCAGATAGACATCGTCGGGGCGAACATCGGCGACGTATTCCGCGTACGCGTGGAGTTCGATCACCCCGCCGTGACTGCTCAGGACGCCTTTCGGCGGGCCGGTGGTCCCGGACGTGTACGTCAGCGTGTACGGGTCGTTCGGGTGGGTATCGACGGGTTCGAACGTCTCTGATCGATCACCGACTGCGTCGTAATCCTCCACTGTCACGTCGCTATCGACTGCGTCGCTTCCGCCGTCGACCGTGACGATGCGTTCGAGCGAGGGGAGACTCCCGTCGACGGTCTCGCAGCCGTCCGCCGTGGTGAACAACGCGGTCGCTCCCGAGTCCTCAAGGCGGTAGTTCAGCGCGTCCGGGCCGAACATCGGTGCGAGCGGGAGATAGATCCGGCCGGCCTTGATCGTCCCGAAGACGACGGCGTATAGCTCGAACTGCGTGGGGAGCATCGCACCGACTCGGTCGCCGCGTTCGGTGTGTGCTTCCAGGTAATTGCTCACTCGATTCGCGGCGGCATCGAGTTCGGCGAACGTGTAGGTCTCAGTCTCGCCGGTCTCGAAGTCCTGGATCCGAAGTCCCGTCTCTTCCGAGGACGCATGGCGACCGAGCGACTCCGTTGCGATATTGAGCGACTCTCTGTCTCCGACGTGGGCGTGCTCGTCCCAGCTCTCGTCCGTCTCGTACTGGTCGTACACGGCCTCGTATACGCTTCCGTATGTCATACAATACCATGTATCATGAAATGGTGTATAGTTTTTTGGTTTGTCAGGACTGAGGTGCATCTCGCTGCGAACTCACTCGAGGGCGATATTCGTCTCGAATAGCGTGACCCGAATAGTTGACGCTGATTCGACAACGGCACGAAAACTGTGACGGGAGGGTGGTTCGGGGTGTCTCACTGCTCCTGCAAAGTCAATACGAACGGGGGAGTCCGAGGTGATGTTCCGCAATGTGGTTCTTCGCCATTTCGTTCGAAACGGGCACTGTCTCGGTCACGCGCGCGTTCTGCCAGAGTTCGTAGACCTCGTACTCCTTCGTGAATCCGTTCCCGCCGTGAGTCTGAATCGCCTGCGACGCGGCTTCGGTGCTGAACTGGCTCGAGAGCAGTTTGGCCGCATTCGTTTCCATGCTACAGTCCTCGCCGCGGTCCCATTTCGCAGCGGCACTGTAGGTGATCTGGCGGGCGGCGAGGAGCTTAGCGTAGCTTTCGGCCAGCGGATGTTGGATCGACTGGTGAGCTCCGATCGGTTGTCCGAACACCTCGCGGTCGTTGGCGTACTCGACTGCGAGGTCGACGGCCCGAAGTCCATCACCGAGAGCACTCGCCGCACCGGCGATACGTTCGGTATTGAGCGTATCGAACATGAGCCTGAACCCGTCGTCCTCGGAACCGAGGATATCGTCCTCGTGAACCCGTAAGCCGTCGATATTGACCTGATACTGCTGCTCAAACCACGGTACTGCCGTATCGAGCGGCGACAGCGAGATCGCGTCGCGATCAGCCGGGTCGGAAACGAGAAAGAGCGTTCCGCCGTGGGTCGGATCCGAGGGCTCGAGTTCGGAGGTACGCGCGACGAGTAACATCTCGTCGGCGGTCTCAACGCTGCTGATGAAGGTCTTCTCGCCGTGGATCACGAACTCGTCACCGTCCCGTTCGGCCGTCGTCTCGATCGAGAGCGTGTTCGTCCCGGCGTTCGGTTCGGTCAACCCCATACAAAACCGGCAGTTCCCGTCGACGATCTCCGGGAGGTATTCGCGCTTTTGGACTTCAGTCCCGTGTCGTTGAATGCTGATACCACCGAACACGGGCGTCAGAATGAAGATGATACCTCCCTGTCCACCGGCACGCGAGAGTTCCTCGATGACGATCGTCATCTCGTGCATTCCCAGTCCCTCTCCACCGTACTCCTCGTCGATCGCGACGCCGAGCCAGCCGTTGTCCGCAAGGTCCTGCCAATACGATTCGGGAAAGCGCTTCTGATCGATGTGCTCGCGCCAGTAATCGGCGTCGTACTCGGCAGCGAGGTCGCGTACCGAACTCCGGATCAGATCGTGGACTTCCGTCTCGGAAACGGGCATACGCTCATCTTCTCACGAGAAAATATAAAACAAGGCATCGACCGGCACTAGCGACGGACCTCTCTCCGCGAGACGGTTTCTCGGGTCCGCTGATCACACAGGAGTACGCGAACCGTTCAGGTACTCTCGTAGAATCGAACGCCGTCCTCGAGAACGCTCCGGACATCCCCTCGATCCTCGAGATATTCGACGAGTCCGACGGTCTCCGCGAAGATTCGATTGATTCCGTGCTCCGTGCCCGCCCTCTCCGTCGCGATCTGGAACGCCGTCGCTCGGTCCGATTCGATCCGCTCGAGGCACTGCTCGAGTTTGGAGTCCAGATCGGCGATAGACCGGTCGAGGCACTCCTCGTATCGATCGTGTATCGGACCGTGGCCCGGGAATACCCGGTCGAACTGGTACGTCTTGAGACGATCTAACGACGCTCGAAACCGTCGCACGCTGTCCTCGACACCGTCGTCGAAGTTGACGAGTAGCGACGGCGCACGGAACGGTTCCATCGCCATGTCGCCCGAAAACACGACTCGCTCACCGTCGAACGTCGTCCCGAAACAGACGTGGCTAATGTGGTGCCCCGGTGAATAGATCGGTTCGATTTCGTGCGTCCCGACGGTGAACGGGTCATCATCGATCCAGACGTCGACCGCGTCTTCGGGAAGCGACTCGCGCACTGTGCGGTGAGCGGAAAGCAAGCGTTCGCTGGCTGACTTGAGGTATTTTGGCTCGAGCCCGGCCTCGAGTAGATTCGCTCGAGTCCGCTCGGCGACCGTTTCCATCTCCCGCTCGTATCGATCCCGTAGCTGTCTCGGCGCGTAGACGGTCGGCGACCCGGCCTCGAGCAGCGTCGGCGTCTGGCCGACGTGATCAGTGTGACCGTGCGTGAGCACCACGTGTTCGATGTCCGACGGACCGTACCCGTGGTCGCTCAGTTCGGCGCGTAGTTCCTCGGAGCCGCGCTCACCGGGCGTCCCTGCGTCGATGAGAATCGGCTCGTCACCCGAAATCACGTACGCCGCCGCGTGACCCGGCGGCCAATCGACGGAGAACTCCAGCCGGTGGACCGTCGCATCGAGATCGGTCCCAGCGATCCGATTCGGTTCGCTCATGCCGATAGATACCGTTGTCCACGATGGATAAGTTTCGATTAGCGGCAAAGCCATCCCATAGAAGCGCCGCCGTACAGCGAGAGGGAGCCTGTTCCCGTTTCAGAGATCGCGAGCTGAACTGACCGGAACCGATACATATCGGCGGGGTCGCGTCCCAGTCAGTACGCTCGAGTTCCTCGCTCGGTCTCCCGGCTTACATTTCCACGCCGTACTGTTTGGCGATCGTATTGAGCTGAATTTCGTCGGTTCCCTCGACGACTCGTTGGATTCGGGCGCGATGGAGGCGGTCCATGAACGGGTTTTCCTCGGCGAGGCCGTTGGCACCGTGAATCTGGACGACGTCGTCGGCGATCTCCCAGAAGGTGTTACTCGCGAACCACTTGAGGATCGACGATTCGGCGATCGCCGGCTCGCCCTGATCGAGCAGCCAGGCGCATTTGAGACCGACGGTGTCGGCCGCCAGCGCGTTCGCTCGTCCGCGAGCGATCTTGTGCGATATCGCCTGATATTGGCCGATTTGCTCGCCGAACGCCTCTCGCTCGTTCGCGTAGTTCGTGGCCTCGTCGAGCAGCCACTCCGCGTGGCCGACCGCCGTCGCGCCGATCTCGACGCGACCGAGCCCGAGGAACGACATCGCGTCGTAGAACGCGTTGTCGACGCTCCCGAGGACGCGATCGTCCGAGAGCCGGACGTCGTCGAAGTGGACCTCCGCCTGTATGCCGGTCGCGCCGACGGCGTTGTTCAGGGTCCCGATCTCGTACTCGTCGGCCTCGACGATGAAACACGTGATTCCGCCGTGTCGACCCACTTCTTCCTGCGGCGTCGTCCTCGCGAAGACCTGAATGAAATCGGCGTACGGAGCGTTCGTGATCCACTGCTTCTGCCCGTTGAGTACCCACTCGTCGCCGTCTCTCTCGGCTCGCGTCTCCATGTTCGGCGAGTCCGACCCCACGCCGGGTTCCGTCTGGCCGAACGCGGTCGTCTTCTCCGCGCGCATCGCCGGCTCGAGATATCGCTCGACTTGCTCTCCCTCCGCCTGAGCGAGAAGCGGCTTCGGACCACCAGGTCCGGCGAGAACGTTCGATGCCAGTGGCACGTCCTGCTTCGCGAGGTGCTTGTTCGCGCGGTACCACGTGACGGCCGACACGTCCTCGCCGCCGACGGACTCTGGCATGTTCATCGCGTAGAAGCCGGCCTCCGCGCTCTTTCGTCGCACCTCCCGTCTCGCCTCGAGCACCTCGTCGGTCAGCCGACCGTTCGGTTCGTGTCCGAGCCGGGGGTTCGTGAGCGTCTCACCGAGCTCGTCTGCGATCGGTTTCACTTCCTGCTCGACGAACTCCTCGAGGCTCTGGAGAATGAGTTCCGTCTCGTCGTCGGTCCCGAACGAAACGCCGGGGCTAGTCTCGGCTGATTGTGCCATGTGTACATGGAACATTATTTGAATACACATATAAACCTCGTCATTCACATACGCATTCTGATGTGAGAGCCATCGTTTCGAAGCAATCAGCGGCGGTCGGGGTGGCACTCCGACGCTGAGTGGGAACACACAGTCCACCGCTCCGGAGGGATCGAGACCGATAGACTACGGAGCCATCGCGATCATGGTCTCGTGTATCTCGTCGGGTTCGGCCCCGCGCGGGAACGAGACATAGATCGCATCGACGCCGTCGATGGCCTCGAACCGTTCCAGTTGCGTGCGGGCCTCGTCCGGCGTGCCGGCAGCGCCCATCTGATCGCGTAACTCCGCCCGCACTCGATCCGTGGCATAGTCGCGCTCCCCTCGCTGCCACGCGTCGTGGATATCGTGTGCCAGTTCGTCGTAGCCCTGTCGAGCGAGGTTATCGCGGTAAAACGTTCCCATCCCGCCGATATAGAAGGCGATGTGTTGTGCGACGAGTTCACGGGCGCGTTCACCGTCTTCGAGGGCACAGCAGCTCACGGAGAGCGTGACGCGGAGGTCATCCCGATCCCTGTCTCCCAGTTCGACGCCGCGTCGGAGGTCCTCGAGGCGTTCGGCGATTCCGTCCCTCGTGTAGTTGACGGCGTGCCAGCCGTCGGCGAATCGCCCAGCGAGTTCGACGGCTTTCGGGCCGAGTCCCGCCGTGTCGATCGGCGGCGCTGGCTCTGGCGGGTCACATCGGAGTCGGAAGCCATCCAGCGAGAAGTACTCGCCGTCGTAGGAGACGGTCTCACCGCTCACTACCTGTCGAGCGATTTCGATCGCCTCTCGCGTTCGACGCAGCGGGTTGCCGAAGTCCATCCCGTGCCAGTTCTCGACGACGAGCGGACCGCTCGGACCGAATCCGAGTCGGAAGCGTCCGTCACTGGCTTCCTGCAGCGTCGCGGCCGTCTGTCCGAGCAGGGCCGGTGATCTGGAGTAGACGTTTGCGATGCTCGTTCCAAGACCGATCCGATCCGTTCGCTCGGCAGCGATCGCGAGCGCCGTCACGACGTCTCGACCCCACGATTCGGGGAACCAGGCGCGATCGTATCCAAGTTCCTCCGCGGCGACCGCCTGATCGACGAGCTGATCGAGCGTGGGCTGTGCGCCGACCGGGAGAAATACATCACGGTCTGTCATACGGTGTTTCATTAACCGTTCGAGGTGATAAAGCTATACTAGGTTCGGCCCACGCTATTCAGAAGGCGATAGCGAACGGCCGCGACTATACGGGCCTCGGTCGCCACTGCCACCGTCGCTATCGCGTCGAAGCCGCCGCTTTCGATTCAGGCGATCAAGGAGTCCGGCAACCTCGCCATGGAAACCGGCCTGCGAGAGGGACGACAGTACGACCGACAGCTGTTCGAACGATTGCTGGAGACGGAGGACCACGAAGAGGGGGCGAGGGCGTTCGCCGAAGACGACTACGAACCGGAGTTCAGGGGTCGATAGCGGCCGTACCGGTGCACTCAGACCCCATCTCGCGATGAACCCGTGATTCGAACAGCGGGTGTGTACGGTACCGGGACGGTACAATTA
The DNA here is from genome assembly GCF_020405205.1 of Natrinema salinisoli. Lineage (NCBI taxonomy): Archaea > Methanobacteriati > Methanobacteriota > Halobacteria > Halobacteriales > Natrialbaceae > Natrinema > Natrinema salinisoli. The sequence continues at coordinate 35,465 of NZ_CP084470.1, read as the reverse complement.
AGTTCGGTCTGGTTGATCGCCTTGTATGCGAGAAGTTGGCACTGGTCACGTACTCGTGGACGTCGACGGCCACCGCGCCGACGTCGTTCTGAACCGTCCGGACAAGCGAAACGCGCTGAACGAGGACGTTCTCTCCGATCTGAAGCGGGCGTTCGAGGAGGTCGATGCGAACGAGGACGTCCGCGCCGTCGCACTGCTCGGGAAGGGTCCCGTCTTCTGTGCGGGGATGGACCTCGAGATGATGCGCGAACGCGGCGAACGAGCCCAGCAGGGCGAGTCCCGCGGCGCCGAGAGCGGCGGGAGTCTCCTCGGCGACGTCATCGAGACCGTCGATACCGCACGCGTTCCGACCGTCGTCGGCATCAAGCGTGCCGCACCCGCGGGCGCGTTCGAGCTGTCGCTTCCCGCGGACTTTCGGATTATCTCCGAGGACGCGAAATACGGCGTCATCGAGGTACAGCTCGGCACTTTCCCCCACGGCGGAGCGACGCAACGACTCCCGCGCCTGATCGGGCTGGCGAAGGCGAAAGAGCTCGTTCTGAGCGGCGAGTTCATCGATCCCGAAGAGGCGGAAGGAATCGGGCTCGTCAACGAGGTCTGTGACGCGGAGGCGGTCGACGAACGCGCACGAGAGCTGGCGGACGATCTCGCCGAGAACGCGCCGTTGGGGATGGAACGAGCGCGAAAGGCGCTTAACGCCGCTCTGGAGATGCCCCTCGACGACGGGCTCGCGTACGAACGGGCGCTCGGCGAACAGCTCGACGATACCCATGACTACACGGAGGGATTCACTGCCCGCCTCGAGGGACGCGAGCCGGAGTTCGAGGGGCGGTAACTGATCCAGCGACGACGGGAACCGGCCACTGGTCGTCCGAATCGCCGCAAACCCCGTGTCCGACCGGAGCTTCGTCGACCGGCGCTCGTTACTGGACAGGAGAATTATAACGATGGGATGTATACGTAATACCATGGCACGATCACTGCCGGAGTGTGAGAACTTCGTTCTCGAACGAAACGACGGTATCGTCTCCATCACGATCGACAGTACGACGAAATTCAACTCGCTCAACGACACGATGGGCGACGAACTACTCGAGATCGCATCGTTTCTCAACGCCGACGACAGCGCTCGATGTGCCGTTATGACGGGATCTGACGGCGTATTCTGTGCCGGCGCCGACGTCGAGAGCTTCGACGAAGACGGTCATCGATCCGATTCCGTGCGAGTCGGCGCATCGATTCTCCACGACGCGATCGTCCAGTTCCACCAGGCGGAGGTCCCGCTCGTCACCGGCGTCAACGGTGTCGCGACCGGTGCCGGCCTCGGTATCGCCCTCCTCGGAGATCTCGTCCTGATCAGCGAGGACGCTCGCTTCGAATACGGCTATCCGCGCCTCGGGCTTCCGGGTGACGGCGGTGCGACGTTCCATCTCCCGCGGCTCGTCGGCCTCCGGAAGGCAAAGGACATCGCCTTACTCGACGAGCCGATCTCGCCGGAAGAAGCCGTCGAGTGGGGCCTAGCGACCGAATCCGTTCCGGATGACGAATTCGATGCGCGTCTCGACGAACTGACTCGGCAACTTGCGGACGGGCCGACGCAAGCGTACGGTGCCGTGAAACAGCTTCTCACGAGGAGTTTCGATCGATCGCTCGAGGAACAACTCGCAGCAGAGACGGACGCGATCGCGACGGCAGCGGAAACAGACGACCACGCCGAGGGCGTCAGCGCGTTCGTGGCGAACCGGGAGCCTGAGTTCGAGGGCCAGTGAGACCGTCGTCGGACGCTCGGCGAGTGTCGATCACAGTGACCGAATAACCCAACGACCGTGACGTATGTCCGTCACGGTCGTGCTCGAACAACCAACGACAATCGTATACGACGACCAATGACAACATGGATCAGCCTGTCCCCAGTCGAACGAGTACCGCGTGACACGCACGTCACCCACTACGACCAACTCGCCGACCAGGCGAAAAACCGTCTCCCCCGTTTGCTCGAGGAAGACGAAACCGTATCTCGAACGCCGGACAGCGTCGGTGCCATGTTCGAGACGCACGAGATCGTAAAGTACACCGACTACTATCGGATCACAGTCACCGAGGAGCGTCCCTGACCCGGCCAGTTCTGTGACGAACTTCTTCGTGGGCGGATTGCACGACAGACAGTGCTCACACTACAATTCGTCCGAACACCGTTTTCGCCCGCTCCCCAGCGCGCTCGAATCAGGTCTGTTGCTGTGCTATCGTGTGACAAACAAGCCCGTGGTTTGGCTGGGCATATTACGGTTCTCGAGGCTCCCGTCTAATAACACACTTAGGTCGTTATTTTCTTGTGCATGTGATGGATCTCAAACGAGTGCACGCAGGGTTATAAATCGATTCGCTGAGGGCCAGTAATCGGTCGATCCAACGGAGAAAACCGCTCGCAACGATCGAGCTACTGGGGAACGCGGTGAACGTCGAAGTTTGAGCGGTTGAAACAGGAGTCCATTCGTGAAAAATATTATAATGATACCAGAGAGACTGCGACTATGGACGGATTGACCCTCGGAGACATCGCTGTGACGAATGCGCGAAAATATCCCGAGGACGACTGCCTCGTGACCCTCACTGGCGGCGATCGAGACGTGATCACGTTCCGTGAGTTCGACGACCAAGTGAATCGAATCGCGCGGATGTTCTCGAATCGCGGCGTCTCGGAGGGTGACCGGGTCGCAGTCTACATGCAGAACCACCCAGAGACCATACAAACGTACTACGCCGCGATGAAACTCGGTGCCCTGCCGGTACCGATCAACCATCGGTTCAAAGACGACGAAGTCAGTTACGTTCTCAGAGACAGCGACGCGGGGTTCTGTGTCTTCGATAGCGACGCGAAAGGGACGATCTCGGCGGTCGCTTCGCAGTCCGAGACGCAAATCGACGAGTACCTGTACCTCGGTGCGGACGTGCCCGACTTCGCCGACGGGTTCCGCGCCGCCTGTGAAGGCGTTTCCGACGACCGGGTCGAAGTAGTTCCGAACCGACTCGACGACGCTGCACTCATGTATACCAGCGGGACGACGGGCAAGCCGAAAGGATGCGTTCTCACACACGATAACGTCATTCAGAACTCGGTGAACACGGTGTACAGCTGTAACTTCGGTGAGAACGAGGACAGGTTTCTCGTCGTCACGCCACTCTTCCATATCGCGGCGTTCGCGCTGTTCAACAACACCTTCTACTGCGGGTCGACGACGTATTTGATGAACGATTTCGATCCAGTTCGGGTGATGGACGTCATTGACGCCGAAGATATCACCGGATCGTTCTTCGTACCAATGATGAGTCGCGCACTGCTGAACGTCGATGGGTTCGACGACTACGATATCAGTTCGTTCGAACATTACATGACCGGTGCGGCACCGTCCGGAGAGGAGCTCAAACAGGAGATCATCGATTCGTTCGACGCGAACCTCTACGAGGTGTTCGGTCAGACCGAGATGTCGCCCGTTACCTGTCTACTCGACCCACAGAACGCGCTCGAAAAGCCCGAGAGTATCGGAAAGCCGATCGTCAACGTCGCGGTCAAAGTCGTCGACGATACCGGCGAAGAGGTCGAACCCGGTGAAATCGGGCGGATCGCGTACCGCGGGCCGACTGCGTTCAAAAAGTACCTCGGAATGCCCGAAAAGACCCGGGAAGTGTTCGACGATGAGGGGCATTTCGTCTCATCAGATCTCGTACGACGGGACGAGGACGGGTTCCTGTATTTCGTTGGACGACACGATGATATGATTATTTCCGGTGGAGAAAACATCCACCCCGCGGAAATCGAAGAAGTGCTTCACGAACACGAGCGCATTTCCGAGGCAGCCGTCGTCGGCGTTCCCGACGAAGAGTGGACCGAACGGGTGAAAGCGGCCGTGGTCCTCCACGAAGGCGAGTCACTGACCGCTGAGGAGGTTACGGAATACGTCGGGAGTCGTATTGCCGATTTCAAAAAGCCCCGCGAGGTAGAGTTTTACGAAGAACTTCCCCGGAACCCGACCGGAAAGATCGTCAAAGAGAATCTGAAATAGCGTTTACAGACGTTGCGAGAGCTGCGATGGACCAAAGACGAAGTATAGTACCACATCACTCACGATAAAATCTCGAAATATGGTAACCGACTTAGCACATCATTATATCGAGTCGTATGTTTATACTGGATTTTTTCTTTGATATCGGATTCGTGAAGCCATAGAAACAAACGAGCACCGAATCCCGTCCTCGAGTGCGGTGAGGAACGAGTTCGGTCCAGCATACCTGGTACCCCACTTTGGGTAGCGCCTCTCGAACGGGACCGGCATAACGCGCCGCCGGCTGGGAAACAAACGGCCGCGGATCGACGGAAAGTGTCGGTTGATCGAAGGAAGATGAGAATCCGGTTCTCGTATCGACTATTCCGTGACGTCTCCGGTGTCGCTGACGCCGACGATCTCCCCGTCTTCCCAGACGTAGAATCCCTCGCCAGTCTTCCGACCGAGTTTTCCGGCCCGAAGCTTCCGTTTCAGCAACTGCGGCGGCTTGAACCGTTCGCCCAGTTCTTCCCGGAGGTACTCCATCACTTCGACGTTGACGTCGATCCCAGTGTGGTCGACGAGCTCGATCGGCCCCATCGGGAGATTATACCCCAGTCGCATCGTCTCGTCGATGTCCTCGATGCAGGCGACACCCTCCTGTGCCATTCGGATTGCCTCCAGACTGAACATCGCGCCAAGCCGGGACGAAGCGAAGCCGGGAACGTCGGTGACTGTCGTCGGTGTTTTCTCGATACTTTCGACGTAGTGGTCGGCGAACTCCTTCGTGTCTCCGCTCGTCTGTTCCGCAACAACGATCTCGACGAGCGGCATAATGTGAGCGGGATTGAAGAAGTGAAGGCCGATACAGCGGGACGGGTCCTCGAACACGCTGGCGATTTCCGTAACCGACAGCGACGAGGTGTTCGTGGCCATGATTGCGTCGCTGGGCGCGAATTCCTCGGCCTCCTCGAAGACGTCTTGCTTGATCTCGAGCTCCTCTGGAACAGCTTCGATGACGAGATCGGCGTCCTCGACGGCCGCCTCGAGCGAGACCGTTCCGGTGAGCCGCTCGATCGCGTCGTCTTTCTCCGCCGGCGTGATCTTCTCGCGTTCGACTCCTCCCTCGAGATTGTCCTTGATCTGTGTGAGGCCGTTTTCGACGAGTTCCTGTTCAACATCGCGAACGATAACCGAGTGTCCACCGAGGGCGCTGACGTGGGCGATACCGTGACCCATAGCGCCAGCTCCCAGGACTGCAACATTCATGCTGTGTCAAACCTCACCGCTATCATTTGTCCCCTCCGTAATATAGTTACTGTCGACGGAGGGACTGTCTGTGGACCGCGACACGGAGATCACGGCCTCCGTTCCTGTCAACCGAAAAGCGGTGCCGGTTCGTCGTCTGCTTCGATCGATCCCTGGAGGCGAACCTCATCGCCGATCTCAACCGATCCGTCTATATGCGCCATCACGCGCGCCTCGTCCAGTTCGACGATCGCCACCTGATAGGGATCGTCATCACTGAACTGTCGCGGTGGGACGGTGATCGTGGTTTCGGAATAAACGACCCCCGTAGTCGGTAGTTCGACCGCCTCGAGCTCGCGGGATCCACAGTGTGCGCACGCGGCCTTCGGTGCCGCGGTGGCGTGACGGCAATCCCGACACTCCTGTCCGAGGAGGACGCCGTCCCGGAGCGACCGTTTCCAAGACGCGTACGTCAGATCGCCGTCGACCAGTTCGTCGGCGCTCATGCTCGCGCCTCCATGAGCGTTACGAGGGTCGTTCCGGCGTCGCCGCCGAGATTGTGCGCGAGTCCCGTTTCAGCGCCGGTAATCTGTCGATCGCCGGCCTCACCGCGAAGCTGTGTCGTTAGTTCGACGATCTGTGCAGTTCCAGTGGCCCCGATGGGGTGACCTTTCGCTTTCAACCCACCGCTGGGGTTGATCGGTATCTCACCGTCGAGAGCGGTTCGCCCCGCTTCGGCGGCGGGGCCACCTTCACCGTCGTCGAAGAACCCGAGCGCTTCCGTCGCGAGTATCTCGGCACCGGTGAAACAGTCGTGGACTTCGGCGAAGTCGACATCGGCGGCACTGCGGCCGGATTGCTCGTATGCGGACGCCGCCGCATCGCGGGCCGGCTGGGTCGCGGTCAGTGACTCTTTATCTGCGGCCGGAACGGTACCCGTAGCGTGGCCGATCCCTTTGACATCGACCGGTGAGTCGAACGAATCGGCCGCATCCGAACTGGTGACGACGACCGCGCTCGCTCCGTCCGAGAAGGGGCAGCAATCCATCAATCGAAACGGGTCCGCGATCAGTGGCGACTCCAGAACCTCCTCGACGGTCGTTTCTTTCCCGAAGTGCGCGTGGGGATTGTGCTGCCCGTTGGCGTGGTTCTTGACGGCGACGCTGGCGAGTTGTTCCTCCGTCGTTCCGTACTCGTGCATATGTCGTTTGGTCAGCAACGCGAATACACCGGGAAAGGTGAGTCCCGCAGGTTGCTCGTACTGTTTGTCCGACGCACTAGCGAATATCTCGGTCATCCGCGGCGTATCGAGTCCCGTCTCCGGTGTACATCGCTCCACCCCGCCGACGAGGACAACGTCATGGATTCCGTTCTCTACCGCCTGAACCGCGTGCTTGAACGCGTTCGAGGACGTCGCACAGGCGTCCTCGAAGCGCTGTGCGGGCACGCCGTTGATCCCCACGTGCGTCGCCAGTTTCGGCGCGAGATGGGTCTCGTTTTCTGTCATTCCGCCGAGCGTGTTCCCGAGATAGAACGCATCGATTCTATCGTTCGTCGCCCCTGCATCGTCTAGGGCCTCGAATGCGGCTTCGGCGAACAGTTCCGCAAGCGTCCGTTCGTGGGGGCCGAACGTCGTCATTCCGGCACCTACGACACTCGCTCGTGTCATCGACTCCTACTGTGTGGCGTGTGCGCATAAATCCCATCACTGATCATCTCCTCAGGTACATCGAGGTCGACGACGGCATCGAGTCATACGATGATAGATCGATAGTCGGCACACAGCGTGGGGGTGACCCGAAGGTATTTGACTTCCGCAGTCTGTCTGACAACTACCAGTATGAGTTCACCGACTAGCGAAAGCGGAGTCGCTTTCGATACCGACGAGGAAACCGAACTGATTCTCGAGAGTCTTGATAGGTTTATCGAACAGGAGATCGATCCGCTCGAAGCTGAGTACGAAGACATCCTGACGAACCCGAGAACTGGTCACGAGGAAGACGGGCTCCTCACTGACGAATACCTCGACCTCATCGAGACGGTCCGAAAGAAGTCCGCGGACGCGGGGTTCTACGCAATGAATATGCCCGAAGACGTCGGCGGTTCTGACGTGTCGTACGTGACGTGGTATCGGGCGATCGCCCACGTTTTCGCCAAAGGACGGGGATTGAACCAGCACGTTCTGGCAGGCCCCGAAGGGCCGAAGCCGTTGTTGTTGCTCGGCGACGACGATCAGCGCGCCGAGTACGTCGAACCGGTTGTCAGGGGCGGGAAATCAACGGCATTCGCACAGACCGAACCGACCGCAGGCTCGGACTCCCCGGCAATGCAGACGACCGCGGAGCGAGACGGCGACGAGTGGGTTCTCAACGGACAGAAGCAGTGGATTACGAACGCCCCGTACGCCGATTTCGCGCAGGTATTCGCGAGGACCTCGTCGCGAGAAGAGGCCGGACGGTACGGCGGGATCACCTGCTTCATCGTCGAATCGGACGAGTGGGAACTCGGTTCGCTCAACAACACTCCCGCCGAGATCGGCCAACAGGCGGAGCTTCGGTTCGACGACGTTCGGTTACCGACGGATCGCGTCCTCGGTGAAGTCGGACACGCGTTTTACGACGCGATGGACTTCCTCTCTATCGGACGACTAGAGCTCGGCGCACAGGCCGTTGGTCTCGCGGAGTACGTGTTGGAACGAGCCACCGAGTACGCCCGCGAGCGCGAAGCGTTCGACCAGCAGATCGGCAACTTCCAGCAAATTTCGTCGAAGGTCGCTCGAGGCCGTGCAAAACAGTACGCAGCCGATTCCGCGGGCCTCCGCTGTGCGTGGAAGCTAGATCGAGACGAGTCAGTTGTCGAGGACATCTCGATTTTCAATTGGTTCGCAACGCAGACCTACTGGGAGGCCGCGGATTCCGCCGTCCAAATCCACGGCGGCAACGGTCTCAGCGAAGACTACGGGTTCATGGATCACCTCAATTACGCGCGCCTCCTCCGTATCGTTGAAGGAACCGACGAGTTACAACTCAACACGATCGCCAAGCAGAACGGACTATTGGAATGAGCGAGGCGAACCCGTTACGGCGCATTCAGCTGAATCTAGTTAAATAGCGATTTGGGAGCAATGTTCAGGTCCGGCGCGTACTTTTAATACGGATGCAAAACACGGGACAAGCATGACCGATAGGGATGTCTTTCTGCCGGTCGGCGCACAACCCACCCTCGAGGATATCGTCGATCAGGCGGTCACCGCCGAGGAGTTAGGATACGACCGCGTCTGGTTTCCGGAAACCTGGGGGCGAGACGCCGTCACGGCGATGGCAACCACTGCTGAACGGACCGATGAAATCGGGATCGGAACGAGTATCGCGAATATTTACTCCAGATCGCCGGCCCTGCTCGGGCAGACGGCCGCGACGCTGCAGGAGGCCAGTGACGGTCGATTTCGCCTCGGCGTCGGTCCAAGCGGGCCCCTCGTCGTCGAGAACTGGCACGGAATGGAATTCGGCAATCCGCTGCGTCGAACGCGAGAAACGATTGAGATCGTCCAGCGGGTTCTCTCCGGCGAGACGGTCTCCTACGACGGCGAGTACTTCTCGCTGGATGGCTTCCGACTCCGCTGTGACCCACCGGAACCGGCGCCACCGGTCGACGCGGCCGGACTCGGTCCGAAAGCCGTCGAACTCGCCGGGCGCTTCGCCGACGGCTGGCACGCCGTCAACTACACCAGAGACGGCCTCAGTGAGCGACTCGACGATCTCCGACGCGGAGCTGAATTAGGCGGTAGAGACCCCAACGACCTCCGCGTGACGCTCGCCGTGGGCTGCTGCGCCCTCGCAGACGGCGAGCGCGCCCGCGAACTCGTCGCACAACACACCGCCTTCTATATCGGCGGAATGGGGACGTTCTATCGCGACAACCTCGCACGGCAGGGGTACGAGGAGGTCGCCCACGAGATCTACGAGAGCTGGCAGGAGGGGAACAAAGAGCGTGCCACGGCGATCGTACGGAAGGAGTTGCGCGACCAGATGGGAGCCGCAGGAACGCCGACGGAGGCTCGTGACCAACTGCAGGAATTCGTCGATCTCAACGGACTGGACGCCGTCAACGTCTCGTTCCCACGGGGTGCCGGGCCTGAGGAAGTACACGAGACGATGACCGCCTTAGCGCCGTAGTCGATACATCGGTCGATCGCGACTCGAGTTCTGCCAATCCGTCCGTGTTGATCCACCGATGAGCTACCGCTTGGGTCAACTCGGTAGGCGATATCGATCTCCGACGATCTAGAGATTTTAGTAGTTGGTACACACAGTGTTCGACTATGGCGGATCACTCTGACGATGACCTTCTCGAAATTGACGAGATCGATCGCCGAATCCTCGAAATACTCGCGAACGATCCACGGAGTCCGTATGCGGATATCGCTGATGAGTTAACCGAATACGATATCGATCTGAGCAGCGAAGGTGTCCGCCGGCGTGTGACATCGCTGCTCGAGAATATGACGAGTTTCTTTTTACCCCGGCCGGAACGCAACAGCTGGGAAATCGTCCTCGTCACGGCCAGAACCGCCGACGAGGCGAATTCGAAAAGAGACCTCTTCGAGGAGATGTCGAACATGGATTTTTGGTTCGTCGCCGAAGGGTTCGGTACCGTCGACCTGTACGGAATCGCCACCGCGAAGTCGAACACCGAGATCGACGACCTCCTCGTCCAGATGCGGGCGCTCGACTCGGTGACTGAAATCGATTACTTCATCGAAACAGACCGCGCTGTGAATATCAGGAATTACCTACCAGTCTACTGATGTTTTTCTTAAATTATCACATCGGGGCAAACCGGATCAAAACTATTTCGAACCGGGAGAATGAAAGGAGAAGGGTTGTAAGTGTCAGATCAGTTCTGTACTGGTGGCTTGAACGTCACGGTATCAAACGCGGTATCGACGGTCGATTCCGGATGGGCCGTCGCGATCAGATACTCGGTTTCGTCGGCGAAATAATCGACCAATCGGCGAGTCCGTTCCGCGTCGAACGCACCCAGTGAGTCTAGAACCAGTACCGGTGTCACGGCGTCAACATCGTACGTGACGAATCCGGCGAGTGCGAGGACGAGGCCGATCATTTCCCGTTCACTCTCAGCGAGATGTTCGATCGAATCCGATTGTGTTCGACCATCGACTTCCCGAGCGATCACGAGTTCGAACTCCCCGTCGAGCCAGACACGTTCGATCCGTTCGAATTCGAGCGCGTCCAGCAATTCGTCCATCGTCTCGTTGAACACCGCTCGGAGTTCGCTTTCGAGGTTTTCGATCCGATCGGTCAAAGCGGAGATCTCGTTGGAGAGTTGGTCGATCTTCTCTCGTTTGCGTTCCAGTTCTTCGCGGGTTTCGCGGAGGGAATCGATGGTCTCCTCGAGTCGCGTGATCTCCCGTCGAAGCGTCTCTGTTTCGACTCGTGTCTCTTCGATTTCGTCGGTGAGCTCCGACTGCTCAGAGCGCTGGTCGGCCGCCTGATCGGCGATTTCGTCGTCGAGTTCGGAGAGTTGATCGCGAATCGCCTCTAGCTGGTCACGTCGTTCCTCGAGGGAGTCACGACGGTTCGTTAGCTTCTGCTCAACGTCCTGTTTCTCCGCTTCGAGCTGCTGTATTTCCGTTTTCGAGCGTTGAACTTCCTCGATCTGTTCGGTAAGCGCCTCGATCTCCGGTTCTCTTTCTCGCTTTCGGCGTTTGTCTTCCTTGACGAGTGCCGTCAGATCCTCAATCGTTTCCTCGAGTTCCTCGACCGGTGCTGATCGGCCACACGTCCAGCAGGTCACTTCGTCGCCCATCAATCCCGTATCGCGACCGAGTACCCCCGTAAACTCGGAATCGACCATCTCACGATTCGCGGTGAGGACCGACTGCAATACGTCGAGACGCTTCGTCACATCGTCGAGTTCGGACCGAGCGGACTCGCGTTTCTGTTTGAGGGATTCGACATCGTTCTCATCGACGGCGTCACGAGCGTCCTCGAGCTCGTCTTCGATCTCGTCCCGTCGCCCTTCGAGGCGATCGATAGCAGCTTCGAGCTGGTTTATCTGAGTTTCGCACTCGGTTTCGTCCGACCGTAGATCGGCTCGTTCGTCTCGCAATTCTTGGACGACATCGTCAGTGTCGGTATCGGTGGTGTCCTGCTCATCGTACAGTTCCTCAAGCGTCGACTCGAGTTCGTCGAGACGGTTCCGTTTCTCGGTACGTTCCCGTTTTCGGTCCTCGAGGCGCTCGTCGACGTCACCGGCCGACTCGATCTCCGTCGTGAGCTCCCGCTTTCGAGCCATCTTCGACGCTTGCTCCTCTTCGAGTGCTTCTATGTCCATCGGCTCCTTCAGGAGCGATTCGATGTCTTCGTTCCGAGTGACGGCGCTTCTGAGTGAATTCGTCTCCAACAGACCCGCGAACCGCTCGAGAAGCGTGATCTCGTCGGGATCCGTGATCCACGCCTCGCCGGCCGTCTCGATACCGGCGTCGGTCCGTCGAGCGGTTCGCTCGACGCGTTTTTCCTCGGACGAAAGCACCGCCCGAGCCTCGTCGGCCCCGCTTCGGATCGGAACCGTCGTACTCCCGAGTGCGAAGAGCAGTCCCTTGAGGAACGAGCTCTTGTTCGCGGCGTTTGGACCCTGGATGAACGTGGGTCCCGCAGTAATCGATAGCTCTTCGTGTTCGATGCCGCCAATATTCTCGAGTTCAAGGTGAAGTGTTCGGTCAGTCATGGTTAATCATCACAACGGCAGATGTATTCGCGACGGAGCGCCCGATCGAAAGGAACGCGGGCGTGACAGTTCTCGCATTCGAGTTCGACAGTAACTGAAATACTCACGTCACCACCGGCGGTGAGCTGCCCCTTGTTTCGGAGCGATCGGACTGCCTCTTCAATTTTCGTGGTTGCATGGTCCCGTGAGATCTCGATCGCGTTCTGTTCCCAGTCCCCGCTCGAAAGATCGACATCGGACTCGAGACACTCCTTCAGATGTGTCCGAATCACACCGTACGAAACGAAATCGTCCCGTAGTGTATTAATCGGAATCCCTGCATTTTCTAATTCTGTCGCGACCTCCGCTGCGACCGCCTCGTCCGACTGCAACCGCTCGTACTTGGACTCCGCTTCGTCGCCGAGCGTCGAAAGGCCCGCACGGTCCATCTCGCGGCGCAACATGAGCGTATTGAACCACTCAGCGAGTTGCCGATATCCCTTCCGCTGAGAGGCGTCTGCTTGCCACTGCTCGAGTAGTTGCTCCTCGTAGCGCTCCATTCCGTACTCATCTAATACTCGGCAGACTTTACAACCATACTCACTCATTGTGAGTATATTTTCACGCGTTATAAATAAGAACGTTGGTTCAGATCCCTGAATGAATTTCGGTAGTCCACGCCTCAAGCGGTAATATTGCGATAAGACTATGCGCACAGCACCAATCTGGTTTCGTCACTCTCTTTCATCATACCCTTTCGACCAGGGATTCTCGTCGGTCGAATCTGTCGACGATCGACCGACCTTGTAGACGCCACGGGCGGTCGCCACGTGGGTATCGTCCCCATCGCGAACGTCGATATCGACCGGAGCGACCTGACCCCCATTTCGAACGACGGTCGCGGTCGCTCGGAGATCGCTGCGTACCGGTGCGAGGTAATCGATTCGCATATCGACTGTCGGACAGATTTCTTCGACGGCTGAAATAATCGCCATCCCGCCAACGTGATCCGCCAACGCGTAGGTCACACCGCCGTGTGCGATTTCGGTGTGGGAGTTCGACGAGAGTTCATTTCGAAACGGCAGCCGGGCTTCGGCATGGCCGTCCTCCGCTTCGATCAATTCAATCCCAAGGAGCTGCGCGAACGGGTTTGAGTCCGTAATTGCGAATGGATCCATCAAGTTCGTTCTCAACGTTGATAGAAAAAAGTGTCCAGGCTCTTGGATAGGCCGTGTTCAGATTGGAATTAAAGGGAGAGGGTTAGCGGTTTCTAGGTGTCAATGTCGGAAAACCCTAATACCAACGGTTGTATCGATAGGCGGAATTAGATTCTGTAGAACGGTAAGAAACATTGAGTCTGTTTATTAACTTCGGAATTCGCTCTATATCGTTAAAGCATCTTTTTAGTATATAATCCTGATTTTTTATATTTTTGGTGTTAAAAGGGCGTGTTCGACTGTTCACGACTGGGTTCTTAAGACCGATATACAACCGGAATATAAACGACATCTGGATCACGTTGCGGTCGATGAAACGGTAATCGAACTCGGTAACAAACGATATTGGCTATACGCTGCTGTCGATCTTACGTCGAATGATTTGTCCCACACAAAGCTGGAACCAATGCTTACCAACTGTTTTCTCACGCGGTCTTCGCCGAGCTACGAGAGAAACACGACATCAATGATACCGGATTTCTAATTGATGGAGCAACATCGCACCACGACACATACTCTCGACACGGTCTCAATTTCAGATGCGAAATCATGGATACCAAAACAGCGTCAAAATATATTTTGATATAGAATTCTATGTACCCTCTGCTTCTCAGACTATTTCAGCAGCGCCAGAAAAGAAACTACATATACGTTGTCGAAAACGTTTGACTTCGCATGGAGTCAGCTTGTTTAGACGTTACCGTGAGCGGAGTGTTTAGTTAAGTGCGAAAGTATAGTAGAAGAAACTCTTGTTAGTTAATTTGAGGAATCGCCGTTTCAGCGAAAGTAGAGACCGGATTGATTTGGAGTTTGTAGAACGCGAGTAGCCACCCGAGACAACGATGGCACTGAGTATTCAAATCACATGGTGCAAGGCTGTTGCTGACGAATACCGCCAAATTACTCAATGCGTTGGATGTCAAACGGAGTCGGAAAACGAACCATGATCGGGTGCAAAAAGACGATTTACAGCCAGATGCCGGAAAATTCCGAATCAAACCGCAGTCGACAAAACAGCGATTCCGATTAACGGACGGCGTTTTGGCTGTACGCCGTCGCTGACTCGGAAGACGTTGGCAAGTGAATCGTTACTGTTTGACCCGATTATGCGAGATCACGCCAGCTCCGCTGCGGTTCCCAGTCGAGAAGGGCCGCAGCCTTCGAGAGATCAAACAGTCCATCGTACCCCTCAAATCCGTCGCGGACCTCGGCATCGGGGAAGTACTTCGCGACCACGTCCTCCGTCGGAGCGTCTGCCGTCGTATCCCCCGCCACGGCCCAGAAAGTCTCGTGCCCGTCGAAATCAGCCTCGACCGCCTTGCGTGCCACGGTCGCTGCGTCATCGGTATGAAGGTACGAGAACAACACGTCACGGCCGGTTGCCTGATGGACATCCGAGAGGGCCGCGAGCGAGCGGTCCGTCTCGAGAAAGTGGTCGTCCATTTCGGCCTCGTTCATCACCCACGGATATCGGAGCGAGGCGATGGTTAGGTCCGTCGAGGGACGACGCCCGAACCCGTCGGCAGTCACCTCCATAGCGTGTTTCGCAATGCCGTACGAATCGTCGGGCGTACGCGGGTGCTCCTCGTCAACTGGGAGATATCGAACGTCGGCCTCCCGTTCCTGATGTTCGCTCCCGATAGCGTTGATGCTGGATGGAAGACAAACCGATTCGAGACCGAGAGAATCAGCCGCTTCGAGGACGTGCATCGCCGACATCACGCTGCTCTCGTATACCCGATAGTCAGGATGATAATAGGGTTCCGGGATGGTACCCATGTGGATGACGGCGTCGGCGCCGGTTTTCGCGATGGCACTATACGTCTCACCGGCGTCGAGTAGATCAGTCGTGATGTAGGTGTCCGAGATTTCCTCGCGGCGCTTGCCGCGTGAAATGTTTGCGGTTTCGTAGCCGTGATCGTCGAGATCCTCGAGGATCGCTGATCCGATCGTGCCGTTACCTCCAGTGACTGCGATCGTGTTGAGTGTCATCTGTGTCTGTCTGGTCGTCGCTGCGGTAGTCGGATTGCGTTACTCCAGTAGTCCCTTGATGTAGCCGATAGCGAACAATCGACCCATATCGGTGTAGCCGGCCATCGCATCTTCACGGTCCTCCTCACCGACCATCCGGGGGACGTGATCGGGACGGATCGGTCCGTCGAAGCCTGTGTCTCGGTAGGCCTCGATCGCGGCTTTCATGTCGGTTGGCCCCTCGTCGTGCCAGGTTTCAACGAAGTTCCGTTCGCCACCCTCGACGTCGCGGAAATGGACGAAATGGATCCGATCACCGAATTCACGGATCGTCTCAGGTATGTCCGCCTCCATCGCGGAGAAGTTCCCCTGACAGAACGTCACGCCGTGGCGTGGACTGTCGTACATATCGAGGAGACGTCGGTAATCGTCGACGGATTTGACGATACGGGGGACGCCACGGACCGGCGAGGTCGGGGGATCGTCCGGGTGGAGCGCGAGGTTCACGCCTGCTTCCTCCGCGACCGGAACGACCTGATCGAGGAAGTACTGGAGGTTGTCCCACAGTTCCTCCTCGGTAATGCCTGCGGCCTCGTGGTCGGGAGCACGCTCCATCCATTCGTGATCGTAGCCGATTCGCTGGGAGTCACCACGACCGGGCAACGAATCGGACGTCCGGATCACGCCGAGCGGGTTCTCGGTCCACACCCAGCAATAGGTATCGATATCGAGTCGGCCCATGTTGCGGATGAGCGTTTTGACGGTCGCGATCTCCTCGTCGCGCCCCTCCTCTCCGAGTACGGTCTTCTCCATCGGAGGGCGGTCCTCGACGACATCGAGCGAGAACCCGTGATCAGCGAAGCGCGTTTTCGTCCGCATCAGCGTGTCGTACTCCCACCACTCGTCGACCCCCCAGAACCGGACGACGGCCGTGTCGAGGCCGAGCTGTTTCGCGATCGTCCAGCGTCGGTCCGGTTTCGGGGGCAACATGACGGTTGGGTCCATCTCATCCGAATCACGATTTCCCGTCCCTATTGGTATTACGGAGTCAGTGTCGGACGTTACCTCGTCACTCACGGTTGCTCACTCTCCGTGCGGAGCGCCAGCTCTCATAGTACGCACTCGCGGGATGATAGTCGGGTTCGACGACCGGCGGGTCCGGTGGGACGGGATCGCCACTCTCGTCCGGTGCGAGTCGCTTTTCGTACCAGACGCCAGCGGGGCCGCGGTAGTCGTCGGTACGGTCGACGAGCCGCCGCTCCCAGCGACGAAGTCGATCGACGTCGGCGGCTCGGCCGTGCGCATCGGCTCGTTCGGCGAGTGCAGCAGACGCACCGATAGCTTCCGCGAGCGCCCAGCCGTACCGATCGGGAACGATGACGTCTCCATCGGCGTCGACGGTGTACGCGAATCCCGATTCGGTCCATCCGAGTTCGATCGCAGCGTCGAATAGATCTAACGCACGCTCGAACCATCCCTCGTCGGGTGCGGCCTCGGTGTCACCCTCGTCGTAACGGTCGAGCAGTGCGAAGAACTTCGCCCACTCGACGTGGTGGCCGGGCTGGTACCCCGGTGGCCGGAACTGGTGACGTGGTTCGTCCGCGTTGTAGTCGAAGTCGTGATCCCACTCGTCGGTGTAGTGTTCCCAGAGTAGTCCGTCAGTGTCGCCCGCGAGTTCGACCGAGATCGTGCTGGCGAGATGGCGTGCTCGTTCGAGGTACCGCCCGTCGTTAGTTGCCTCGTAGGCGGCCAGATATGCCTCACAGGCGTGCATATTGGCGTTCTGCCCCCGGTACGCTTCCAGTTCACGCCAGTCAGCGTCGCAATCGCTACGGAGCATCCCGGCATCGTCCCGGAACCGCTCCTCGAGGAGTTCGTGAGTCGCCTCGAGGTCGGCCCCAGCCCCCTCGATACCGGCGGCCGTCGCACGGGCGTACGCGAGCAGGGCGAAGGCGTGCCCGTACGCGGAGCGAGTCCGCTCGAGTGGTTCGCCGTCGGCATCGACGACGAGGTGATACCCACTCCCATCATCGGCACCGTGCCCGTTACGAAGGAATTCGAGCCCGTGTTCGGCTGCGTCGAGACACCACTCCGGACCATCAGCCAGAACTCCCGCCGAGAAGTTCGCTATCGATCGGCAGGTTGCGACGAGATGTCGACGATGGTCGGTATACAGCTCCCCCGTCGCCGGGTGTATAAGTCGAAACCCACGATCGGCCAGACCATCAGGGTACTGAAGCCTGAGCGTCGCGAGGAGCCCTGCCCGTCGCTCTTCAGGTATACTCTGTCCCATATGGTTAACTTACAATGATTCGAGTAAAATCTATGGGTTCATTCAATAGCGGCGGTTGTGTGAATACCCACATTCACGTGCAGCTGCGAGAACCGCAGTTCACCATTTCGACGGGAGTTCCACCTCATGGAGTTCACTAGAGCGATTCCGTGCAGAGTCGCAACCGGACGCGGCTACTCATCGTCGAGGGAAATCATCCCTTTGACGACGGCCGGTTCCATGACCTGGTTGAAGGCGTCGTCGACGTCCGACAGCGAGGACTCGAAGTCGACGATTCCCTCGACATCGACGGCATCGTCCGCCAACAGGTCGACAGCCGTAGCGTAGGTATTCTTGTACCGGAATGACCCGTGGACATCGAGTTCGTTGTCGATCACCTCGAGGAAATCGAACGGGACGTTCGCCTCGTCAGCTAATCCGACCAGCACGATAGTCCCCCCGCGCCGAACGCCGTCCAGCGTTGATTCGATCGACGGTTTCGCGCCGGAGGCTTCGACTACGACGTCGGCGCCGACACCGTCGGTGTATTCGTCGACGGCCGTTTCGAGGTCGGTCTCCATGACGTTTACTGCGAAATCGATGCCGCGTTCACGGGCGAACTCGATCTTCTCCGGGACGACGTCGGTGATGATCACGTCCGTCGCGCCGGCGGCACGAGCCGCTTCGGCCACCATCAGGCCGATGGGGCCCGCACCGGTGACCAGAACGGTATCGCCGGTCCCGACATCGCCCCGACGACAGGCGTGGATGCCGACCGAGAGCGGTTCACAGAGCGCCCCCTCGACGGTCGAGACGGTCTCGGGAAGTTCGTAGGCGAAGTCGGCCGGCCAGGAGACGTACTCGGCGAACGCACCGTCGTGTGGTGGCGTCGCCATGAACACCACGTCCTCGCAGAGGTGATAGTCGCCGCGCTTACAGTGCTCACAGCGCCGACACGGGACGCCGGGTTCCAGCGCAACGCGGTCCCCGGGTCCGAGATCGGTAACGTTCTCACCGACCTCAACGACCTCGCCAGCGCTTTCATGACCGAGGACGAGCGGATCATCGACGACGTAGTCACCGATACGGCCGTGTTCGTAATAGTGAACGTCGGAACCGCAGATACCGACGTCTCGTATCGCGACGAGTACATCGTTCGATCCGGGCTCCGGACGATCACGTTCCTGCAGCTCGAACTCCGTCGGTTCGACTAACACAGCAGCTCGCATACGGGAAACGTCGAGTATTGACAACTAAAATGTATGGGTAACGGACTACGCGGGACAGCACGGTAGCGGTGGCCGTGGGTCAGTCACCACTCGGCGAGGCTGCCATCCTCGTGGTGCCAGACCGGATTATACCAGTTAACCTGGGTCTGAGCCTGCTCGCGGACGTACTCTTCGTCGATTTCGATGCCGAGACCGGGACCCGTCGGCCGCTCGACGTAGCCGTCCCGGAACGTGAACGTCTCCGGATCCTCGAGCAGTGCCAGACGCTGACTCGAATCCGGATCGTGCATACCGAGGTCTTGCTCCTGCATGACGACGTTCTGCGAGCAGAATCCGACCTGGAGGCTGGCGGCGAAGGCGATCGGGCCAAGCGGACAGTGCGGGATGACGGCCACGTCGAACGACTCGGCCAGCGAGGCGATTTTCCGCAGTTCGCTGATGCCACCGACGTGAGTGACGTCCGGCTGGATTACGGAGACGGCGTTATCGACGAACAGTTGCTTGAACTCGTATCGGGAGTAAAATCGCTCGCCCGTAGCGATGGGAATCGTCGTTCGGTCGCTTATCGCGGCGAATGCATCGGTGTGTTCCGGCAGGAGCGGTTGGTCGATGAACATCAGATCGTACTGTTCGAGCCGCTGGACGAGGTCGACGGCCATCGGCTTCGAAACGCGACCGTGGAAGTCGACGCCGAGGAAGGCCTCGTCACCGATGGCATCCCGAACCGCCGCCACCCGTTCGAGAGCGCGATCGACGGCAGCGGTCGTCTCCAGCGGTCGAAAGTCCTGCACGAAGTTGAGCTTGAACGCACGATACCCTCGCTGGTAGTCGTCGTGGGCGGACGCCGCGATGCCTTCCGGATTCTCGCCACCGAGCCATTGATAGACGAGCATCCGGTCGCGGACGTGACCGCCGAGCAGTTCGTGGACCGGCGCGTCGTAGTGTCGACCCTTGATATCCCACAGCGCGTGATCGATCCCCGCCAGCGCGCTCATCAGAATCGGCCCGCCACGGAAGTACCCGCCTTGATAGAGCTTTCGCCAGTGATATTCCGTCCGGAGCGGATCCTCCCCGAGGAGATACCGCTCTATCAGTTCAGCGACTGCCGTTCGGACTGTCTCGAGCCGTCCCTGAACGATCGGCTCCCCCCATCCGACGATCCCCTCGTCGGTCTTTAACTTGAGCAGTAACCACCGCGGGGGGACGGCGAACAGTTCGTAGTCCGTGATTTGCATAGCCGTGTTAACTGAGACCGTATACTTGAATGGCCGGGATCACACGGTCGTGGGCGGATGTCACACACATTTAAATTCAGTGAGACCACACTACCTGTGTACCATGAGCGTACTGGAGAGTTTCTCCCTCGAGGGAGAGACGGCTATCGTCACCGGTGCAGCACAGGGACTCGGCAAGCAGATGGCAACTGGCCTCGCGGAAATGGGGGCCGACGTGGCCATCGCGGACGTGAATTCCGCGAAAGCGGCGACGACTGCGGCGGAACTCGACGGTGAAACGGACGTGATTAGCGTCGACGTCGACGTGACCGACGAAGCCTCGGTCGAGTCGATGGTCGAAACAGTGACGGATCGACTGGGGCCGATCGATATCCTCGTTAACAACGCAGGTATCGTCGAAAATTCGCCGGCCGAAGAGACGCCGATCGACTCCTGGCGGCAAGTCCTCGCGGTCAACCTCGACGGCGTCTTCCTCTGTGCGAAACACGTCGGCCAGCAGATGTTAGATCGAGGGGAGGGCCGTATCATCAATATCTCCTCGATGTCCGGCTTCGACGTCAACGTTCCGCAGAAACAGGCCAGCTACAACACGACGAAGGCCGGCGTTTCGATGCTCACGAAATCTCTGGCCGTCGAGTGGGGCGACCGCGGCGTCCGGGTCAACGCCATCGCACCCGGGTACATGCGGACGGAGCTCGTAGACGAGGTACTCGAGGAGAATCCGGAAATGGAAGAGACATGGCTGGAGAACACGCCGATCGGTCGGCTCGGTCGACCGGAGGAACTGCGAGAACTGGTCGTCTATCTCGCCTCGGACGCGTCGTCGTACATGACCGGCGAGACGGTCGTGATGGACGGCGGGTACACGTCGAGGTAATCGCCGAACGAACCGATCCGACTGGGAACTCAGTTCGTCGGAAGCGCCCGAAGCCGTTCTTTTGCGCCGTCCCAATCACGTCCGCCCGCGGGGTCGTAGGTCGTCGGTTCGAACGAGGTCCGGATCAATCTGCGCCCGGTCTCGAGATTCGGGATCGGACCGACTGCAACCGCTTGCGTGAGGAGGTTCCCGACGGCAGTCGCCTCTACCGGGCCAGCCGTCACCGGCCGATCGGTGGCGTCGGCCAGGAGCTGGCAGAACAACTCGTTGCGGACCCCGCCGCCTCCGAGGGTGATCCGGGCCGGCGTCTCGTCGACGGCCGTCGCCAACTGGTCGAAGACGAGCGCCGTTTTCGTCACGAGACTATCTAGCAGGCAGCGGACGATACCGCCCTGTCCGGACGGGACCGGCTGTCCCGTTTGCCGACAGTACGATCGCACCTGCTTGGGCATCGATCCCTCGATCGAGAAGGCGTCGGCGTCCGGATCGACGAGTGACTCCCGCGGCGGTGCCTGCCGGGCGGCCGACAAGAGGTGATCGTAGTCGGTCGGCTCACCGGCCTCGCGCCACGCCGATCGGCATTCCTCCAGCAGGAAGAACCCGTTGACGTTTTTCAGCAGCCGGACGGTCCCGTTCGCGCCCAGCTCGTTCGACAGCGAGTACTCGAAGGCCGTATCCGTGCGGACCGGGTCGTCGCGCTCGACGCCGAGAATGAACCACGAGCCGGTGTTGAGAAACGCGGCATCGCCGGTCAACGGAAGCCCGGCGACGGCCGCCGCGGTGTCGTGGCTCGCGGGCGTGACGAGCTCGGGCGGTACCTCGGGGTCCGGCGCGAATCGCTCGTCGACGGCCCCCAGCCGTTCGCCGGGTTCGGTGAGCGAAGGGAGTATCTCTGTCGGCAGTCCCAGTTCCTCGAGGAGGTCACCCGCCCAGGTACGGCCCTCCGGATCGACCATCTGCGTGGTCGAGGCGATCGTCGTCTCGCCGATCGGCCGGCCGCCCAACAGGTGCGAGAGCAGCTGCGGTATCATGAGCAGCTCGTCGGCCCGCTCGAGGAGTTCGGGGTCGCGTTCGGCGATCGTGTGAAGTTGCCACAACGTGTTCGGCGTGTTCCAGTTCGCGATGCCAGTAGCCTCGAACAGCCGTCGCTTCCCGACGGTTTCGAACAGGTCCTCGCGAGTCGCCGTCGCCTCGGGATCGCGATACGAGGTCGGGGCTCGCAGGAGCTCGCCGTCCGCCAGTAGTCCGAAGTCCAGCCCCCAGGTATCTATTCCAACCGTGTCGAGACCGTCGGCCTGATCGGCAGCGGCGTCGAGTCCGGCCACGATGTGATCGGCGAGCGACTCGAGGTCCCAGACGTATCGGCCGTCGCTCTCGGTGGGGCGGTTGTCGAACCGGGTGACTTCTTCGACGGTGAACGACGACGCGGTGACGTTCCCGAGGAACACCGTCCCGCCGCTGGCACCGAGATCGATTGCCACGTGGTTCATGGGATCAGGTGCGGCCGTTTACTGGCCATAGCTGTCGAGTTTGTCGCTCAGTCGGTCGATCTCGTCGTCCGGAAGGATCTCGGGCTCGCCGATGGCGCGGGCCTGATAGTGGATGCGAGCGCAGTACTCCACCATCTGTGCAACGGTGTAGGCGTCGTCCAGCGTGTCATCGGCAGTCAACACGCCGTGATTGCGTAGCAGTGTCGCATTGTACGACTCCCCGAGCGCGTCGACCGCAGCCTCGCCGAGTTCCGCGGTGGCGTGAGTGCGGTACTCCGTTACCGGTACCTCGGACCCGGTAAAGGAGAGGAGGTAGTGGGAGGCCGGTATCGGCTCGCCGAGCGAAGCGAACGTCGTCGCATACGGCGAGTGAGTGTGGACGACGCCGCCGACTTCGGGCCGTTCGCGGTAGACGGCCAAGTGCATCGGGAGCTCGGTCGAGGGATCGATGTCGCCGGAGACGACCGTGCCATCCATGTCGACGACTGGCACGTCTTCTGGTTCGATCTCCTCGTAGGGGATCCCCGACGGGCTGATTGCGATATGGTTCTCATCGAGTCTGGCGCTGAGGTTCCCGCCGGTACCGGTCGTCAGGTCGTCCTCGAGTAGTCCGCGGCCGTACTCGCAAATGTCGCTACGTGTTTCGTGATGTTGAATGGGTGTGTCTGTCATGTGTCGTGTGAAGTGAATCGTCGGTTGTGAATCGGTTGGTCGAAGAGGCCGAAACAGCGCCAGCTAGTGGCTCGGCGTCACTCTGCTGGATTGGTAACGGTCTGCTTTCGCTCCTGAAGTGCGACTTCGGCTCCCTCATCCAGTTGGCGTTGATGGATCGTCTCACCACCAGCTGCGTCGAACAGATGAATACTCTGATCCGGAATCTCGACGTAGACGTGTTGTCCCTCGGTGATCGGATACTGATCGTCCGTTTCGACGATGAACGTTCGATCGCCGGACTGGTCCTGGGCTTGCAGGTAGACGTACGAGATGCTTCCCATCGGTTCGACGACGTCGACGACGGCCTCGAACTCGTGCGGTGAGCTGTCCGTCTCGTGGAGCGACAAATCCTCGGGTCTGATGCCGAGTACGAGCTCGTCGCGATCGGCGACCGCCATCTGCATCCCTTCTGTCAGGTCGTAGTCGAAGCCGTCGGCCCCAAACGTTCCGTCCTCGACGGTGCCGCTGAAGAAGTTCATCGAGGGTGAGCCGAGGAAACCGGCGACGAACTGGTTTGCTGGTCGGTAGAAACACTCCAGTGGCGTGCCGACCTGCTGAATCTCTCCGTGGTTGAGAACGACGAGCCGATCGCCCATCGTCATCGCCTCCGTCTGATCGTGTGTCACGTACAGCGTCGTCACGTCGAGATCGTTCTGGAGGCGGTTGATTTCGGTTCGCATCTCCGTTCGGAGCTTCGCGTCGAGGTTACTGAGTGGCTCGTCCATCAGGAAGATGTCCGGATCGCGGACGATGGCCCGTCCCAGCGCCACTCGCTGTTGCTGGCCGCCCGACATCTCCCCGGGCGTGTTATCCAGCAACTGTTCGATCCCCATCGTATCGGCCGTCTCGCGGACGCGGCTCTCGATCTCGTCGGCGGAGAGATCCGTCGACATCTTGAGCCCGAACGACATGTTCTCTTCGACCGTCATGTTCGGGTACAGCGCGTAGTTCTGGAACACCATCGCGATGTTCCGCGCCCGGGGCTCGAGTTCGTTGACGATCGTGTCGCCGATGACAACGTCGCCCTCCGTCTGTTCTTCGAGGCCGGCGACGATCCGGAGGAGCGTCGACTTTCCGCTCCCGGACGGACCGACGAAAACCACGAATTCGCCGTCCTGGATCTGCAGGGAAACGTCGTCGACGGCAACGATCTCGTTCCCGCCGGCTCCGTACTGTTTCGTCACGTCGTCGATGTCAATTCGTGCCATTATTCTGTCTCGAGAGTGCAGCTGATTAGCCCCGCCGCGCGGGCGTAGTTCGGCATCGATACTGTCGATCGGAAGCGATGAGTTCTCATTCTTTGACCACCACGCCGAAGCTGAGTCCGGCAGCGAGGTATTTGTTGACTACGATGACGAACAACGCGATGGGAATGATCGTCGCGGTCGTCGCTGCTGCGAGCATTCCCCACTCGATCTGGCGCACGCCGATGAACTGGTAGACCTGCATCGTCACCGTCACGGCATTGTTGTTCGTCAGCACTAGCGAGAACAGCAGCTCAATCCATGCGAAGATGAAGCTGATGATCGCGACCGAGAAGATACCGGGCTTGGCCGCCGGTAGGATCACCTTCCGGAACGCCTGGAACTGCGTCGCACCGTCGACGCGCGCTGCCTCTTCCAGCGTTTCCGGGATACCGTCGAAGAAGGCCTTCATGACCCAGATCACGACCGAGATATTGATCGTAATGTACATGAATATCATCCCGATTCGCGTGTCGTAAAGGTTCAACGTCCGGAAGATGACGAAGAAGGGGATGACGACGGCGACCGGCGGAAGCATCCGTGAGGAGAGGATCCAGACGAGCACGTCCCGCTGTTTCGGGACGTCGTACCGCGACAGGACGTACGCGGCCGGCACACCGATCAGCAAGACGAGTACAACCGACGTGCTCACCATGAAGACGCTGTTCCCGAACGCGGTGATGAAACTCGACTGCTGGAGCAACTGGACGTAGTTGTACACCGTCGGTAGGAAGATCCAGTCTGGCGGAAGCGAGATCGCCTCGCTCGGCGGCTTGAGGGACATCGAGACGATCCAGTACAGCGGGAAGAGGACCACGAAGGACCACACGAGCAACGCAGCGTGTCGACCCGCGGCGACGAGACGCTCCCGCGTGGTCCTCGAGAGCAGCCGTTCAGGTTTCTCCGGGCTATCGATGGTTGCCATTATTCCCACACCCCCTCGAACCCGATCTTGATAATCAGGATGTTACACAGGGCAATGATCCCGACCAGATAGACGATCGCGATGGCACTCGCAGCGCCGAGGTCGACGAACGTGAATCCGGTCTGGAAGATATTGATGCTCACCAGTTCCGTCTGGGTTCCGGGACCACCGCTCGTCAGGCTGAATACCAATCCGAACGTTCGGAACAGGTCGATCAACCGGATCAGAATGGCGACGAACAACACCGGCTTCATGTACGGAATGATGACGTGGACGTAGCGACGCCACAGTGGTGCGCCGTCGACCCTCGAGGCCTCGAGCAGTGTCTCGGGGACTGACGACATGCCGGCGTAGAAAATGATGAACATGAACGGCGTCCAGTTCCACGTATCCACGAGCATCACCGTCAGTAGTGGGATGTCGCTGAGGAAGTTCGGCGCTGCGAACGGCGTATACTGAGTGATCATGTAGGGAATGACACCGATCTCGGAGTTCAACATGATCCTGGTGATCGTCGCAAGCGAGACCGGTGCGACTGCCATCGGGAGGATGAACGCGACGCGATAGAACGTCTTCATCCGCTCGGACTTGACGCCGGTCACGAGTGCTGCAAGCAGGAACCCGAGGACGGTCTCGAGCGCCAACGCACCGCTGACGAAGATGATTGTCAGGGTGAACGAGTTGACTGCGCCGCCACTGGTGAACGCGGTCCGGAAGTTGTCCAGCCCGTTGAACTGCCCCATCGTCCCCGGCTCGGAGAGCTTGTACTCGACGAGGCTCAGGTACAGGTCATACGCGCCCGGGAAGATCGTGATCAGCAACATCACGAGCACCATCGGCGCCATGAACCAGTACGGCAGGTAATCGTTCCACAGGTCCCGTAGCCTCACCAGTACTGACGGGTCGGACTTCGTCGTTTGAGTTGGGGTGCTCATTTGGATACTCTCAACCGGATATTACTCGTCAGCAGTGTCTTCCGCTGCAGTCGCGGCGTTGGTCAGCGCCTCTTCGGCACTCTGATCACCGGCGATGGCGGTTTGAAGTTCCTCGGAGTAGGTCTGTCCCCACTCGGGATATTTGGCGTCGAACGGATCCGGTGCGGCCGCCTGAAGCGACTCCAGCGTTACCTGTGCGAAGTTGTCGCCGACACGGGAACGGAACTCGTCGTTCTCCCACACGGACTGACGCACCGAGAACGCCGCACTGCTGTTCAGGTGGAGCCAAGTGTTGGTCGGTTCCGAGGACGCCCACAGCATGAACAGGAACGCTGCCTCGGAGTTATCGGCGTTCTTCGAGGTCGAGATCTGCCAGGAGTATGCGTTCGGTGCGAACTCGCCGTCGGCCGGTGCCGGCGTTTTCGCGATCCCGATGTTGTCGGCTGCATCCGAGGCCTCCGGATCGGTCAAGCTCGGCCAGAACAGGTTTGCGTCCGAGACGATGTGGCCGGCACTTCCGGACTGCATCGTCGAGAGGACGTCCGACCACGTCTGGCTGGAGGCTCCGTCCGGACCGTAGTCCTGAAGCAGACTAACATACCACTCGGCCGCCGAAATGGCACCCTCCGAGTCTAGCCCCGAGTCGTCAGGGTAGTCATCCCACAGCTGGGACCCGTATTCGCGGATGAAGGTGTTGAGGATGTAGATGTTCATCCCGTATCCTTTCTGACCGCGACCGGCAGTTCCGACCATGTCGGACTCGTTCTCCTGGATGGTCTGTGCGTTCGAGACGAACTCCTCGAGTGTTTCGGCGACCTCCAGGTCGTATTCCTCGTAGAGGTCCGTCCGATAGAACTGCGTCTGGACCTCGACAGTGATCGGGATGCCGGTCCACGTATCGCTGTAGCCACCGCCGTGTGCCTGCCAGCGCGTGGCCTCGAAGAGGTCGTCCATCGTGTACCACTCCTCGTCGTACATACTGTCGTCGTCGAAGTAGGGATCGAGCGGCTGGAGCCACCCGGCCTCGCGGAACTGGTTGACGACCTGATCGAGGAAGAACACGTCCCACTCGCCAGCACCGGTGCTGACGTCAGTGAGGCGCTTGGTTCGGAATTCCTGCTCGGGCAGGACGTTCCACTGGACAGAGATCCCGGTTAGTTCCTCGAATACGGGAATAGCCGGCTTGATTGCATCGACCCACGGGTGCTGGACAGCACCGATATTGATCGTCGAACCCTCGAACTGCTGCCAATCGATGTCAGCATCCTGGAATTCGCTCACGGAGAGATCGACGTCATCGGCCCCGTCTCCGTTGCCATCGCTGGCCTCGTCGCCGCCTCGCGTACAACCTGCAAGGCCGCCAAGCAGTCCGACACCGGTAGCTTTGATAAAGTTACGCCTCTTCCGTCCGCTACGTTTGCTGGTCATATTTGCCGACCTCGTTGCCAACCGACTTACTGCCTAATAATAAAACTATCCATTGATTAGTTATGTCACACTTCTTAAAAACGTAAATCGGCACGAAAGCAACGTTCCACCGCCTCTCCAGTTCGTCTCGCAGGTCATGTAGCCGCGAGGACGTGACAAGTTTTAATAGAGGATCCGAGAATGCCTGCTCAGAGGACGTCACTCGAGAGTGGGAGACAGCCACGCTCGACGTGCTCCTCGTGTCGGCGCTGTCCGAACGAAACCAGCAGGGCCGACGCCTAGCGATTACGAATCATGAGAACGAGAGACTGCACGCGGTACGTGAGTGGAATCGCATCGACGGCAGACTATCGGACGGAGAACAGCTAACAATGCGTGCGACAACGCTGACAGACGTCGGATCGGTGGAGGTACAGGAGCGCGATCGACCGGTTCCGGCCGACGACGAGTTACTGGTTCAGGTCGGTGCGTGTGGCGTCTGCATGACCGACTTTCACATGTATCACGGCTCGTTCGCGGTGGAGACCCCACTGGTGTTAGGCCACGAAAGCGCCGGGACCGTTGCCGAGGTGGGTAGGGACGTCACCGGGTACGAGACTGGCGATCGAGTTGCGATCAACCCGACAGTCCCGTGTAATGCCTGTACGTACTGCAAGCGCGGCGAGACCCACCTCTGTGAGAACAACACGAGCATCGGCGGGGCCGCCGACAGCGTCATCGACGGCGCATTCGCCGAGTACGTCAGGGTTCCACAGACGAACGTCGAAGAGATCGGTGACATGCCGTTCGAGCGAGCCGCACTGGCCGAACCGTTGGCCTGTTGTCTCCACGGGGTCGGTCAGGTCGACTGTGATCCAGGGGACAGCGTCGCTATCATCGGCGCAGGTCCGATCGGACTGCTCTTGCTTCAGTCGTTCCGCAACGTCGGTGCCGCACCGATCGTCGTTTCAGAGCTCGACGAAGCGCGCCGAGAGCTCGCCGCAGAACTCGGGGCAGACGTCGTTGTCGACCCAGCGGAAGCCGACGACCCGGTGACGGCTATCCAGGAGGCCGCGGGCGGACCCGTCGACGTCGGCGTCGAGGCCATCGGACTCGTTCCAACTATCGAACAGGCCAACGCAGTGACAGCGAAGGGCAGCTCGACCCTCATTTTCGGCGTTCCAGACCAGGACGCGACGATGGAGATCAGCCCCTTCGACGTCTTCTTCGACGAAGTGGGCTACCGAGGATCGTACTCACTGACGACCGAAGACTTCGAGCGGGCGGTCACGCTGCTCGAACACGAACGGATCAAGGCCGATTCCCTGATTACCGACCAGATCAGTCTCGAGGATTTACCGACGGCATTCGAGCGGATGGAGAACGGCGACGGACTGAAACACGTCGTCATTCCCGACTCAGAGTAATCGATTGGGGCCATCTGTGACGACCCTCTCCGTGGATGTTGTCGCTATCGAGCTACCGAACGGCTCGAGATGAGAATCGCCGAGGGGCACGAACGCGGAAGCCGTACTGAAGACAGAGCGGTCGATCGGTTACAACAACGCACCCATCACTTCCGTCGGCGAATAGTTCGAGAAAGCGTCGAACAGTCCTCTATCGATATCCTCGTCGGCTACCAATGGTTGGCTGCTGTTCCAACTGGAGCGATGGGTAAGCCGGGGCCGGATATGAACGGTGCTATCAGTCGTCTCATTGACTGCCCCCAGTTGTTCTGTAGAAATGAACACGAATATTGCAGCTTCGTTTCTTCTAATATTTGAACCCGTATGAAAGATCATTGTATACCCCACGAAGTGCCAAGAGGTGACACGGGGCGAAATCGTTCTGCTATAGTGAACAGTGTTTTAGTCCCCTACATCGTAGACGATATCAGAATGAGTGAAACGCCAGAGTACGCGGTCGAGGCGACGAGAACGTCGCTGGAGATACTCGAAACGCTCGTCGAGACGCCGGAACCGATGGGCGTTACGGCACTCTCCGACCAGCTCGATGTAGCCAAGAGCGTCGCCCACAACCATCTATCGACGCTCCGTGCACAGGGGTACGTGGTCAAGCGCGACGGGCAGTACGAACCATCGCTAAGCATGCTATCACTCGGTAAACGGGCACGAAGCGACCTGCCGATCTACCAGACTGGCAAGGAAGCAGTCGACAATCTGGCGACGGCGACTGGCGAGACAGCGACATTGTTTATCAGGGAAGAGAACTACGCCGTGCCGGTATATATAGCCGAAGACGATGTGGATTGGACACCGCGATTTCACGCCGGAGATCGGCTACCGCTCCACGTCAACGCGCCGGGTAAGTGCCTCATGGCATCGATGTCGGACGATAAACTCGAGACGATGCTCGAAAAGAACGACCGCGAATCGTTTACTGATGCAACGATCACTGACTCCGCCGACCTCATGAAAGAGGTACGACGCATTCGTGACGACGGCGCAGCGTTCTGCAGAGGAGAACACTACGAGGGGATCGTCGGGATTGCAGCGACAATTCCGACGACGGGTGGTTGTCGGACCGCTGCCCTCGGTGTCACTGGCCCGGTCGATCGGCTAAACGGAAGATATCTCGAAGAAGATATTACGGGACAAGTACTGAGCACGACGAAATCGATCCAGGTAACGCTCACGGGGAACTGATGGCGATAGCGGTTTCAGGAACGAATGGTACTACGATCGGGTTACGAGAAACACATGATTTACAAACATATGAATGTAAATGCTGTAACGAGTCGATCAACTATTACAGTCATATGAATGGAAGGCCAACGTCGGTCACGTCGGCCAAAATGGGTTCAGCGAGAGGACCAGAACAAAGACGGGAGACGATCGAAATGACAGTTTCTTCGTGCAGTTCCTCCCGTTCTCGGTTCGAGTTACAGCGCTAAATCCGATGACGGTCACGCGGTTCACGAGTCGTGTTCGGTAAACGCATCGCCGGCGTCTTTGGCCATCTCTTTCGCTTCGATATGGGAGTACGATTTTCGCACGACTGCTTCGCTATTGTCCAAGAGTCGAGCAGCGGCGGTAAAGCCGCGTTGCCGAACCATCACCTCGCCAGCTCCACGCCTGCCACCGTGTGGGGCGAGATACCCGTGTTTCCCCTCGAGGTCAAGATCTGCGTCCTCACAAAGCCGTCGCATGATCCGACGAGCCCCATCAGTGTTGATCGAGGGAGGAGCCAGTTCGTACTCCCGAAGGGCCTCGAACACCTCGCGTTGACCAGTGAGATCATCGACGAACGTCTCGGTTTTTCCTTCTGACCACCCGTGTTCGGTCCGGAGTCCCGTTCGAAGGGTCTCGTAGAGCGTTGGAAGGTGAAACGTCGGAAATACCGGCCAGTCATCGGTGGCGGGACTGAGCAAATCTTTGTATCGTCGCATAGGATTTATGGCCTGCTCAGTCAGCGAACGATCGGACCAGTCTTGTTTCTTCGAGAGGACAGTCATCTTCCGGTCTTCGAAGGAGACGTCACCCCACTGGAGCCCATTACGGCGATCGTCTTTCGGGTCCGCGAAGATTTCACCACCACGGACACCGGAGTAACACAGGACGTAGACGAGCGCTCGGTCACGGAACTCTTTGATCGCACCCAGCCCCTTCTCGTCGGCAGCATCGTGAGCACGTGTATCGACGTAACGGGTTATCAACAGCCGGTGTTCGTCGGTCCAGGCCTGCTGATCCCCTGATCGACGTCCGTCGTTTTCCGGAAGCGGTTCCTTCGCGACGTTGCGCTGTGCGTAGTTCGCCTCGAGGAGCCCTTCCCGAACGCACCAGCCGACGTAGGCACTGACCTGTGCGTAGTACGTCTGTACCGTTCCCGGCGCGAGATCCCGTCCCGTGAGCTCACGAGCGTACCGACGGAACGTTCGTGCGTCCAGGTCATCGAACGTTTCCCCCGATTGGGGATCTGCCTCGAGCCACTCGAGGAAGTCCTCGATACAGCGTTCGAGGTTTCGTCGGTAGTTCCCGCTTCCCTCACCGCCCTTCGATTTCGATCGAAGGAATTCCTCGAGCGGGTCGGCGACCGACGTCGATTCGGATTTCACGTTCGATCACCCTCGAGACCCGGATTCCTGCTGGGTACCATCGTTCGTGATTCACAGAGGGAGTGGACACTCATAAAACTACACTTGATTATTGAGCTAATCAAGTGTGTTCTGATGGTGGGCCTATTTCAACAATAGCACCGGTTAGAAGTCACAACACGGCCGAATTCTAACTAGTAAACTAAATATAGCTATACAGAATTGTGAGGGTGAGGGGGTTGAGACTACAGCGGGTATAGCGGGGCTGTAATGCGCGGTTTCAGCCGAACCGGAGTGCGGAAACTGCTTTAGGCGCTCTCCAAATATGCGTTCTTATTGATCTGACAACTAATTCGTAGCATTTCCGAGTGCCCGGATAGTGTAGCCTCTCAGGCGCCGCGCAAACACAAGTATAGCTCCGCCACTACCCAACTCCATTTCCATCTTCAACAACGTGTTATCAGCCCCAGAGATTTCGAGTAGTTGTGACAGTGCAATCAGCCACCGCGCTATTTTGATTTAGTACCAAAAGTGTCTTGCCGGGAGTCATGATTCCTCGTTCGCGTACTGGTACGTCGGACGAACGTCCTCGAGGAGCTCGTCGACCATTTCCCAGAGGATCAGGGAGGGAATCACGTGTTCGAACGTGATTCCCCAGCGGTCCTCCTCATCGGCGGCAGAGTATTGGAAATGCGCCCGCCCGAGATCGGGATGGTCCACATCCTGGTGCCAGCCAGCGTGAAATCCCGTGTTTGGATCGGTGTAATCGACTCGAAACCAATCGTGAGGATCCTGCCGATACCACTTAACGGTCAGTTCCGGCGAATCAGGGCCTGTCGGGGGTCAAGGCGGACCGGATCGAAACTCGCCCGCAGCTGCTTGGCCTCGATATCGTCGGGAACGTATTCGACCGTACTGATTTGTGGCACATGGTCGAGAACGTCCCGTTTCAGCTGGGCGTAGAGATTCGCGTTCGGGTCGCTACCCGGATGTGGGACCGACATCCGTTAGCTACTGGCATCAGCGGGCTCTGACGTCGGGGCGAGGAAATCCCATTCGCGGATGGCGAACCCGACAATTTTGATGTGTCGCTGCAGGTGCTCCCAATCGCGTGCGATCTCACGACGACGGTCTTCCTCGTCGGCGTCCAGTGTCTCGTCGGCGAGCGTCCCGCGAAGTTGGTTCGGTGACTCGACACCAAATTCATCCTCCCAGTCCCGGATCTCCGCCTTCATGTCGCTAAGACGGTCTGTAAGCTCCTCGACAGTGTGCCCGCTGTCTCGAAGACGCATCGCCTCCTGCAGCGCTTGGCGGCGATAATCAGGGTAAAACGTCGTGTGAGTACCGGTTTCGTCGCGGTGGAGGATGCCATCATCGACGAGCCGTTCGAGGACGCGTTTGGTCGGCTCGTGTGACCAGCCCGCTTCGGAAGCGATCCAGTTGGCTGTCCGTGGCTCAGATAGTTGCCGGGCGACCATCCGAACACGGTCTTCGCCCGTAGTCTGGCGTTTCATCAGACCCTTGGAGTTTAATTCATCTTCGGTCATACAACTCAGTTCGTGCTCTGTCTTAATATAGATTGAGATCATTAGTCCTATATCGAAGCTACCGCTTAGCCATCTTATCGACTTTGGCTGAGGGGTGCCAGAGTAAACTCGGAGCCCGGTTTTGTCGGCTTTACGCAAGGGAAACAGCATCGTGAGGTGGTTCCACGATTCGTGCTTACCGGACAGCGTCGGGGTACGTGAAAGTGGTCGTGATTATCAGAGTAAATTTCTCTTCTTGGATCGAGACTCCGTTCGATTCAGCAGAGACACCACCCGCTTCACCGAGTTGTGCCCACAGATCGTTACTACTTGAGCTCGAGGCAGTCACCGCGTCCCAACTATTTACTGTATGTTCCCACGGGACGGACGCTAGCGGCAATCGACCGACGAACAGGTGCGAAACAGTAGGAGATCGATACGGTCATGAACGCAGAACTGGCCGCGTCGAGCGAGGGACTCTACGCGGTCAACGGATCGGATCTTGTCCGGTTCTCTTGACCGCTGTCGGTACCTCTCTTGTCCCACCTACATCTAAGATTCTTGTCTAAGATAGATATCTAAGACAGATCTACTCCCAACGAAATGCTGCTTGGGTCCGAGGACGAGATGCTTACGCGGTTCAATCGGGTAATTCGCTCTCGAGGGTGGGAAAAGTGGCTTCAAAGCCGGATACAACGAATATCAGGGCAGCCGGGGTTCGTGATGTCCGATATTGAGAGGACAACTGAGAACCGCTTGAGGTCAACCATGAGATACCCAGCTTGCTCTCAGTGGAGAGCCCGTAAGATAGTATCTCGAACTACTTGAACCAGAAGCGGTTCATTCGAAATCGTAGCCCCATTCCCGAAGCTGGTCAGCGACGTCGTCGATCTGCTCGAGGCCAACCAAGAGGGCAGCCTCACGAAGATCGGCTTTTTTCACTGATTCCCCAAGTACGTGTCCGACGTCCGTCCGAGCCTCACGCTGCCGGTCGAGCGTCGACTGCTGCAGGTGGAGCTGCACTGTCTTCGCGCGCCCGTCGGTAATACTGTCGCGCTCGTAGATCCAGGGGAGGCCGTTGCCGACTGACGGTGACTCAGTGCGATCGGTGTCCCGGTGCTGGTCACGGTTCACACTGGACTCAGCACGTGGCTCCGTATCGTCCCTCAGTGACGGGGCAGGATCACTGGGCTCATCGTTGTCATCGTCGCTGTCACCGCTATTGCTGAACGGATCCCCAGCACTCCCGCTCTTGAATCCAGTCATGCATCCACCTCGAGCGTGCCGGGTTCTGGCGGGTTCGGTGCCTCGACGTCGGACTCGTTCTCGAGATAGCGTGCGATCCGATCGTACTGGGCGAGCGTCTCGATCTCGTAGTCACGCTGGCGACTACGGTGCTCTTGGACGTACTGGAACGCCGAACACTGCTTTCGCCAACATCCC
Organism: Natrinema salinisoli; assembly: GCF_020405205.1. Classification (NCBI taxonomy): domain Archaea; kingdom Methanobacteriati; phylum Methanobacteriota; class Halobacteria; order Halobacteriales; family Natrialbaceae; genus Natrinema; species Natrinema salinisoli. The sequence continues at coordinate 909 of NZ_CP084470.1, read as the reverse complement.
TCGAGCATCGAAGTTCGGTCGCCGATGATTTCGGGCGTAGGGAACTCGATCGCGTCGATGACGTCGCGCTGGTCGTTTGTATTCTTGAAACCGTTTGGCACAGCGGCCAGCACACCCACTTCGATGTTCAGCTTGTCGGCGAAGTTCGTCGCGAGTTCCTCGAGACCTTCGACCGACGCCTCACCTTTCGCCGATGGTTCGACTGGGATCACCAAGTTCCGCGTCGCATAGATCGCGTTGTAGAGGTGGTCCGATTCAGTCGCCGGCGGATCACAGATCAGGACGTCGTAGTGATCCGCGATACCAGCGTCGGCGAGAACACGCTGGAGCTGCGCGTAGATGTTGTACGCGTCACCGAAGTCCTCGGCCTTCTTTTGTTCCCGAGCGAGGTGATCCGAGAGATCCGAGAGCATGTTGTGCTCCGGGATGATATCGACGCCCCCCGCAGTTCGGACGAGACTCTCGAACGGGCCTTTCGGAGCGTTGACCATGTGCCGGACGAGGTTGTCTGCGTCGCTGTTGGCTCGGTCATCGTCGACGCCGAACAGTCGACTGAGATCGCCATCCTGCGGATCCAGCGGGACGACCAGCGGTTTGAGACCGGCACGAGCGTGCGCGGCGGCCAAATTTGCTGTCAGCGACGTTTTTCCGACGCCACCTGCTTCGGAATAGACTGTGTATGAGAGCATACTGTCTCCGATGAGTTACTGAGATATGAAAGTTCGCAAGACAAGGTATGTGAGAATGATAGCTAAGTAAGATACCTTAGACACTAATCTAAGATTCTTAGATTAGGGCCCCAGATAACATATACAGCGTATTTAGACCTCCAACAGACAGATTTCGGTTGAACTACCAGCTAAGAAATTCGTCAAAGATAAGTATCTAAGTCATATCTCTAAGTATCTT